>NZ_JBHUGY010000047.1:0-98673 GCF_042682105.1 Mesorhizobium calcicola
CGCAGTCCGCACACCATGTATCGGATCGGGCGGCGTCAGCACCGCCGCGACGACGAACGCAATGACGATCGCCCATTTGCGCTTTTCGGCCAGCGCCTTGGACGACAGCATGCCGACCCGCGTCATCAGGCTGGTCACCACCGGCAGCTGGAACACCAGCCCGAAGGAGAAGATCAGCGTCATGATCAGGCTGAGATATTCCGACACTTTCGGCAGCAGCGAAATCTGCACCTGGTCGTCGGTGCCGGCCTGCTGCATCGCGAGGAAGAACCACATCACCATCGGCGTGAAGAAGAAATAGACCAGCGACGCGCCCATCAGGAACAGGATCGGCGACGCGATCAGGAACGGCAGGAAGGCGTTGCGCTCGTTCTTGTAGAGGCCGGGCGCAATGAACTTGTAGATCTGCGTGGCGATCAGCGGAAACGCGATGACCATGCCGCCGAACATGGCGAGCTTGACCTGGGTGAAGAAGAATTCCTGCGGTGCGGTGTAGATCAGCTCGACCTTGTGCGGATCAAGCCCGGCCCACTTGGTCGCCCATTTGAACGGGATCACCAGCACGTTGAACAGCCTCTTGGCGAAGAAGAAACACACCAGGAAGGCGACGAAAAAGCCACCGATCGACCAGATCAGCCGCCGGCGCAGCTCGATCAGATGCTCCATCAGCGGCGCCGACGATTTCTCGATCTCGTCCTTTTTCCGTGTCCGAAACGCTCACTTGGCGGCTCCCGCCGTCTTCTTGGCCGCCGGCCTCTTCGCCGCGGCAAGCTTCGGTTCGGCTTTCGTCGCGGTCTTGGTCGCGACCGTCTTGGCCGCGGCCGGCTTCGCGGCCTTGGGCGCTTCAGGCTTTGCCGCCGTCACCGCCTTCGCCGGCGCCTTGGATGCGGGCGTAGCCTTCGCAGTCACAGCTTTTGCCGAAGCGGAAGCCTTTGCGCCATTTGTGGAAGCATTGGCCGGCGCTTTTGCAACCGGTGTCGCCTTTGCCGGCACAGCCTCGGTCACCTTCTTCGCCGCTGACGCCTTCGCCGCCGGTTCTGTCGGCACTGACGCCGTCACCACCGATTCATCGGTCATGGCCGGGAAAATCGGCGCTGCCGGCGCCGCTTCCGGCCCGTTGACGCCAGGCATGGTCGTCGCGCCGTTCTTCAACGGTTCTGCCGCCTGCGGCGTCGAGGCGGCGGGCGCTGCCGGATCATCTGCCGGCTTCGGTTTCATAACCGCGTCGACGCCGGAGCGCACATCGGCCGCTGCCTGTTCGAACGGATTGAGCTGCTTCCTGATCTCGGCCATCGGACTGAGGCCCCTGAGCTCGTCGACTGACTTTTTGACGTCGTCGAGTTCGGCTTCCTTCAGCGCCTCGTTGAACTGTTTCTGGAAGTCGGCCGCCATGGCGCGCAGCTTCGCCGTCGTGCGCCCGAAGGTGCGCAGCATATTGGGCAAATCCTTGGGTCCGACGACCACGATCATGACGATCGCGATGACCAGCATTTCGGTCCAGCCGACTTCAAACATGGCACTCTGTTCCGACTAGAACCTGTGGCTCAGCTCTTGCTGGCTTTTTCCTTCGCGGCCGAAACGGTCTCGTCGGCACGGTGTTCGACGGTGCGCTTGTCGTCGGCAACGTCGTCGTCGGCCATGCCCTTCTTGAAGCTCTTGATGCCCTTGGCCATGTCGCCCATCAGCTCTGGGATCTTGCCACGGCCGAACACCAAAAGCACGATCACCAGCACGATCATCCAGTGCCAAATCGAAAATGAACCCATAGCAAATCTCTCTCGAATGTTTTCCCTGGCGATGATCTATGCGTTTTCGCGTAGGGATTCAAACACAACTGCGACAGAGTTTATGAAAGGGTGGCGGATGTCACGCATTTTCGGCGTGACGGCCCGCTACGAATCCGCGCATCCTCGACGGATTGGCCGCGATTGCCAGTCAATCTTCCGTGACGCGCGGCGTCAGCAGGCCGAGTTCCTCAAGGTCGATGTCGGTCAGCGCATCCTCGTCGTCGGTCAGCGCATCGGGGTCGGCCGGTGGCTGCGGAATGGAGAAATTCGACGGCATGCGGCCCGAAAGCAGCCCTGCCCCCTTCAGTTCCTCCATGCCGGGAAGGTCGCGGATTTCCTCCAGCGCGAAATGGTCGAGGAAGGTCTCTGTCGTGCCATAGGTAACGGGGCGTCCCGGCGTTTTGCGCCGGCCGCGCATGCGCACCCATTCGGTTTCCAGCAGCGTGTCGAGCGTGCCTTTCGAGGTTTCGACGCCCCTGATGTCCTCGATCTCGGCGCGTGTCACCGGCTGGTGGTAGGCGATGATCGCCAGCACTTCGAGCGCCGCGCGCGACAGCTTGCGCTGCTGCACCGTGTCGCGGCTCATCAGGAAGGCCAGGTCGCCAGCGGTGCGGAACGCCCAGGCGTCGCCGACGCGCACCAGATTGACGCCGCGCCGCGCATAGATCTGCTGCAGGTCGGCCATCGCCAGGGCGATGTTGATGCCGTCGGGCAGGCGCGCCGCAAGCTGTTTTTCGCTGACCGGCTCGGCGCTGGCGAACACGATCGCCTCGGCCATGCGCACGGCTTCCGCCAAATGCAGCCGCTCGGCCGGATTCTGGACCTGCTCGGCCGGTTCCTGGGAAAACAACTCCGCTTCCGGCTCGTCGTCGACCTTGAACGGGATAACCGAAGCGTTGGCGCGTTCGCTCATGATGCCACCTCGACTGCCTTGATTGCCTGCACGCGGCCGCGCAGATAGATCGGCGCGAACACTTCGTCCTGCCGCATGTCCATCTTGCCTTCGCGCACCAGTTCCAGCGTGGCCGCGAACGAGCTGGCGATCGCCGTGCGCCGCTCCTCGGGGCTGGTCATGTATTCGATCAGAAAACTCTCCAGCGCCGTCCAGTCGCGCACCGCGCCGACCAGCCGGGTCAGGATGTCGCGCGCGTCCTTGAGCGACCAGACACCGCGCCTGGCAATCGTCACATTGTTGATCGCCTGCTTCTGCCGCTGCTGGGCGTAGGCGGTCAGGAGATCGTAGAGCGAGGCCGAATAGGCGTTGCGCTTTTCGACGATGACCATTTCCGGCATGCCGCGCGCGAACACGTCGCGGCCGAGCCGGTTGCGGTTGACTAGGCGCGCCGAGGCGTCGCGCATGGCCTCCAGCCGCTTCAGCCGGAACTGCAGCACCGCCGCCAGCTCCTCGCCGCTTTCGCCCTCGTCGCCCGGCTGCTTGGGAATGAGCAGCTTCGACTTGAGGAAGGCCAGCCACGCAGCCATCACCAGATAGTCGGCGGCAAGCTCGAGCCTGAGCGCCCTCGCCGTCTCGACAAAGGCTAGATATTGCTCGACCAGCGCCAGGATCGAAATCCTCGCCAGATCGACCTTCTGGGTGCGGGCAAGATGCAGCAGGAGATCGAGCGGGCCTTCGAAGCCGGCCACATCGACGACCAGCGACGGATCGCCAGTGACGCGTGAATCGTCATTCTCGGCCCACAGACGGTCCATCGGTGCGGCCTTCGCGGCCTTGCTTTCCAATGTTTCCGCCACGCCCTCTCGCTTCCTTTGTCAGGCCACCGCATCGAAATAGGTGGCGAATTCCGCGCGTATCTCGGTTTCTTCAGCCGCGTCGCTTTTGCTGATATAGGTCAGCGCCCGCTTGGCACGCTCCAGCGACTTGCCCTCGAGCCCCGTGGTCCGCGATGCGATGCCGGCCATCTCCTCGAAAACGCCATTGCAGTGAAGGACCAGATCGCAGCCCGCCGCAAGGATCGAAGCCGCCTTTGTCGGGAAATCCCCAGAAAGTGCCTTCATCGAGGTGTCGTCGCTCATCAGCAAGCCGTCGAAGCCGATTTCACGCCGGATGATCTCGTCGATGACCTTGCCGGAGGTCGTCGCCGGGTTCTTCGGGTCGATTGCGCTGTAGACGACATGCGCTGTCATCGCCATCGGCAGATGGTTTAGCTCCTTGAACGGGGCAAAGTCATGCCGCTGCAGATCGCTGAGCGAAGCGTCCACCGTCGGCAACTCGAAATGCGTGTCGGCAAAGGCCCTGCCATGACCCGGAATGTGCTTCATGACAGGCAACACGCCACCCGACATCAAGCCTTCGGCGGCGGCGCGGCCGAGTTCGATCACCGGTCGCGGCTCCTTGCCATAGGCGCGCGCGCCGATGACGTCGCTGGCGCCTTCGATCGGCACGTCGAGGACCGGCAGGCAATCCGCCGTGATGCCATAGCGAAGCAGGTCGAAGGCATGCAGCCGGGCCATCAGCCAGGCCGCGCGGGCGCCGGCGTCATGATCGTCGCGCCACAGCGCGCCAAGCGCGCCGCCGGCCGGATAGTTCGGCGCCAGCGGCGGCCGCAGGCGCTGCACCCGGCCGCCTTCCTGGTCGATGAACACCAGCGCGTCCGGACGGCCGATGCAGTCGCGCATCTCGGCGACCAGATCGCGGATCTGCTCGGTCTCGCCAATGTTGCGCGCAAACAGGATGAAGGCCCACGGGCATTCATTGCGATAGAAATTGATTTCTTCGCGAGTGAGCGATTTCCCGGCGCAGCCGAGGATCATGGATTTTGATTCGGTCATGCCAGGAGTTTAGGGCTTTGCGTGATCAAAGGGAATCGTCCCGGACCGCATGCGGTCAAACGCCAGGTCTGTTTCCCACGAAAAAGCCGGCGCGGTCTGGACCGCGCCGGCTTTGATTGGCTGGATCGGCTGTTAGCGCGAGACGAAGCAGTTGCCGCCGGCGGCCTTGTAGCTGGTGCACAGGTTGATCGCGTCGTTGCGCGACTGCGCAGGCACGCGGACCCGGTAGAAGGTGCCCTTGCCGGCGATCTCGGCCTTGACGATGTTGGCGGTACGGCCGGCAAGCACGCTGCCGTAGCGGCGCTGCAGGTCCTGATAGCTGGACTGGGCGCTTTCGACCGTCGGCTGCGAAGCGATCTGCATCGACCACGAACCACCACCAGTCGCGGTCGATGCCGGATCGATGGATGCAACCTGGTCGGGCTTGACCTCGCCGACGACATCGACCGGCTGGTCGGACGGGCGCTGCGGCGCGACCGGAACCTTGGCCGGCGTGTTGGCCGACTGTGTGCTGGAGGAGGATTGGGGCTTGGCCTCGGCCTTGGGCGCGGCTGCCGGTTTGGCCGCCGGCTTGAGGGCCGGCTCGTCGTCTGCCTGGGCGGCGGCGGGCGCCACCGTGCCGGTCTGGTCCGCGTCGGCCTGGGCCGAAGGGGCAACATGCTGCGGCGCCGGGTCGGCCGGCTCAACGGCCGCCACTTGCGGTGCCGCGGGCGCCGGATCCTCACGCGGCACCAGCGAACCGTCAGATTTGACCACCATGGTCCTCACCTTGCGCGGCGCCACGGCGACGACATCGGCATTGGTGCCCTTGTCGGCATCCTGCAACACCTGCGCGATGCGATCCTCGGATTTCGGCGCCGGCGCGGCGTTGTCGGCTGGCGCCGCGCTGGCCGTCGACGCAGCGTTGCCGTCATCCGTTGCAGCTGCCGCGGCGTTTTGGTCAGGCGAAAGATCGATGGCGCGGGCGGGATCCTTCGCCTGCACATCCACAGGCACTTCGGTGTTGGTGACCAGCTTTTCCTGAACCGGCTCGGCGGGCTTTGTTCCCTTGACCACCGCGTCGTAGACCTTGTTGTCCTGGTTCGGCACCACCGTGCCGCCCGGATTTTCCGGCTTGACCTTGATCGGTGCGTTGTCGGCCTTGACGATCACCGGTGCTTCGCTGCCGCCCTTGCCGCCCAAAGACAGCGCAAAGGCGCCGAGGCCACCAGCGACCGCCACCGCGCCGACAATCGCCGCAATGAACAGGCCACGTCGGCGCGAGGGCCTCGCGGCCTCCCGCTCGCCGAGACCCGGAACGGCCATCGCCTCGTCCAGTTCGGGATCGTAGTCGAGTTCGTCGACGGTGAAATCGTCCGCCTGCGAAACCGGCTGGCTGCCGGGCAAACTGTCGAGGTCGAAACTCGCGGCATCGGCATAGCCGGCTGACGCTGTCGTGCGGGCAGACATTTCCGCCGGCCGCGCCGCATAGGTCCGCGCTTCCGGCTGATAGGCCGGCTTCAGTCCGTCATAGCCCGGTTTGACCGCGTCATAGCCCGGCTTGAACCCGGCGTTGTAGGAATCATCGTCGTAGGACGCACTGGCCCCCTTGCCGGCGGGAGCGGCAGCGACATCCACTGCGTTCATTTCGGTGAGAAGGCTGGAGAACTCAGCGTCGAGATCGTCATAACCAGGCGTCGCCGGTGCGTCTTCCTCGAAATGCAGTTCCGGGATGTCGAGATCGTCCGCCAGCGCCACGACACGCTCGGGTACATCGACTGTCTCGACATCGGGCATGTCTTCGTAGCGCGCGGACTGACGGGGTTGCGGCACCGATACGGGAGCTGCATGGGCGGCGGTCTCGACTGGCTCGGCCGAACGATAGGACGGCGCCGCGGCGACTGCCGGCGCGGCGGCCCGGGGTGTTATCGAAGCGGTCGGCTGAGCGCTAAATGCCGGCTGCTGCGGAACCGGCGTCACGCGGCTCCACGAACGGGTCGGCTCCGTCGGCTCGGAACGTTCCGCCAGCCAATCGAGTGAATCGTTCTGATCGGGCCGGGAAGTGGCCGTGTCGCGCGGATCCAGGCTCTTGGCCAAAGCCGCGTCGAACGCATCATCGTCGAAATCGACATCGTCTTGCGCGGCGACATCGGAGCGCTGATCCTGGTCCTGAAAGTTATCAAGCTGCAGATCGTCGAGATCCGGATCTGCGGCTTGAGCAGCATCAAGGTGGTGCTGCTCATCAGGCGTCGGTTCGTCGAGATCCCACTCGAGGTTGCCGACAAGATCGGCCGGCTCCTCAGCGGTCTCCGCAACCGCGGCGACAGCCGGTTGAGCGGCGACAGCCGGTTGAGCCATCACGGGCTCCCTGGCCACCGTGCGCGCGGTCATGGCACCCAGCAGCGCATTCAACTCGTCTTCCAGGCTTCGTTCATCCTCGATCGGGGCTTGCTCGGCCACATCAACGGCCGGCGCCACTGGCTGGACCGGAGCGGCTGCGGCCTCGACGACGGGCTCGTCGGCCGTCTCGGCAAACGTATCGTCGAAGTCCAGGTCGAAGCCATCGTCCGACGCGCCTGCAGGGCTGGAAACCTCGCCCTTGGCGTCCGCGGTTTCGGCCGGCACATCATCCGCTTCCGGCTCATCGAATGCGACCGGCTCATCCGCGCGACTGTCAAGATCCGCGCGACTGTCAAGATCCCCGCGACTGGCAAAATCCATATCGACATCAGCCATGGCGTCGTCGAAGTGGCCGGCAAAATCCTCGTCGGAGATTGCCTGGACGTCACGCGCGGTCGCTTGCGCCGGCATGGGGTACTCGACCGGGTCCGCGGCCGTGAAGGACCGTTCGGCCTCGGAATGGTCGTCGAGCATTAGCTCGTCTTCTAGCGAGATCGCGACCGCATCGTCGAATTCATGATCGGAGGCCGGCACGACAGCAGCAGGCACGTCGGCGATGGGCGCGGCGTGCTGCACCTCGTCGGCTTCCTCGTCGATCCGGAAGTCCTGATCGAGCGACGCGGCAAGCTCGTCCTCCATCGGCTGATCGTCCTCGAAGGGCGAAACGTCTTCGAGCGAACTTGCGACGGCATTGTCGAAATCAGACTCGAAAGCCGGCTCGACGGCTGGCGCGGTTTCGGCAGCGTCCAAATCCCCATGGCTGGCGACGGCTGCATGGTCGTCGACATCCGACAAGTCGAGATGGAAATCGTCGTCGAGCGACAGTGCGAGATCGTCGTCCATCGCGCTGACATCAGCCGCATTGGCATCAGCCGTTTCGAACGTCGGCTCATGAGCTTCGGCAACCGGAGCGGCGTCGCTGTCGTCAGCGCCGAACTCGCCCATCAGTTCCTTCTCGAGATCGATATCGAAATCCCCCTCTTGCGCCGGCTGATCGGCGACGGGGGCTTTCGGCTGGGCGGGCGCTTGCGGCCTGACCGGCTGGCGTGGGTCGAATCCCATGATCCTGGTCAGTTCAGCGAACGGATCATCGCCAGCGATGTCGTTGTTGTCGGCTGCTCTCAGCTGGGTTCTGTCTGCCATTATTGTTCCCGAACTCGCACTCATTCGGACGCCATGGACGTCGCGTAGGGTTGGCCCTTACCAGCGCAATGTGGGCAAAAGGTGACAGGTTTTTTAGTCAAACCTAACGCATTTCGGTGGGCGCAGCGGCTCCGATCAACGTCAGGCCGGACGTCAGAACGTCCGAAACAGCCTGCACCAGCCCTAGTCTGGCATGCGTCAATTGTCGGTCGTTAACCTTAACAAAACGTAAGTCCGGATTATCTGTGCCACGGTTCCAGTGTCCGTGGAAACTGGAAGCCAGATCATAGAGGTAAAATGCCAGCCTATGCGGCTCGAGCGCAAGTGCCGCGGACTCGATCAGGCGCGGGTATTCGGCAAGCTTGCGGATCAGGCCGATCTCGCCCTCGTCGGTCAGCGACGTCACGGCGGAGGCCAGGCTGTTGCGATCGAAATTGGCCTCGCCCAGTTGCTCGCTCGCTTGCCTGAACACCGAATGGCAGCGCGCCGAGGCGTACTGCACATAGAACACCGGATTGTCCTTGGACTGCTCGGTCACCTTGGCGAAGTCGAAATCGAGCGGTGCATCGTTCTTACGGTACAGCATCATGAAGCGGACGGCATCCCGTCCCACTTCCTCGATGACTTCGCGAAGGGTAACAAAATTCCCGGTCCGCTTTCCCATCCGCACAGGTTCGCCCTCGCGAAACAGCTTCACCAACTGACACAGCAGCACGGTAAGCTTCACCTTATCGCCGGCAATCGCCCGCGCCAGCGCTTCCAGCCGCTTGACGTAGCCGCCATGGTCGGCGCCGAGCACATAGATCAGGTCGACGAAGCCGCGATCGACCTTGTCCTTGAGATAGGCGACGTCGGCGGCAAAATAGGTGAACGAACCGTCCGACTTGACCAGCGCCCGGTCCATGTCGTCGCCGACGGCCGTCGAGCGGAACAGCGTCTGCTCGCGGTCCTCCCAATCGTCGGGCTTCTCGCCCTTGGGCGGCGGCAGCTTGCCCTTGTAGATATGCCCCTTCAGCGTCAGGTCGCTGATCGCCGAGCGGATCTTCTTGGCATTGTCGGCGTGCAGCGTGCGTTCCGAGAAGAACACGTCGTGATGCACGTTGAGCATCGCCAGATCCTCGCGGATCATCGCCATCATCGCATCGATGGTGCGGTCCTTGACGATGGCCAGCGCCTCGTCGTCCGGCATCTCCAGCAACGAGCGGCCAAACTCCCTGGCCAGCGCCTGGCCGACAGGAACCAGGTAGTCGCCGGGGTAAAGCCCGGCGGGAATCTCGCCGATATCCTCGCCAAGCGCCTCGCGGTAACGCAGCACGACCGAACGGCCGAGCACGTCGATCTGCGAGCCGGCATCGTTGATGACGTATTCCTTGGTCACGTCGTAGCCCGCGAAGGCCATCAGATTGGCGAGCGCGTCGCCAACCACGGCGCCCCGGCAATGGCCGACATGCATCGGGCCTGTCGGATTGGCCGAGACATATTCGACATTGGTTTTCCTGCCAGCGCCAACCGTCGAGCGACCATAGTTGCGGCCTTCGCCAAGCAGCGCGGTCAGATGCGCCTGCCAGAAGCCGTCCCTGAGCCGGAGATTGACGAAGCCGGGACCAGCGACCTCGGCAGCGGCAACGTCCTTGTCGCCACGCAGCGCTTGCGCCAGCCTTTCGGCCAGAGCGCGCGGATTCTGGCCGGTCGGCTTGGCCAGAACCATGGCCGCATTGGTCGCCAGGTCGCCATGGCTGGCGTCGCGCGGCGGCTCGACGGCA
Source organism: Mesorhizobium calcicola (assembly GCF_042682105.1). Classification (NCBI taxonomy): domain Bacteria; kingdom Pseudomonadati; phylum Pseudomonadota; class Alphaproteobacteria; order Hyphomicrobiales; family Phyllobacteriaceae; genus Mesorhizobium; species Mesorhizobium calcicola. The sequence continues at coordinate 9,863 of NZ_JBHUGY010000047.1, forward strand.
ATGCGCGACAGGTCCGGCGAAACGCCATCATTGTCTTTCAGATCAAGCGCTTCGACGGCTTTTGTGATTCGCGCGGTGAAGTCGGCGAAGATGTTCATGGGTATTGCTCTGGCGGCTTTGTAGCGAATCCGGCTCGTTGGCCGGCAAAATCGAGCCCGCCCTAGCTCAAATCCGGAGTGCGGTCAAACAAACGCCGATGTTCCTTGAGCGCGTAGGTATCGGTCATGCCGGCCAGGAAGTCGGTCACGTTGCGCGCCTTGATGCGATCGTCGGCCCGATCGAGCCCCTCGCGCCAGCCGTCCGGCATGGCGCGCGGATCGGCGAAATAGACGTCGAACAGGTCCCTGACGATCTGCTCGGCATCGGCGCGCACCCGCATCACCTCCACGTGCCGGTAGAGGTGCTTGTAGAGAAAGGCCTTCAGTTCTTTCTCGAAGGCAGCCATTTCGGTCGAAAAAGTCACCATCGTCTCCCCGGCTGCCCTCACCGCGTCGGCACTCCGCGGTTTGATCCGCTCCAGATTGGCAGTGGTGGAAACGATGACATCCTCGACCATGTCGGTGATCTGGCGCCGCAGCAGTTCATGGCCGGTGCGCACGTCGTCGAGCGCCGGATAGCGGGCGCGCACGCCCTTCAGGATCGTTCCCGGCAATGAGACCGTCTCCAGCATATCCAGGGTCAGCACCCCTGCCCGCAAGCCGTCGTCGATATCATGCGTGTTGTAGGCGATATCGTCGGCGATCGCCGCGCATTGCGCCTCGATGCCGGCAAACCGGTCCAGTTCGAGGTCGTGCAGCTCCGAATAATCGCGGATCGCCTGCGGCACCGGCCCCTTCAAACCCTGGCCATTGCTGTCGGTCAGCGGTCCATTGTGCTTGACCAGGCCTTCCAGCGTTTCCCAGGTCAGGTTGAGCCCGTCGAATTCGGCGTAGCGCGCCTCCAGCCTTGTCACGATGCGCAGCGATTGCGCATTGTGGTCGAAGCCGCCCCAGGCGGCCATCTTCTCGTTGAGCGCGTCCTCGCCCGTGTGGCCGAAGGGCGTGTGGCCGAAATCATGCACCAGCGCCACCGCTTCGGCGAGATCCTCGTCGCCGCGCAGCGCCCGCGCCAGCGCGCGCGCGATCTGCGCCACTTCGATCGAATGGGTCAGACGGGTGCGATAGTGATCGCCTTCATGGGCGATGAAGACCTGCGTCTTGTGTTTCAGCCGCCGGAACGCCGTCGAATGGATGATGCGATCGCGATCGCGCTGGAACGGCGTGCGCGTCGGGCTCTCGACCTCGTCGAAAAGCCGCCCGCGCGACTTTGCCGGATCGCAGGCATAGGCCGCGCGCGGCCGATAGCCGAATCCGATGTCGCCAAGCTCATTTGTCATGGCTGATGCTGCCGCAGTTGACTTGCCCCGTCGCGCTTCATACCTATCATGTGAAACCGAAAGCAAGGTGACGCCGATGGGCGCGGATGCCAAGACTGCCATGAAAGTCGACATGACCGAGGCCGCCGCCAGGCGGATCGCCAAGATTGTCTCCGGCGAAGCCGGCAAGACGGCGTTGCGCGTCTCGGTTGAAGGCGGCGGCTGCTCCGGCTTTTCCTACAAGTTCGATCTGGTCGACACCCGCAACGACGATGACGTCGCCATCGAGAAGGACGGCGCCACGGTGCTGATCGACGATCTGTCGCTTGTCTATATGGGTGGCTCGGTGATCGATTTCGTCGACGACCTGATGGGCCAGTCGTTCCAGATCCGGAACCCGAACGCCGTCGCCTCCTGCGGCTGCGGCACGAGCTTTTCCATATAGAAATGCCTGCAATCGGCGCGGTCCGTCAGATCGCGCTGTCGGCCGGACGCGACCTCGATGCCACTCTGGCCTTCTGGCGCGATGTGCTCGGCATGAACCTGCACGCGCGCTTCGATCCGCCCGGCATCGCCTTCATCATGGCCGGCGATGTGCGGCTGTTGTTCACCGACGGCATACCGGCCGGAACCGTCTATCTCGACATATCAGGCCTCGACCATTTCCATGCCGAGGCAAAAGCCGCGGGCGTCCCCTTCACCGCGCCGCCGACGCTGATGCACAATGACACCGAAGGCCAGTTCGGTCCGGCGGGGGAAAGCGAATGGATGGCCTTCCTAAAGGACCCGGCTGGCAATACGATCGGGCTGGTCGAACGCCACCCGCCGCAAGATCCTCACTGAACAGCATCGAGACCGTCATGAAAATCGTCACCTGGAACATCAACGGCGTGCGCGCCCGCATCGGCAACCTCACCCATTGGCTGACCGAGAGCGCGCCCGACATCGTCTGCCTGCAGGAGATCAAGACGGTCGACGACCAGTTCCCGCGCGCCGAGATCGAGGCGCTTGGCTACAATGTCGAAACCCACGGCCAGAAAGGCTTCAACGGCGTCGCCCTCCTGTCGAAATTGCGCTTCGACGAGGTTATCAGGGGCCTGCCCGGCGACGATGCCGACGAGCAGGCGCGTTTCATCGAAGGCGTCTTCTCGACCGACAAGGGTGCATTGCGCGTCGCCTCGCTCTATCTGCCGAACGGCAATCCGATCGATGACGACAAGAAGTTCTCCTACAAGCTGTCCTGGATGGAGCGGCTGGAGCGTTGGGCGCAGGAGCGGCTGCGGTTGGAAGAGGCGCTGGTCCTGGCCGGCGACTACAACGTCATTCCCGAGCCGATCGACGCACGGTTTCCGGAGAACTGGCTGGGCGACGCGCTGTTCCAGCCGCAGACGCGGCAGGCCTTCCGCCGGCTGCTCAATCTTGGTTTCACCGAGGCGGTGCGAGCGGTCACCGACGGATCCGGCACCTATACGTTCTGGGACTATCAGGCTGGCGCCTGGCAGAAGAACAACGGCATCCGCATCGACCATCTGCTGCTGTCGCCGGAAGCCGCCAACCGGTTTTCCGCGGCCTCGATCGAAAAGCATGTGCGCGCCTGGGAAAAGCCGTCCGATCACGTCCCGGTGGCGATCGATCTCGCGCTGCAGCCGGCCTGACGGAGAACCCCTGTCCGGCAGCCTGATGCGGGACACGCCGGCGCTTGACCTCATACAGCCACATTCCGGCGCATGATGAGGGATCATCATGGCGGCCGGGGTTCCCATGACTATTCGTATTGTTCTTTGTCCGATCGGCCTGGCATTTGCCATGGCCGCGATCGTACCGGCTTTCGCCGCCCCGGAATGTCTTGCCAATGGAAAATCGTATCCGGTCGGACAGGTCGCCTGCCTGACGGTTGCCGACCAGAGCCATCTTGCCCGCTGCGACATGGTGCTCAACAACACCTCGTGGACAAAGGTCGGGGATAGCTGCCCTGAGAACACGATGGCGCCGCACCCGCACGTGACGCCGATCTCGACGCCGGCTCCCAGCATGGTGCCGACGGAGCCGACCGCGAACTGATCAAGATCGAAATCGAGTGCTGCTGGTTAGGCCCCGCGCGGCCAGCGAGACTACTGGTCTGCGTTGCCGCCCTTGGTGAGGATGTCGTCCGCCAGCGAGATCGCGGTGCGGCGGTCGGCTTCGCCGGCGGTGGCGAATGCCTCTTCCTGCATGCCGCGGATCCACGGCTGATCGGCCGGCGAAGCGCGTTCGAGCGCGGCGGTCATCATCGCCAGGCCGCGAACGATCTTGCCGCTCTGGAACAACAGATGGCCGAGCGTCGCCTGCGCGCCGGCATGGCCCTTCTCGGCGGCGAGTTGGAACCAGCGCCCGGCCTGCTTGACGCTGGCCTTCACGCCGCCCTCGCCCTTCAGGAACATCTGCCCCATCTCGAACTGCGCGTTCGGGTTGCGGTAATTGGCGGCGGCGCGCATGTAATATTCCTGAGCCGCCACCTCGTTCTCGGTGACCGGGCTGCCGGGAATGCCCTTGCGCAGATAGTCGCCAAGCGCCACCAGCGCGTCCGAGACATAGCTTTCTTCGGGCGAGCCGGGCTCGACATCCTGGTCGACGATCTCCGAGAAGAACTTGAACGCCTCATAGTCGTCGCGCGCCACGCCGTCGCCCTCGGCATACATGCGGGCAAGCTTCCAGGTGGCGCCGATCTGGCCGTTCTCGGCGGCGTATTTATAGGCCTCGGCGGCCTGTTCCTTGTGGCCGTTCTTGTAGGCGGAAAAGCCGAACTGGAACACCGCCCATGGGCTGGATTGCGGCTTCACGCCGGTCTTGTCGTCGAACACCTTGTCGTCGAAGGCCATGGCCTGGCCCACGGCGCCAAAGGTCGCGCCAAAAGTGGCGAACACGACCAGTGCCGAAAAGACAGACGACCTCAACAACTCAGATGTCCGCATAGCAATGTGTTTCTTTCGCACCGCCCGGATGGGTGACCGCGCCATCGCGCGCCGGCCCAACCGTCTGTGCATATTTCCATATCGCGCCCGACTGATAGTCGGTCGTGCGCGCCTTCCAGGTCTTTGCCCTCGCAGCCAGTTCGCTGTCGGACAACGCCACATCGATGGTGCCGTTGACCGCGTCGATCGAGATCACGTCGCCATCCCTGAGCAGCCCGATCGGACCGCCCACGGCTGCCTCGGGCCCGACGTGGCCGATGCAGAAACCGCGCGTCGCGCCCGAGAAGCGCCCGTCGGTGATCAGCGCCACCTTGCCGCCCATGCCCTGGCCGTAAAGGGCTGCCGTCGTCGACAGCATCTCGCGCATGCCCGGGCCGCCGCGCGGTCCCTCGTAACGGATGACGAGAACTTCGCCCTCCTTGTAATTGCGCTGCGTCACCGCCTCGAAACATTCCTCTTCCGAATCGAAGCAGCGCGCCGGACCCGAGAAGTTGAGTTCCGTCATGCCGGCGACCTTCACGATCGCACCTTCGGGGGCAAGGTTTCCCTGCAAGCCCACAACACCGCCGGTTTTGGTAATGGGTCTGTCGGCGGGACGGACCACGTCCTGATGTTCATTCCAGACAACGTGCTGCATATTTTCGGCCAAAGTGCGGCCAGTCACGGTCAGGCAGTCGCCATGCAGATAGCCGTGGTCGAGCAGCGTCTTCATCAGCAGCGGAATGCCGCCGGCCTCGAACATGTCCTTGGCGACATATTTGCCGCCCGGCTTGAGGTCGGCGATGTAGGGCGTCTTCTCGAAGATCTTCGCCACGTCGAACAGGTCGAACTTGATGCCGGCCTCGTGGGCGATCGCCGGCAGGTGCAGTGCTGCGTTGGTCGAGCCGCCGGTGGCCGAAACCACAGTCGCCGCGTTTTCCAGCGCCTTGAGCGTGACGATGTCGCGCGGCCGGATGTTTTTCGCGATCAGTTCCATGATCTTTTCGCCCGAGGCGAAATTGAAACGGTCGCGCATCTCGTAAGGGGCCGGCGCGCCACAGGAATAGGGCAGCGCCAGGCCGATCGCCTCGGCGACGGTGGCCATGGTGTTGGCGGTGAACTGGGCGCCGCAGGAGCCGGCCGACGGACAGGCCGCCTGCTCGATTTCAAGCAACTCGGAATCACCGATCGTGCCGACCGAGTGCTGGCCGACCGCCTCGAACACATCCTGTATGGTGATCTGGCGACCGCGATAGCTGCCGGGCAGGATCGAGCCGCCATAGATGAAGATCGACGGCACGTTGAGACGGACCATGGCCATCATCATGCCGGGCAGCGACTTGTCGCAGCCGGCCAGCCCAACCAACGCATCATAGCAATGGCCGCGCATGGTGAGCTCGACCGAATCGGCGATGACCTCGCGCGACACCAGCGACGACTTCATGCCCTGGTGGCCCATGGCGATGCCGTCGGTGACGGTGATGGTGCAGAATTCGCGCGGCGTGCCGCTGGCGGCCGCGACGCCCTTCTTGACCACCTGCGCCTGGCGCATCAGCGAGATGTTGCAGGGTGCCGCCTCGTTCCAGCAGGACGCCACGCCGACCAGCGGCTGCGCGATCTCGGCCGCCGACAATCCCATCGCATAGAGATAGGACCGGTGCGGCGCACGCGCCGGACCGACGGTCACATGGCGGCTCGGGAGCTTGGCCTTGGAAATGACTCTGGCGTCCATACTCTTCCTTGCCGCGGGCGGTGCGGCCTGCCCCATCGCCGAGCCTTTTGGCGCGTGTCCCGAGACAAGATCGAGTTGCGCCGGGTTTATGGCGGGAAATGGGCAATTACCTCGGCGGGATTTGTAGCGCAGGGGTTGTTCAGAAAGTGTTGCCGAAACGTCACAATCGCAAGAGGGGCATTGGTGCGGCTTATATGCAACGCAGCTTGGATGACGGAGCCGGCGACAACACCGGCACAAACGAAAAAGGCCGGGCAATGCCCGGCCTTTTCATTCGCTTTTCCAGGGGCTTAGAACTTGATCTTGAGGCCACCCGAAATCGCCGTGACCAGATCGTTGCCGAAGTCGTAGCTGACTTCCTCGCCGGCCACATAGCCGTTCTCACCAGCCACCGTTCCCGAGTGGCCGCTGGTCAGCACGCCAATCGCGCCGGCCAGACGAACCTCGATGTTGGGCTTGGGCGTGTAGGCGACGCCGCCGCCCACGGTCCAGGTATCGGTCTGCGAGCCGTAGCCGTGCGAAGTGCCGCGATCCCAGGAAAGCTGGCCAGCCGCACTCCACTCTTCGTTGAACTTGTGACCGATGCCGCCGGTGACGGTCCAGCCGTCACGATACATCAGGTCCAGCGAGGTAATTTGCGCCGAATGCAGGGCATCGCCGGTAACGCACAGCGCCGAGGGAGTGCCCTGGACGCAAATCGGAACACTCTGCAGCAGGCTCCAATTGACCCACTTGAGCGAGCCGAAGGCGAGCCAGCCGGGCGCAATGCCTGACTGCAATTTCAATTCGACCGTGTCCGGCATGTACTGCGTTGAGCCATAGATCGGCAGCACGACCATGCCGACATGCGTCAGGTCCAGCGTGCCCGAGATGTTGTCGAGCTTGACCCGCGAATTGTAGACGAGGCTGGCGCGCAGCGCGATCTCAGGGATTTCATAGGCAAGGCCGGCGCGCCAGCCCCAGCCGGTGCCCTTGAGATCAACACGACCGGTTCCCTGGAAATCCGGCACCAGCGGCGACACCAGGTCTTGCTTGAAGCCATGGACTTCCTGGTAGTAGACGCCGCCGATGAAGCGAATCTGACCTTTGCCGGCATCCATCTTGTAGGAACACGTGCCGGCGTAGTTGTCGCTCTTGATGTCCGTTTCCATGTTGGACTCGGCGCCGGCCCACAGACCCGGATTTGTGTGCGCGCCCCAAGGCTGGGAATAGTCGAACATACAGTCGATGCCCTTGACGAGCTCGGCCTTGACGCCGATGCGCGGCACCCAGTAGCTCTCGCTGTCATTCGCCGTGCTGCCCAGGAACGTCAAATTGCCGTCGCTCGGGTCCGTATCCACCGCATTCTTGAGTTTGCGTTGCGGCATCACAAAGGTCGCTTCAGCTTCCGTCGCGAAAGGTGCCGGGTCGAACAAAAGATCGATGTCGTAGCCGCCGCGCTCGATACCGCCGGCATGCGCCGAGCTCATCGCCGTTCCGATCAAAGCCAGCGAAAAGCACCCCGCCCCCAGCAGTGCTTTCAGTCGCGAAATAGTCATGAAGAACCTCCCCGAATTCGAGTGCATCAAGCTAGAACCAATTCAGGTTAACGGTGCAACAACGAATTCATGAGGCGTACATGTACATGTTCGCCGAGCGCATTTTCGACATAATGCAAGCCGGCGCGGCAAGGTCGAAAAACGGCCCCCAAGGCGTACGTCACTCCGAAAAAGGGAGCGAAACCGGCCACAAGGGCTCAGAAATAGCGATTTTTAGGGGTCCAGAGCCCCATTGTTACATTATGGCAACAATGGGGCTAAAACTTTCCGTTTACGTCAACATTAACGCTACGGAATGCCTATTTTCGAGGCAAAAAGCCCCGATTTCGAGGCCGGCCGAAGCGCCGCGAATCTGCCCTCACCCGGCGTCGCGAACCCTGGTCAACGCCACCGAAAGCTTGTCTTGCGCGTCGCGGTATTCGGCGAGCTTTTCACGCTCGGCGTCGACGATCTCGGCCGGCGCGCTGGCGACGAATCTTTCGTTCGACAGCTTCTTGTGCAGGCGCGCGATTTCCTCGGTCACCTTGGCCAGTTCCTTCTGCAGCCGTGTTGCCTCGGCGGCGAGATCGATCAGGCTGCCAAGCGGCAGGCAGATCGTCGCCTCATTGAGCACGATCTGCGCCGAACCCTTCGGGGCGATATCGGCCAGCGAGATGTCGCCGACCCGCGCCAGCCGCTTGATCGCCGAGTCCTCGCGAACGAGCCGTTCGCGTGTGACGTCGTTGGCACCGACCACGACGAGCGGCGCGATGGCTGCCGGCGGCACGTTCATCTCGGAGCGCACCGAGCGGATGCCGGAGACAAGGTCGACCAGCCAGTTGATGTCGGCGGCGGCATCGGCGTCCTCGAAGTCCGGCGACGGCCATGCCGCATGACACAGCAGCGACGGCCGTTCCTTGCCTTCGCCAGCGGTCTGCGCCCACAGTTCCTCGGTCATGAACGGCATCATCGGATGCAAGAGCTTGTAGATCTCGTCGAGCACGAAGGCGACGCAGGCGCGGCTCTCCGCCTTGGCCGCCTCGTCGGCGCCCATGAACACCGGCTTCAGCAGTTCCAGGTACCAGTCGCAGAACAGGTTCCAGACGAAGCGATAGGCGGCCCCCGCCGCCTCGTTGAAGCGGTACGAGGTGATGCCGTCGGTGATCTCGCGCGCCGCCCGCGTCAATTCGGTCAGGATCCAGCGGTTGACCGCCAGCTTGGCGTCGTTCAACCAGAAATCGTCATTGCGCGCGACCTCGTTCATCTCGGCGAAGCGCGTCGCATTCCACAGCTTGGTGCCGAAATTGCGATAGCCGGCGATGCGCGCCGGATCGAGCTTCACGTCGCGGCCCTGCGCCGCCATCACCGTCAGGGTGAAGCGCAAGGCATCGGCGCCGTATTCGTCGATCAGGTCGAGCGGGTCGATGACGTTGCCTTTCGATTTCGACATCTTCTGCCCGTTCTTGTCGCGCACCAGCGCGTGGACGTAGACGGTGTGGAACGGCTCCTCGTCCATGAAGTGCAGGCCCATCATCATCATGCGGGCGACCCAGAAGAAGATGATGTCGAAACCGGTGACCAGCACGTCGGTCTGGTAGTAGGTCTTCAGCTCGGGCGTCTCATCCGGCCATCCCAATGTCGAGAACGGCCATAGCGCCGACGAGAACCAGGTGTCGAGCACGTCCTCGTCGCGGGTCAGGATCTCGCCCGGCTTGTAATTCTCGAGCTTGTCCTCGACCCAGGCCTTCCATGGTCCTTCCAGCGCCAGATAATATTCGATCGCCGCGCCCAGCGCCTCTTCCTCGGTCTTCTCGACGAAGACGCGCCCGTCCGGCCCGTACCAGGCCGGAATCTGGTGACCCCACCACAGCTGGCGCGAGATGCACCAGGGCTGGATGTTCTCCATCCAGTCGAAATAGATCTTTTCCCAGTTCTTCGGCACGAAATTGGTGCGGCCTTCGCGCACCGAGGCGATCGCCGGCTTGGCCAGTTCCGCCGCGTTGGCATACCACTGCTCGGTCAGGAACGGCTCGATCGGCACGCCGCCGCGGTCGCCATGCGGCACCGCGTGGCGATGCGGCTCGACCCTTTCCAGGAAGCCGCCTTCTTCCATCAGCTCGACGATCTTCTTGCGCGCGACGAAACGATCGAGGCCGTTGAGTTCATCCCAGACCGCCTGCCGCTCCGGCGTCACCTCGATACCGGCAAGGAAATCCTCATTGTCCTTGAGGCTTACCGCGGCCTCGATGGTGAGGATGTTGATTGCCGGCAGCTTGTGGCGCTTGCCGACCTCGAAATCGTTGAAGTCGTGCGCCGGCGTGATCTTGACCGCACCAGAGCCCTTCTCCGGATCGGAGTACTCATCCGCCACCACCGGGATCTTGCGGCCGACGATCGGCAGAACGATGTTCTTGCCGACCAGGTGCCGGAAACGCTCGTCGCCGGGGTGCACGGCGACGGCGGTGTCGCCCAGCATCGTCTCGGGGCGCGTCGTCGCCACGGTGATGAAGGTTCTCGGGTTCTCCGGATCGAAGACCTGGCCCTCGACGGGATAGCGGAAGTGCCAGAGATTGCCATTCACCTCATGCTGTTCGACCTCGAGATCGGAGATCGCGGTCAACAGCTTCGGATCCCAGTTCACAAGGCGATTGTCCTTGTAGATCAGCCCTTCCTTGTAGAGCGTGACGAACACTTCGAGCACGGCCTTGGACAGGCCCTCATCCATGGTGAAGCGTTCGCGTGACCAGTCGGCAGAGGCGCCGAGCCGCTTCAACTGGTTGAAGATCGCGCCGCCGGATTCGGCCTTCCACTCCCACACTTTCTCGATGAACTGCTCGCGCGTCAGGTCACGGCGGTGGATCTGCTTTTCCATCAGCTGCCGCTCGACCACCATCTGCGTGGCAATGCCGGCATGGTCCATGCCGGGCTGCCACAGCACGTTCTTGCCGCGCATGCGCTCGAAGCGCACCAATATGTCCTGCAACGTGTTGTTGAGCGCGTGGCCCATATGCAGCGAGCCGGTCACGTTCGGCGGCGGGATGACGATGGTGAAGGCTTCCGCCCCCTCCTCGGCCCCGGCGCCGGCGCGGAACGCGTCGGCCTCTTCCCAGACTTTGGCGATCTTCGGCTCGACGGTTTTTGCGTCGTAGGTCTTTTCAAGCATGGGAAAATGGTCCGCGCTGTCGGGAGTTTTGCTGGTCCGCTGTAAATCGGAAGGTTTTGGCCAAGTCAACCGCAAGGGCTGCGCCGGTTCATCACTAGCAAATAGGCGCCGCCTTGTTCACTTCAACGGAAGGCCGTGCCCGCACTCGGCACAAAACTTCGCCCTCGGCGTCCGGTATGGCTTTCCACACGCCGGGCAGTTAGGGCCGTAGTCGGAACGGCGCACATAGAACACGTCGTACACGGTCCATAATTTGAAGCCGGTGAGTTCGAAATATCGATCCGCCGAAGGATTGGGCAGCGCCTTTCGCGCCTCCTCCAAGGATGCTCCGGTTTTGGCGCAATAGGCATCACTGCGTCTATCGTGTCATGTGCATCACGCACGACGTCCGCATGCTCCTCATCGGTGAGCATGGGAACCACTGCTCCCAGTCTGTAGCTGTAGGTCCGCTTGCGATCCATCGATCAACGATAGCAGGGAAAGATAGCACGCGCCTGCCCGGCAGGTGTCGCCGCAATAATTTGCCAGCGCTGTTGTAGAGCGCATCGGCTTCCGGCCGGAGGGCCCTTCCACCAGACATTGCGAACCGAACCCTGGGGCGCGCGCACGTTCATCAGGGATCCAGACGGCAACCTTGCTTGCTTTGCGGCCGGCGTGGGCTGACTCACTAACAAAAACGCCGCCCCACGGGCGGCGTTTCAGGATGATTGAGACGAGATTACTGCGCCCCGCGCGCCACGCGCTCGATCTCCTCGCGCACCAGCCTTTCGACCAGGGTCGGCAGATTGTTGTCGAGCCAATCCTGCAGCATCGGCCGCAGCATCTCTTCGGCCATCTCGTCGAATGTCTTCTTGCTGCGGCTGGCAAACGCGTCGGAAAGCTCACCAAAGGCGGCGGCAACCTGCCTGCCGGTGTGCTCGGAAACGATTGCCGGACGCGGCGCATCGCTGCCCGCCACCGGTCGCACCACGCTTGGGTCCGGTCGAGACGGCTCGACGGCTGCTTTCGCAGGCGGTTCGTCCCTTGGAGTCTCCACCGGCGGCTGGGCATCCGGCTTGCGTGCCTCGCCCCTGTCCGGCACCGCCCTCGCCTGCTCACCGACCGCCGCAATCTCGCGCCGCCAATCGGCAATGGGGGCATCGGCGGAATGCGCCGCTGGCGCCTCGACGGTCGCCAGCGGGGTCGGTTCGGCGGCGACCCGGGCGCTAACCTCTGCAAGTGTCATCGAAGGCTTTGCCGGGGCGGGTTCGGCGCGCAAAGGCGTTTCCATGCGCGCAATCACCTGCGCGGCGGCCGGCAATTGTGCCTGGACTTCTGCCAGCGTCACCGGTTTCTTGACCTCGGGGGCGGCATGAAGGTCGGCACGGAATGCCTCGACGTCCGGGACCGCACCGGCGCTCGACGCCGGCTCCAGATCCTGGCGCAACTCATCGGCATCGCCCGGCTGCTTGCGGCCACCGTCGCTGTCCTCGATGATCCTCCTGATGGAAGCCAGTATCTCTTCCATGGAAGGTTCGCGCTGTGCGCTGCTTGCCGTTGCCATCGTCACATCCGCCGCCCTAGTGACCCGTTGCAGATTTCCGCTCCGGCAAAGCCGGATCGAATCATGACGACAGCGTAACCGACGGATCGCCGAACGAGAATCCCCAATCTGGGGACTTGTGGGATTTCAACAGATTAGACCAGATCCCGAACCAACGGGCAGCGAAGCCCCGTGCTCAAGCACGAGGGCCGAAAGCCGAACCTCTCAGCGGCCGTCCGGCGTGCGCACGCCGATCCACTTGTCCTTGACCGCGTTGTAGTGCTCTTCAGGTCTGTATTTTGTCACCTGCAAGCCAAGGCGGTCGACGGACAGGCGGCCGGTCGCCTGCAGGATGGCGTAGCTCGCCACCACCACATCATGCTCGAAGCCGGCCTGGTTGATCTCGGCGGTGATGACCGTTGCCTGTGCGTTGAGGACATCGAGCGTGGTGCGCTGGCCGACATTGCGTTCTTCGATGACGCCGCTCAGTGCCAGCTTCGCGGCCTCGATCACTTGCCTGTTGGCCGCGAGTTGTTGCTGCGCGGCAGTGTACTCGGTCCAGGCGGCGGTGACGGCCTGGCGCACCTGGTCGCGGCTGACGTCGACCTGGATGCGGGCCTGGCTGAGCGATTCCTTGTCCTGGCGCACGATCGCCGAGGTGCGGCCACCGGAATAGATCGGGATGCTCAGCGTGGCGCCTATGCTGGCCGAATTGGTGGTGCCGTCCTGCGACGCAACGCCCGGCAAGGCACCAGGCGATGTATTGCGATAAGCGCTCGAAACGCCGGCGGAAGCAGTCAGCTGCGGCAGCAGCGCGCCTTCGGCCGACTTGACCGAAAAGGCGGCGGCGTCGACCAGATGCTGGGTGGCAAGGATGGCCGGGTGCTCATTCGCAGCCACCCCGACGGCAGCAGCGAGGCTCGACGGCAACAGCTTTCCCACCGGCGAAGCGGCTTTGAGCTTGCCCGGTTCGTCGCCGACGATCTGGCGATAGCTCGCGGCACTTGCCAGTGCCTGCGCCCGGGCGGCGCTCAGCGATGCCACGGCGGCGGCGCGCGATGCATCGGCCTGCGCGACATCGGTACGCGTGCCTTCACCAACCTCGAAGCGCGAACGCGCCGCGCGCGCCGTTTCGCTCAGGAATTGCAGGTTCTGTTCGGTCAGCACGGCGATCTGGCGGTCGCGAATCACGTTCATATACGCCTGGGCCGCACTGAACAGGGTGTTCTCTTCGGTGTTGCGCAGGCTTTCGACGGAAGCGCGGACCTGCGCTTCAGCGGCAGCGACATTGTTCCTGGTCTGAAAGCCGTCGAACAGCGTCTGATTGATCTGGACGCCAAAATTGCCGGTGGTCAGCCGCACGCTTGAGTTGGTGCCGTTGAGATGGCTGCTGGAATAGTCGATTGCCGCCGACCCGTTGATGGTAGGGCGCCAGCCCGACTTGGCGATTGCGACGCCCTCATCGGTGACACGGACGCCGGCGCGGGCCGAATTCAGCGTGGAATTGTACTGATAGGCCTTTGCAAGCGCACCCATAATGGTTTCCGCCGAGGCCGAGAATGGAGAAAGCGCGGTCGCGGAAACGAGGACGGCGGCGAAAAGGCTCTTGCGTACAGGCGGCACGGTGTATCCCTCATTCGTTTTCCATGGGAACCACGCCGCGCCAGCTTCTCATTCTGAGCAGCCGGAGTGGCGTTTTCATGTTCCCTGTCGCCTAGCCCAAGTGCCCCCAGTTGGGATCAGCAACGATTGTTCAAATGCAAGCGACCATGACAAAGCCTCTCCTGCAAGGCAAAATCATTCAGAATTCGAAGGCACGGATACGTTCAAATCCCGGTAGTGGCTTAATTGCCGCATTAAACGCGCGTCTTCCGGTTACAACCCCCCCGGCCTTAAAAAAAAGTCGGGCCACGCCGGAATTGCCCTGCCCTTCGACGGCGACGAGGCGGCCGCCCTCGGCAAGCTGGTCGAGCAGAGTCGCCGGCACTTCCGCGACACTGCCGCCAATGAAGATGACATCATAAGGCGCCCAGGCGGCATGCCCTTGCGGCAACGCGCCCTGGACAACGGTAACATTGCCGCAGCCCAGCGACGAAAGCGTCGTTCTGGCGGTCTCGGCCAGCGCCGAATCGCTTTCGAGCGCCACCACGGACTTCGCCAGCCGAGACAGGATGGCCGAGGCGTAGCCGGTGCCGCAGCCGACATCGAGCGCCGAATCGCTCTGACTTATCTCAGCCAGCTGGATGAGCTTGGCCAGCGGCGAGGCTTCCATGAGGTAGCGCGCGCCGTCCGCGCCGGCGGCAATGCGGATGTCTTCGTCGATATAGGCGAGATCGCGCTGGGCGGCGCCGACAAACACCTCGCGCGGCACGACAAGCATTGCCTCGAGCAGCGGCGCGCTGGTCACATCGGTGGTGCGAACCTGCCCATCGACCATCTTGACGCGAAGCTCGGAGAAATCAGCGCTCATGTCCCAACCAATCCGCTTGCCGCGCCAGAACCGCGGTTCATTATGTCTGGAACTACAGGCCCCGGCGCTGCTGCGCGGGGGCCCGGGCATTGGAGGCCTCGCCCGGAATCGAACCGGGGTGCAAGGATTTGCAGTCCTCTGCGTAACCACTCCGCCACGAGGCCTCATTGCTCCCGGCGTTCCACCCGGTTCCAATAGGTTGCGGCGAAAATGCCGTCAAGCGGCCACCGTGCATTCCGAACGGTTTCCTCCGAGCCAATGCGGGCGGCATTCCGTCAAATGGTCAGGCGCAGGCCTCACGACAATACATTAGCTGATCGTTAAGCATGGTTCGAAGTCGGACGAAACTCTTCAACCCCCCATACGTTGAGCAAGGCGGGAGGCAAGCCATGCGTTCGACAATTGCGGCAAAAGACAAGAATGCGGCGTCCGGCCTGTCGCTGCCGCAGTGCGAAGAGCTTTTGAGCTACGCCATCGACCGCCTGTGTATTGCGAGCAGCCTGTCGCCGCACGACCGGGCGAAGCTCGCCTCAGCCGCGGCGATTCTCAAGCAGATCCGCGAAGCTCTGGAGGAGCACGCCGGGCATTGAGCCGCGCTATCGGCCTTCAATCCGGCCGGCGGCGCCGTTCCCACCAGACGGCAAAGCGCCGCCGGTGGCGGCGGATCAGGGCGAATTCATAGGACAGCACCAGCAATCCGAGCGGAACCATCCAGAAGCCGAGGATCGGCAGGAAACCGAGTATGCCGCCGATGGTCAGCAGGATACCGATGGCGATTCTGAGCCCGCGCGAGCGCGGCATTTTGAACTCACGACCGAAAACCGAGATTTTCCGCGCTGGCATCTGGTTGTCTTGTGCTGTCATCGTTTCGAAAGATTGACCCGTTTTCACCGTTCAGGAGCATCGTTAAACCAAAGCCGCAGCCGCGCTTTCGGTTCCGCACCCCCGCCAAGACGGCTAATATGAGGGCAGCCGCGGACGATTGCGAGAAACGTCCGAGCAAAAAAGCCTCGGAAAAATGCGAAATGCTTCTTTGCAAAGCGGAAAAGGGCAGCTATACGCTGCGCCACTCACATAAGAGCACCGTTCCCCGGTAGCTCAGTGGTAGAGCAACCGGCTGTTAACCGGTTGGTCGCTGGTTCGAATCCGGCCCGGGGAGCCACTATCACCAGAAAAGTCTTGAGACCCAAGGATTGCAAGGGTTTCCTCTTCCCCAGAGATACACCGCGCGATACACTGCGGGGTACCCTGAGCACGAAGATTGACGTGAAGCATATACAAAAACGCGGCAAAGCCGGATGGCGCTATCGGCGCAAAATTCCCAGGGAACTTCGGGCCGCAGCAGGCAAGCTGGAAATCCTAATTCCGCTTGGTAGCACCGAACAGGAAGCCCTCAAGGCTTACGAAGGTCTTCTCTTTCTTACGCTGGGGCATCAGTTGGAGAGGCGGGAAGCGACCTTCGGTCGGCAACGACAGCAGCTCGGCCAGCAGCGCCCCGTCCTCCGGCGAGGCCGGGGCAAGCAGGGCCGCCAGCTTATCCAGCTTCCTCTCAGGTGGGTCGTCGCGCTCCAACCCGGCGGCACGTTCTAGCTGCGCAATGGTCGGGTGGAGCGCGCTGTCTTGATGGTGCGGCGAACAGAAATAGCGCAAGCGAGTGTGGCTCGTTCTGGATCCGCTCCTGCAAGGTGACGGTGAGGCGCGACTTTCCGATTCCCGGCTCGCCTGAGAGCAGCACCACACGACCTTCACCACTTTTCGCGCGATGCCAGTGGCGCAGCAGCAGGTCGACCTCCTCCTCACGCCCGACCAGCGGCGTGGGCGTCGTCCCATGCAGCGCCTCGAACCGGCTTTCGACAGCGCTCTCACGAAACACTTGATAGGGATGGATCGGCTCCGGAAAGCCTTTCACCTCGACGGCGCCAAGATCGCGATATTCGAAAAGATCGCCGACCAGCTGCCGCGTTTGCGGCCCGATCACGACCGCGTCCGGTTCGGCAAGAGCCTGCAGGCGGGCGGCGAGGTTCGGCGTCTCGCCCACGACGCCGCGCTCTTGCCCTTCGCCGGCGGTGATCAGGTCGCCAACGACGACCTGTCCGGTGCCGATGCCGATACGAACCCGCAATGGCTCGGGCTCTGGGAGTCGCGTAACGGCATTGACGAGAGCAAGGCCAGCGCGCACCGCCTGCTCGGCGGCGTTCTCGTGCGCCTGCGGGTAGCCGAAATACACCAAGACTCCGTCGCCCATATACTTGGCGACAAAGCCGCCGAAGTGGGCGACCGTATCGGCGACACAGCGGTGATACGCTCCGATGGTCTCACGCAGGTCCTCGGGATCCAGACGCGTTGCCAGCGCCGTCGAGCCGACGAGATCCACGAACATGACGGTCAGCTGTCGACGCTCGGCGCTTAGCTCCTGGCGGTTCTGAGCCACGATGTTATCAGTGCTCGCGTCGGGATGGTTTGACGACGGCCCCAGCCCCACTATCGCCTTGCGGAATCGCTTGCGATGACCGAGGAGCATACCGAGCTTCTCGAGGTCGGCGTCAGTCAGCTCCGGCAGGACTTCCGCGTCGATCGCGTTGTCGCGAAATGTCTGCTCGTATTGCTGGAGGCCGAGGCCTCGCAACCAAGCGGCAACGTCCACATAGCTCTCCCAAGGTTGAATTCGGGTCGCTTAGCCGCAATATTAACTCAGATGCCAGGGAAATGCTCTTTGGCTTCGGCGTAATCGATCCGCACCTTGTCGCCGATCTCGCCGTGGCCAAGACCTTTTCCTTGTCCTTGGTGGTCAGCACGGTCCGCCAATGCGGTTTGTCGAACACGCTCACCACGTAGGTCGTTACAGGCTTAGGCTCCACCTTTTGCTGCTTCCATCGTTCATACGGATAAGTCCCGATTATATTAGCATCGGCATATATATATCCCCCAGCCGGCGCGACCGCCAATGCCCCCCTCGCCGGTCAGGCCCGGCGCTCTGCTGGCCAACCCCGCCGTGCGGAGATGCCGGGCCGCTTAGTCTGACCGCCGCTGCCCTGGGGTCTTCGGGTGGCTGGTGAACGAGATGTTCCGGTCAGGGCGCCCCGCCTCGCGGCAAGGCTGGCCGACGCCGACCGCCGCGCCGGGCGTCCCGTTACGTGGACCGACGAGGACGCTGAAGCTAAGGCCTATCGCACGACCACCGACAACAGCAGGACGACACCGATTCCGATCATCAGTAGGCCGGGCCAGTTTTGCGACAGGCCGAGGAAAGCGAGCCCGCGACGGCGCGGCTCAAGTGTCGGACCTGACGTTGCGAGATTTGGCGTCGGGCCATCTGGTGGCGCGGGAAAGGGCGTCGGATTGCTAAGCCGCCCGCGATTGAGGACTGCGAGCGCCATGTATACGATGCCGGCGACAGTGAGCAATGCACCGATCAGGATGACAGCCATTTCTCCTCGCTCTTCTTCAGGTCCCGTCGCGAATGCGGCTGCTTGCGTGGTCCTTGGCGAAGCGGTTCGCGAACGCACCGGACTTCGCCGGTCACCCGCTGAGACAGAACGGTCAAGATGCCCGGCAGGTTCCGACAAGGGGACGCACTGGTGGTTCGCAGAGTGAGCCAACCGGCAACTAGGCAGCAACTCGATCTGTCCGACGACGCCTAGAGCAATTCCAGGAAAAGTGTGTAACGGTTTTCCGTCCGGAATTGCGTCAAAACAAACAGATAGAGCGGTTCGGCGTTTCCGTGAAACGGTGAACCGCTCTAGGCAGGGGGAAGGAACATCCTCTCCTCTTTGGCCGCAGCCTCGAATGCCCTGCGGGCCTCCTGAGTGGGCACGTTGCCTTCCATAGCGGCCATGCAGGTCTCCACCGCCAGGTTCCACTTGGGGCCACGCTTCGTCCACTTCAGAAGCTGCTCGGCGGCACCCTCGACGTGGCTGAATGGGAAGCCATGAGGGACAATGTAGCCGAAGCGGTACACGTTGTCAGTGGTCATCCGAGAGCAGCTTGCCCTCCTCCTCGGCAGCGGCAATGAACGCCTTACGGACGTCCTCGGGTGTCATCTCGCCGGCAAGACAGGACATGCAGGCTCGCACCGCATGGTTCCACATGAGGCCATGATTGTTCCACTCCATGAGTTCCCGGGCGGCACCCTCGACGTTGTTGCAACCGTACCGGACACCCGGCTTGCCAGTCGAGACGGTGACCGGAGGGTTGAACCAATGGAGGGGCATCAGGGTTCCTTGAGATCGAACACGACGAACTGTCCGTGGACCACGGCTAGACCTACGATGATCTCCACCAACTCACAGTCGGTCTCTTCTAAATGAGGGTCCGCCTGGCGTATTGCCATCACAGTTTCCTTGACGGAAACGGTGCTGCCAAGTCGGTTGTGATGGATTGCAGCCTCCACCAACTCCTTGGCTGTGCAGGCGGTGGGCCGACGGTTCGTCAGAACGTTCACCCGAGGTCTCCCCAAGGCAATAACCCATGCAACTATTTTGGCACTATGCGGGGAAAAATCAATTCCGATTTCGTGTGAGTTGGTGGGCAGGTTGTGGCCTCAAGGCCCGTCCTGTTGGGATGCCCTAAGTGTCTCCCCGCTGTTCCCTGTCGCGGCAGTTTAGAAGGTCGACCAGATCGTCGGCCTCCTCGATAGGCATGTCGATCAATGGGACGCCCACCTCGACCACCGGCAGCCCGCTGAATACGTCGACGACGTCCCACGTGCCTTCAGGTGTCTTCTCTATACCGTAACGCTGGGGCATGGGGCGGGTATTTAGGGCAGGTCGGAATGTTTGGTAGGAATTTCTGAGAAAGGGATCGGATAACCAGCACGCGCCCGGCCCCCTCTTCGTCCCATAGCGCGGCGCGTCAAGGCTCCCCGTGTTCGTTGCGGTGACGCTCGGACAGCGTCGCTGGAGAGATCGCGAATGCGGTTTATGCATCAAACCGCGTGGCATGCGAAGTGTACCAGCGGGGCCGTTGCAGGTCCCCCAGAGTTGCGCGGTCCGCGCCGTGCAAAGGTGGCGAAAAAAGGTTCAGTCGAAGAAGCCCGCATCCTCTTCCCTGAGATACTTCCTGGCTGCTTCGGCGTCGATATCGAGGCCCAGCCCCGGCGCTTCCAGCAGGTCCACCATGCTGTCCTTCACGATCTGCGACGGCAGGCCGATCACGAGGTCCTCCCACCACGGGTCGGAGGCGCTCGGATATTCGAAGGCGATGTAGTTGGCGGGCAAGGTGGCGCAGACATTGATCAGCGCGCCGAGGCCGAGCAGGCCGTTCGCCGTGCCGTGCGGCGCCATCAGGATCGAGTGCATGTAGGCGTGCTCGGCGACCCATTTGAGCTCGGCGATGCCGCCGATATCGGCCGGGTCCGGACCAATGATACGGACCGCCTGGGTTTCGATCAGCTCCTTGAAATTGTGCCGCAGGTAGATCTGCTCGCCGGTATGGATCGGCGTCGAGGTGGAGGTGGTCAGCTCCCGGTAGGCCTGCGGATTGACCCACGGCACATAGTCGCCGGTCAGCATGTCCTCGAGCCACATCAAATTGTACTTCTCGACCGCGCGAGCGAACTTGATCGCGTCGGGCAGCATCCAGCCCGGGCCGCAGTCGAGCGCCAGGCTGACCTTGTCGCCCAGCACTTCCTTCATGGCGATCACGCAGTCGAGCATGTGATTGAAACCGCGCTCGCTGATCACCCCCTGATCCATGGCACCGTGATAGCCGGCCTTGTTCTGCGTCACGCCGTAATGGAAGCCCTCGATGGTGTCCTTCATGTTGGAGTGGAACGAGATTCCCTGCTTGACCATGAAGAAGTTCTGCGGCTGCTCCATCATCCATTTGACGTCGGCGGCGTAGTCCTCCGGCCGGTCGCCCGCGCGTTTCTGGCGGATCGAGCCGTTATAGACGCGCACCTTGTCGCGCACCTTGCCGCCGAGCAGCTTGTAGACTGGAACACCCGCCGCTTTGCCGGCGATGTCCCATAAGGCATGCTCGATGGCGGAGACGGCGGCGCCATAGGGCTTGAACGAGCCGCGCTGGCGGATCTTCAGCATCACCCGCTCGACGTCGGTCGGGTCTTCGTCGATCAGCGCCTCGCGGAAATGCAGCACAAAGGGCTTGAGATAGGTCTTGGTGAACTCGACTTCGCCAAGGCCATGGAGGCCTTCGTCGGTGACGATGCGGACAATCGGGTGCTTGCCGATGACGGCGCAGCGCAGGTCGGTGATCTTCATGGCGCAGTCCTATTTCACAGACGAGAAAGCTGTGGGCGTGAGCAGCTGGCTGCTGATATTGGCAATGATCTGCCCGTCGCGCTCAGACTCGTCCCGGGCCCTGTGCCATGCCGGATCGGTGACGAAAGCCGCCCATTTCGCCTCACGCTCGGCCAGCGATTCCCAGGCGAGGAAATAGGTGAGGCGATTGCTGTTTTCGCCGATCACCGTGGTGAAAAACCCGGCTTGGCGGATGCCATGCCTCTCCCATATGGCCAGCGTTTGGTCGGAAAAGCGCTTGAGCAAAGCCGGCAGCCTGCCCGGCAGGCAGTCATAGATACGCAGTTCGTAGATCATGGTTTCGTCCGTTTCTTTCTTCGCCTCTCCCTTGGGAGGTCGACACGAATGGTCGGTCGTTGGCCCTGTGAGCCTGGGGGGAATGAGGGCAGGGGGTCTGGGCTAACTCCAGGTCCGGTCCCAGCTATATTCATTGTCCCAATGCTCGGTGGATTGCCATATCCCCGTGACACCGGGCTGCAGATGCTGGCTGATCACCTCGTCGACCACATCGTCTATGCCCAGCCCCGGCTTGTCGGGCACGGTGATGAAGCCGTCCTTGACGAGCGGCTTGGGCAAGCCGGTGACGATATCGTCCCACCAGTCGACATCGGCGGAGTGGTATTCGAGCGCCATGAAGTTTTCGGTCGCGGTGGCGACATGTGCCGCGGCCATTGCGGCGATCGGACTTTCGGCCATATGGATGGCCATGGCGACGCCGTGGTCCTGCGCCATGTCGCCGATCTTCTTGGTCTCGAGGATGCCCCCGCTGGTGAGCAAGTCCGGGTGGACAATGGACAGGCCGCCGCTCTTGAGCAGAGGCTCGAAGCCCTCCTTGAGGTAGATGTCCTCGCCGGTGCAGATCGGCACCGTGGTGGCGTCCCGCAGTTGTCGGTACTGCTCGCTGTATTGCCAGGGAATCACGTCCTCCAGCCAGGCCGGAACGTATTTCTCGATACGGCGCGACAGGCGTATGCCGTCCTGCAGCGAGATGTGGCCGACATGGTCGATGGCGAGCGGGATCTCGTATCCGATGACCTCGCGAACCTCGTGGATATACTGCTCGAGCAGGTCGATCCCCTTTTCGGTGAAATGCAGGCCGGTGAACGGGTGCTGCACGTTCTGCGCGTCGTAGGCGAGATTGCGGGCCTTGCGCTCCTCTGGGGATCCGCGGCGGCCGCGCGGATTGGCATGAAACCCTTCGAGCGCGCCGGCGGGCGCGGCCACGGCGCCCGGGATATGGGCGATCTGCATCAAGCCCAGATCCATCTTGAGGAAGGTGAAACCGCGGTCCATGCGCTGCTTGAGGCGCTTTCCGGTTTCGGTGCCGCTCGGCTTCTCGGCGTCGGTATCGCAATAGAGGCGCACCTTCTCCCGAAACCGGCCGCCGAGCATCTGGTAGATGGGAACGCCATAGGCCTTGCCGGCGAGATCCCACAACGCGATTTCGACCGCGGATACGCCGCCGCCTTGCCGGCCGTGCCCGCCGAACTGCTTGATCCGGCGAAACAGGCGGTCGATGTCGCAAGGGTTCTCGCCTAGCAACCGGCTCTTCAGCATCAGTGCGTAGGTGGCGCTGGCGCCGTCGCGCACCTCGCCAAGCCCGACGATGCCCTGGTTGGTGTAGATCTTCAGCAGCGCTGAGGTGAACGGCGCGCCGACGATTTCGGCGACCCGCATGTCGGTGATGCGAAGCTCGGACGGCTTGGAGTTCGTGTTCACCCGATTGAGCGCCTCGTCGGCTTCGCCCGTCTTTGGCATGATCTATCCTCGTTCTGGTCGGCTGGCTTGTCGTCCGGTACGCCGGACCCGGCATGGGCGCTGCTAGCCCAGCTCTATCTCGTGGGCCTGAAGGTAGTCGCGGTTCATCTCAACGCCGAGGCCAGGCTTCGACGTCAGCTTGAGGCTGCCGTTCGAAACGTCGAGCGGGCTGTCGATCAGGTGATCGTATTTGCCCAGGTTCCACTCCGACGTTTCGAGTTTGTAGAAGTTGGGAACGGTCATCATCACCTGCGCTCCCGCAACCACGTTGATCGGCCCCGCGGCGTCATGCGGCGAGACCGGGATGTAGTAGGCTTCGCATAGGGCGGAAATCTTCTTGAGTTCCGTAATGCCGCCGGTCCAGGTGACGTCTGGCATGATGTAGTCGGCGAGCCTGTTCTCGAGCACCGGCACGAAATCCCACTTCGTATGACCGCGCTCGCCCCACGAGATCGCCGCACTGACCTTCTCACGCACCTGCTTGAGGGCGTTGAGGCTCTCGGGCGGACAGGGCTCCTCAAACCAGTCGATCTGGCCGGCTTCCTCGAGGCTCCGGCACAGGCGAATGGCGGTGGGAACGTCGAAGCGGCCATGCGCATCGATCAGGATGTCGACATCAGGGCCCGCCGTTTCGCGGATCAGAGCTGTGAGTTCGGCGGCTTCGCGCTCGTCCTTGCGGGTCATGCTGCCATCGAGGTAGCCGTCGCGCTGTTCGCGGGACAGTCCATCGGCGGTGCGGCCCTGATGGGGGAAAGGATCGAACTTGAGCGCCGTGTGTCCGGACTCGACGATGTCTCGAATTTCGCGGACCACGGCCTCCTTGCTGGTAAATTTGGCCTGGTTGGGATGGGTGTAGAGCGCGATCTCATCTCGTACCGGTCCGCCCAGCAGCTCGTAAATCGGCTTGCCGAGGACTTTGCCCCGGATGTCCCAGAGGGCTATATCCATGGCGCTCACGCATTCGACGGCGGCGCCGCGGCTGCCCATGTAGGTGAAGCTGCGGAAAATCTTATGCCACAGGTGCTCGATGCGCGCTGGATCCTCGCCGGTCACGGCGACACCGATCTGACGCAGGATCGTGCAGAGCGCGCGGTTGGCGAGCCTGGTCGTGGTTGTGATCTCTCCCCAGCCGCTCACCCCCTCGTCGGTCGTCACTTCGACGAACAGGTACTCCCCCCAGTATGAAGCATCGGACTTGATCAGCCACGGCCGAACGCTCGTGATTTTCATCTCTCAACTACCTCTATCTGATGGTCAGGCTAACGATGTTCCTGATTGGAGGTTTATCCGGCCCGAGCGGCGTTGCGCGCACGCATCTGTTCGAGAACATGCCGGCCGGAGCCCTCGACATGGCGGGAAATCAGTTCGGCGGCTTTGTCTGCCTCTCCCGCCTTTACGAGCGCGATCAGTTCGCGGTGCTCGCGAATGATCGCGGCACGCCGTGCGAGCGTGAAATTGAAACGCCGGCTCACGGCTCGCAGCACTTCACGATGCTTCCACCAAAGCTCGGCGGCATGGCGGTTATAGTGCCGTTGATACATCACGGTGTGGAAAGCGGTATCGAGCTCGCTGTGCCTGAATGTGTCGGCGAAGTTGTTCTCTTCGATCAGGCCTTGGAGACGCTCGAGTTCGGCGATGTCCTCGCCGGTCGCCATATTCACGAACCATCGCGTCAGGGCTGGCTCGATCAGGACACCGATTTCGTAGATATCCCGGACGAAATCCTGATCTATGGGTCGCACGCGCGCCCCGCGGTTGGGGAGAAAGGTGACAAACCCCTCCCCGCGCAAAAGCTGCAGGGCCTCGCGCACGGGGTTGGTCGAGGTGCCGTGACGTCGGGCGAGATCGGTGACCACAAGCCGTTCGTTGGCGGCGAGCCGTCCCTCGATGATGTCTTCCCTGATCCGTTCATAAAGCGAGGCGCCCTCGCTGGAGGCCCCGATAAGGTCAATCCCCGCAGGTGGCTTGGCTTTAAAATCGCTTGTTTCGGCCAAGGCCCGCTCCCCGATTTAGTACATACTCTGCCCGATATCACACACGGTTTCCACAAACAATGTACGATTTATCGCGTTGACAGACAATACACGATCTGAAAACGTACAAAGTGCTCGAAGGGATACACAGAACAGGAAGACGTTCCGCGATCGAACGAGCAAGGACCGCTTGCCCCGAAGCAGAGCGGCATGGGAGAGAACCTGGAGGATACCTATGACGAGGATTTCACTCGGCGGTGCCGTCCTGCGCGGCACTGTCTCCACTGCTTTAGTGGTATCGCTGTCCGCGTCGGCGCTGGGTGCGCCGCCGGTCGATTTGAGCAAGTGGTCGCCGGAATATGTGCGCTCCATTGCAGGCACACAGGATTTTGATACGGCGGCCGATTGCGGCAAAGTCACCCCGCTCGACTACAAGGGGCGACTGACTTTCTGGTATCAGGGCGTGTTCGAGGGCGACCCCGACCTCCTGCGCCAGTATTACAAGGATTTCTTCGAGACCTTCCGCAAGACCTATCCGAACATCCAGCTCGAGGAACAAGCCCTCACCTACAACGACCTTCTCGACAAGTTCCGCACGGCGCTCCTGGGCAATGCCGCGCCGATGGCGGTCCGCCTGCAAATCCTGGGTGGTACCGAGTTCGCCGCAAAGGGCTATCTGGAGCCGCTCAAGCCCGAGGATGTGGGGTATTCGACCGAGGATTTCTGGCCCGGCGCCATGAAGGCCGTGACCTGGGACGGGGTGACCTACGGCATTCCGACCAACAACGAGACGATGGCGTTCATCTGGAACGCCGACATCTTCAAGCGTGCCGGCCTCGATCCGGACAAGGCTCCGGCGACCTGGGACGACGTCGTCAAATATTCCAAGCAGATCCACGACAAGCTCGGCATTGCCGGTTACGGCCTCGTGGCTCGCAAGAATGCCGGCAATACGCCATACCGCTTCATGCCCCAGCTATGGGCCTATGGCGGCGGCGTCTTCGACGAGGCCACCGCAAACCCGACCTATAAGCAGGTCGAGCTCGATAGCCCGCAGAGCAAGGCGGCGCTGCAGGCCTCGTACGATATGTATGTCCGCGACAAGTCGGTTCCGGTTTCGGCACTCACCAACCAGCAGGCCGACAACCAGCCGCTATTCCTCGCCGGCCAGCTCGGCATGATGGTCTCGCACCCGTCCGACTATAACGTCATGCTCGACCTGCAGAAGAAGGCGACGGGCACCGACAAGGACAAGGCGCAGACCGTCATCGACAACATGCGCTACGGTCTGATTCCGACTGGCCCCGACGGCAAGCGCGCCGTCGTGTTCGGCGGCTCGAACATTCACATCCTGAAGCCCGAATATGTCGAGGGCGGCAAGGTGGACGAGCCGGCTGCCAAGGCCATCATCTGCATGTGGACGAGCCCCGAATGGTCGCTGAAGATGGCCTACGCCGGCTCGAACCCGGGCAACCTGAACGGCTTCAAGACCAAATGGATGAAGGAACGTCTGGACAACATCAAGTTCCTTGATGTCACCACCTCGATGCTGCCTTACGGCATCCCGTTTCCGGCGCTGCCGCAATCCCCCGAGATCATGAACATCATCATCCCGGATATGCTGCAAAATGCCCTGACCGGAGCGATGACTGTCGATCAGGCAGCGGACGACGCGGCCGCGAAGGTAAAAAGCCTGGTAGAGGGCAAACTCTAGAGCGGTTCACCGTTTCACGGAAACGCCGAACCGCTCTATCTGTTTGTTTTGACGCAATTCCAGACGGAAAACCGTTTCACACTTTTCCTAGAATTGCTCTAGTCGAAGCCTGACATACGATCCGACCGGCTGCAGCGACAGTGCAGCCGGTTCGTTCAGAAGAAATAAGGGCGCGCCACAGTGACGATCGTGACCGGGAAGGCCGAGGCTCGCCGAAGATTGCAATCCGGCAGGTCCGGCGTGCTGTGGAAGATATGGGAGCATCGCGCCGACTACGCCTACGTACTCCCGGCGATCGCCGTGATGCTCATCGTCATCGCCTATCCGATCTACTACACGATCGAGCTGTCGTTTTTTAAGACGCCGCCTGGCCTGCAGCTGCGCGACAAGACCTACGTCGGCTTCGACAACTACACGACCATCCTCACCAGTCCGGTGTTCTGGAAAGTCACCTGGAACACCATGATCTGGACGCTGGCATCGACTTTCATCTCCTTCGTCCTGGGGTTTGCCTCCGCGCTGGCGCTCCACCGCGACTTTATCGGCCGTGGCGTCCTGCGCGCTATCCTGATCATTCCCTGGGTTATCAGCGCCGTCGCCGCCTCCTACATCTGGAAGTGGATCTACCATTCGGACTTCGGGGTCATCGGTGCGGTGCTGGTCGGTCTCGGATGGGCCGACCGGCCGCCGAATTTCATCGACAGCGTCAGCACGGTGCTTCCCTCCCTGATCGTCGTCAATATCTGGCGCGAGTTTCCGTTTGCCATGATCATGATGATGGCCGGCCTGCAGACGGTCCCCGAACAGCTGCTGAGCGCCGCAAAAGTCGACGGCGCCAATGCGTGGCAGCGATTCTGGCACGTTACCTTCCCGCATCTGAGCAGCGTCTCGACGGTGACTATCCTGCTGCTCGCAGTGGCCAACTTCAATTCCTTCATCATCCCCTGGATCATGACCGGCGGCGGGCCGTCCAACGCATCGCATATCTGGATCACCCACATTTATGAGCTCGCCTTCGGACGACAGCTCTGGGGCGTGGCATCGGCCTATTCGGTGCTCCTGTTCCTCATCCTGATGACGCTGGGCTACTTCTATGTCCGTGCGCTGAGCGGCAACGAGCGGAAAGAGGGGCGCGCATGAGCACGATTGCCGAGACAGCCCCGCGGGGTCGGACCCGTCGCCGCATGCGCGTCGACGGATGGCGGTGGGCCGGGCGCATCTTTCTTGTGTTCATGCTGCTCTATACCGCGTTGCCAATGGTCTGGATGCTGATCACTTCGATCAAGTCCGGCTTCGCGGCGATGGAGTTCCCCCCGCAATGGTGGCCAGACGAGCCTACCCTCGCCAGCTACCAGAAGCTGCTCGATCCGCAGAACAGCGTCGGCCAGGACTTCCTCCGTTTCTTCTGGAACAGCCTTTTCGTGTCGACCGTCACGACAATCCTTTCGGTGATCGTGGCTGTCCCCGCGGCCTACGCGTTTTCGCGTTTCAGGTTCCCCGGCCGGAACTTCCTGTTCTTCGCCGTGCTGCTGCGCAACATGTTCCCGGCGGTGATCTTCCTCGTGCCGCTGTTCATCCTGATGCGCATGCTCGGGCTGGTGAACACGCATGGCTCGCTGATCCTCACCTATCTCACTTTCGGCCTGCCGCTGGCGATCTGGCTGCTCAAGGGTTTCTACGACAACATCCCGGTGCAGCTCGAGCAGGCGGCGCGCATCGATGGGGCAACGCGATTCCAGGCCTTCATCCTGATCGTGATGCCGCTCTCGACGCCCGGAATCATCGCCACCGCGATCTATTCCTTCATCGGCGCGTGGAACGAGTACATCTACGCCTACACCTTCCTCTCCAAGAACGAGCAGTTGACCCTGCCGGTCGGCATCCAGCGCTTCTTCTCGGAAAACACGACGGACTTTCCGGGCCTGATGGCGGCCAGCTTTATGATGAGCGTGCCCGTCGTCGTGCTGTTCCTCGTCCTGCAACGATACTTCGTACGCGCCCTTACAGAAGGCGCGGTCAAGCACTAGGGAGTTGCCGATGGCCCACGTGGTCCTCAAAGATCTCGTCAAGACCTATGGCGGCTTCAAAGCTGTCAACGACGTTTCGCTGACGGTCAATGACGGGGAGTTCGTTGCGCTCGTCGGCCCTTCAGGCTGCGGCAAGACAACCACGCTCAATCTCGTCGCGGGGCTGATCCCGATCACATCGGGCGACATCGTCATCGGCGACCGGGTGGTCAACGACCTCGACCCCAAGGACCGGGACATCGCGATGGTGTTCCAGAACTACGCGCTCTATCCGCAGAAGTCGGTCTACAAGAACCTGGCGTTCCCGCTGCAGATGCGCAAACTGCCCAGGGACGAGATCGACAAGAAGGTCAAGGAAGCGGCGCGGGTGCTCGACATGACGCACCTGCTCGAGCGCAAGCCGCGCGAACTTTCGGGCGGGCAGCAGCAGCGTGTGGCCCTGGGCCGTGCCCTTGTCCGCGACCCGGCTGTGTTCCTCATGGACGAGCCGCTCTCCAACCTCGACGCAAAGCTGCGCGTGCAGATGCGGTCGGAGATCAAGCGCTTCCACCAAGACCTGAAGGCGACGATCATCTATGTGACGCACGACCAGCTCGAAGCCGTGACCATGGCCGACAAGATGGCGGTGATGAACGGCGGCTACCTGCAGCAATACGATTCACCGGCGCAGGTCTTTGCTCATCCCGTGAACATGTTCGTCGCCAGCTTCATCGGCAGCCCGGCGATGAGCCTTATTCCGCTGGAGGCGTCGACGGCGAACGGCAACACCGTGCTGACCAGCGCGGAGGGCTGGAGCCTTGAGCTCTCACCGCGCAACGCCCAGAAGGTCGCTGGCGCAACCACCAAGAAAGTCGTGCTCGGCGCTCGTCACTCGACGATCAGGCTCCATAAGAGCGCGGTGCCAGGCAGCGTCCCGGCCAAGGCCTACACGGTGGAGCCGACCGGAGACGTCACCTTCGTGCAGGCGTTCCTGTCCGGCGCCATCGTCAACGTCAGCGTGCCGCCGACCATTGCCGTCGCACCCGACGAGCGGATCTGGCTCGAGTTCGACCAGGAGCGGATGCATCTGTTCGACGGCGAAACTGAAATGGCCCTCAAGGCCAACTGAGATAGGGCGGATGCGTGCGGAACGTGGGCGTGGATGACTACAAAGCTTAAGATCACCGCGATCAAGCCCTATCCAGTGTGGGTGGGAACGCGCAACCAGATGCTGGTCAAGGTCGAGACCGACCAGGGCATCTTCGGCTGGGGCGAGAGCGGCTTGAGCGGTCGCGAGCGGGCCGTGGCCGGCGCGATCGAGCACTATCGCGAGTTTCTCATCGGCCGCGATCCCCTGCAGATCGGGCGGATCTGGCAGGAGGTCTATCGCAGCCAGTACTTCGAAGGCGGGCGAGTTCTGCAGGCGGCGATTTCCGCCATCGACATCGCGCTGCACGACATCAAGGGCAAGGCGCTAGGGGTGCCGGTCTACGAGCTGCTCGGCGGCAGGCAGCGCGACCGCATCCCCACCTTCGCCTCGACCGGCGACGAGGCCGAGGGCGATATTGCCATCGAACGAGCCCGCGAACTGCGCGCACAGGGGTGGCAGGCGATCCGCTTCTTCCCCGTCGGGCAAAACAGCAAGGACATCTTCGAGCCGCGCGAGTCGATCGGCGCTACCGCAAGCATGCTGAACAAGGCCCGCGAGGCGCTGGGCGACGATGTCGTCCTCGGCATCGACTATCATCATCGGCTGTCGGTGGCCGAGGCGGCGAGCTTCTGCAACAAGCTCGGCCGCGGCGTGCTTGATTTCCTCGAGGAGCCTATACGCGACGAGACGCCGGAGGCTTACGAATCCCTGCGCACAATGACCAATATCCCCTTTGCCATCGGCGAGGAATTTGCCAGCAAGTGGCAGTTCCTGCCCTACATCGAGCGCGGCATCCACCAGTTCAACCGGCTCGATATTTGCAATGTCGGCGGGTTCACCGAGGCGATGAAAGTCGCCGGCTGGAGCGAGGCGCACTACGTCGACCTGATGCCGCACAATCCCCTTGGCCCGGTGTGCACGGCCGCGACCGTGCATCTCGCCGCCGCCGTCCCCAACTTCGCGTGGCTCGAGACCAGGGCGCCCGAAATGCAGCTGGGCTTCGACAATTCCGACTTCTTCCCCGTGCAACCACGGCTCGACGGCCCCGATTATCCGGTCGGCGATCTGCCGGGGCTCGGCGTCGAGGTCAACGAAGCGGCGGTTCAGGCGGAGAGCTTTCGCTTTTGGGAAGCGCCTCACCTCAAGCGCCGCGACGGTTCTGTTACGAACTGGTAGTTCCATTCAACCGGAGTCCACAATGACACATACTCCCGACATTACGCGGCCGCCCAAGGACCTGATCGACGCGCTGAGGGAGATCGGCGCCGCGACGGTTGCCGGCACGCTTGGCCACATGGGCTTCCGCAATCCGCACATGGTCGGTCCGGTGGCGCAGAACCACGGCAAGTCGATCGTGGGGCCGGCGCTGACGCTGCAGTTCATGCCGCAGCGGCCGGACCTCTTCACCGAGGGAGAATATGCCGATCCGGAGACGCAACTGCACCGGCATGTGCTCTATCACGCGCAAGAAGGCGATGTGGTCGTGGTCGACGCGCGCGGCGACATGAGTTCGGGCGTCTTCGGCGATATGATGTCGACGTATTTCAAGGGCAGAGGCGGCGCGGGCATTGTCATCGACGGGTGCATGCGCGACCGGCCCAATGTCGAAAAGCTCGACCTGCCCCTATGGCTGCGCGGCTGGACGCCCAACTACCATGTGCAGACCAGCATCTATCCCAATGCCGTCAACGTTCCGATTGCCTGCGGCGGCGTCACGGTGATCCCCGGCGACATCATCGTCGCCGACGATGACGGGGTGGTGGTGGTTCCCGTCGCAATGGCCGCAAAGGTAATCGAAGAAGCGAAGAAGCATCATGATTGGGAAGAGTTCTCGCGAGAGAAGCTCATGCAGGGCGCCCCGTTGCAACGCTATTATCCGCTGCATGACGATGCCCGCGGGGAGTACGAGGAGTGGCGGAAAGCCAACCCCAAATCTTGATGGACGGAACGTTGGTTGCGTCTTCGTATACGTGTAATTTTGGCGCACGCATCAAACCATCTCTGAAAGCGTCTTCGTCAAAGGTTGACTGCGAGTGCCGCGGCGACGGATTTTCGAATGGCACGCCCATCTCGCCCACTAGGTCCGCGGCGAAGGTTAGGCAGCAGGCCAATTAATTGCGGCGCGCCACAGCGACGGCGGGGAACCGGTGGCACCTCAGCGCGTTCCCTCGCATGCTCAAGAAGATCGCCTTCGCCACCATTCTGATACAGGTCGCCGCCTTTGCCGGGCTCGTCACTGAGACGGTGCTGTTCACGTCAACCACCACGACCCAGGCCGCGGGCGCGCACCCTGACGGCACTGTGGCAAATCACTGACAAAGAATGCGCCAGGCGGGTTGAGGCGAGGAAGCTCATCACGACTGTGGCTGGGCAAGAAAGCCCTTACGGGCCGCCTCGATTGCAGGTGGTACGGAAAGCGCCCTCTTCTTTCGCGCCTGAATGCCAAAGCGGCGGGAGCAACACCGGCGCAGTCCCGGTTTCCCACTTTCCCTGCCCCCGTCAGCGCCCTCGACGCCTGCGGACCGACGGTTTCGGCTTCGGCTTGATTTCCTCTATCCGGACCTTGTCGCCGATCTCCTTGGCCAGCTCGAATGCCTTGGCTCTGTCGGTCGTTGACAGCACCGTGCGCCAATGCGGCTTCTCGAACACGCTGACGATGTAGGAGGTCATGGATTTGCTCCTGCCCCTCGACACTCCAATTATATTCGCAACAACTAATATAGACAATGCTACCTTATGGCCGCTTTCCGATTCGAACTGGGCACGGGCGTCTCGGTTGCACGCGGCCCATGTCGCCACGGGTCGATGGAGTGGCAAGCGCCCTGAGAAGGCGTGCTTGCGCGCGGATGGCCGCCGCGCGATGCTGGCACGGGGTTGGAGCGAATCATGCGAAACATTCTGATGTCAGGGCTACTGCTGGCGGCCGCGTTCTCGACAACGCCCGCCCGTGCGCTGGACAGCAGCGGCACCCCCGTCGTCGTGACGCCACTGGCATCACGCACGACAACCGCCTCCGGCCAGCCGATCACGCTGCCGCAGAAAAACGTGCAGGTTCTGGTGTCGACTTTTGACATCGCGCCGGGTGCGACCTTGCCGGTCCACAGACACCCCTTTCCGCGCTACGCCTATGTCCAGGCCGGGACGCTGAAGGTCACCAATGTCGAGACCGGCAACAGCAACACCTACAAGACCGGAGATTTCATCGTCGAAATGATCGGCCAGTGGCATCAGGCCACCAATATCGGCGACGGTCCGGTCAAGCTGCTGGTGATCGATCAAGTCGAGGAAGGCGCCAAGAACACAGAGTTGCGCCAGTAGCGACGATGGCCGATATCCCCGCCCAATGGCCGGGGGTGCACGCCGCGCGTCACCGCACCGTCGCGCACAACCACCGGCCCGGGGCTCAGCCCCAGGCGCCCGCCATCTGCCGTGTCGTGGCGTTGAGCCGGTTGAAGGCGTTGATCAACGCGATCTGGATGACCAGGGCAGCAAGCGCCTTTTCGTCATAGTGCCGGGCGGCTTCGTCCCAGACATCGTCCGGCACCGCGTCGGGCCGGTCGGCGAGCCTTGTGCCGGCCTCGGCCAGCGCCAGGGCCGCGCGTTCGGCATCGGTGAAGTATGGGGTCTCCCGCCATGCCGCGAGGGCAAAGATGCGCTCGTCCTGTTCGCCGGCCTTCTTCAGCTCGCGCGCATGCATGTCGACGCAGAGAGCACAGTTGTTGATCTGGCTGGCGCGCAGATGGATGAGCTTGCGCGTCACATAGGGCAATTCGACCGCCTCGGTCGATTTGTCCAGCGCCAGCAGTGCCTGCAGCGCGCCAGGGATCAGCATCACCGGGTTCTTGATTCTTGCTTGCATGGTCTTCTCCTTTTGAAATGTTTCGTCAGGACGTGTTTTGCCGGGCCCGAACGCCGCGCATCCAGGTTTTTCGCGTTCGACTAGCTGGATCAATAACTACAAGGTTATGGGTTAATCCATAACTCAGCGGTTATTAGATTGTCAAGCGGGGAAATTTCGCCTGGCCCAAATGGCAGCGCGCGGTTCACGCTTTCGCGCCAACCGGCCCGATGCTAGGGCTTGCGGCGACATCATGGACTGGATTGCCCCTTGACCAGAGAAACCCGCCTGCCGCTGATCGAAATCTGTGTCGAAGGCATTGACGGCCTGCTGGCCGCGCAGGCGGCCGGCGCCGATCGGGTCGAACTATGCGCCAGCCTGGTCGAAGGCGGCATCACGCCGAGCCTCGGCACGGTGCGCGCCGCCCTCGACCGGGCGACCGTGCCTTTTCACGTCATGGTGCGGCCGCGCGGTGGCGACTTTCTCTACAGCGACACCGAATACGCCTCGTTGCTCGCCGACGTCGTCGCGCTGCGCGCCCTCGGCGTGGCCGGCGTGGTGTTCGGCTGCCTGAACGCCGACGGCACCATCGACGAGGCGCGCATGAGCGAGCTGACGAAAGCCGCCGGCTCCCTGAACGTCACCTGCCACCGCGCCTTCGACATGACGCGCGACCCCGCCGAGGCGCTCGAAGCGCTGATCCGCAGCAAGGTCGGCCGCGTGCTGACCAGCGGCCAGCGCGATACGGCGGTCGAGGGCATATCGCTATTGGCCGATCTGGTGCGACAGGCCGGCGACCGCATCGTCATCCTCGGCTGTGGCGGGCTCGACCTCAGCAACATCGCCCAGGTGCGCAGAAAAACCGGGCTGGCCGAAATGCATTTCGCCGCCCTCAAGGACGTGCCGAGCGCCATGGATTACCGCAACCCGCATGTCGGCATGGGCGGCTCCGACCTCGACCGCGAGTACCGCAACACCTTGACCGACACGGACCTCGTGGCGGCCACCATTGCGGCTGCGAAGGCATGAGCGCGATCCCTGCCCCGATCAGCCTTGTATCAGCCGAAGACGAAGCGACGATCCTCGCGCTCAACAACGAGCACGCAGCCGAACTGTCGTGGCTGGAGCCCGAACGGCTGTCCTTCCTGCTTGGTGAAGCGTTCTATGCGCGCCGCATCGGCGACCTCGAAGCCTTCATCATGACCTTCGACCAGGATGCCCGTTACGACAGCCCGAATTTCGTGTGGTTCCGCGAACGCTATCCCCGCTTCGTCTATGTCGACCGTGTCGTCGTGGCGGCGCAAGCGCGCGGCCGTGGGCACGCCCGCCGGCTTTATCAAGATCTGTTCGGCCATGTTGAGCGCGCCGGCCACAGGCTGGTCACCTGCGAGGTCAACACCGACCCGCCGAACCCGGCCTCGGATGCGTTTCACGCCGCACTCGGCTTCGCCGAGGCAGGCGACGCCGTCATCCACGGCGGCAAGAAGGCGGTGCGCTACTACATCAGGCGACTCTCCGCCTGATACATCAGGCGAATCTCCGCCTGACCCGCTGGCGCTAGCCACGCAAAGAAGCCGCAGCTAATGTAAGTTTCCGCCAATCGGAGGAAACGCGATGCCGAGCAACGTCTTCCGCTTCGACGAAAGCTGGCACATCCCCGAGGGCTCGCCGCAGGAAGTGTGGGAGGTGCTCTCGGATGCCGAATTGCTGCCGCTGTGGTGGGGCGACGTCTACAAGGACGTGGTGCCGCTCGACAGGAAGGGCAAGGCGACCATCGGTTCGCGCGCAAGAGCACGGGCTCGCGGCGCCCTGCCCTATGAGTTGAACTTCATCATCGAGGCCGCCGAACTCGAACCCGGCCGGCTGGTAGTGGTGAAAACGCTTGGTGATTTCGACGGGCTGTGGCGGGCGGAATTGTCGCCGTCCGGCACCGGCACGCATGTGCAATTGACCTGGCAGGTCACGGTGCTGCGGCCGATCCTCAAATTCCTCGCACCGCTGCTGCGGCCGGCCTTCGCATGGAACCATCGCTGGACGACGCCGCGCGGCGAAGCCGGCCTCAAGCGGTATCTGATGGAGAAGAAGCGCCGATCGGCTTAGCGCCAACGACGCCACGGCATTCACCAGTTGCGGTTGAGCCATTCCCGCGCCGGCCGCTCGACGACGTAGTAGCTGCAGAGCGCGCAGGCAAAGACCCCGGCCAGCATCGGGATCGGCGCGCTGCCTTGCTCATAGACGAATTTGTAGAACGGCTGCTGCCACAGATACAGCGAGTACGACCACAGCCCCAGCGTCGCCATCGGCCAGGAAGACAGCAATCCAGTCAGATAGCGCGGGCTGAAATCGAGTGCATTGACGGCCAGCGCCAGCAGCGGCACCGCGACGAGATAGTGGATCGGCGTCGGCACCGGATCGAGGAACAGCACAATGGCGCAGATCGATGCCGCCAGCGCCACGTGCTTGCCCTTGAACACCGCCGGCAGCCGCCCGTTGGCCTTCAGCAGGCAGATCGAAGCCGACAGCAGGATCGACGCGATATGCACGTCGGTGCGCCAGTAGGTGGTTTCATAGTCCATCCCGAACACCCAGTACGAAACCGCGCCATTGGCCATGGCAAGCAAGGCAAGCGCCAGGAGCAGCACGACGACACGAGAGCGGCTTAGGACGACGACGCTGATCAGCGCCAGGATGATATAGGCGTGCTCCTCGATGCAGAGCGACCAGATATGGTCGAGCGCGCCTGCCCGCGTAACCAGAATCCCGGCGTAGTTGTAGGTGAATGTCAGCGCGCTCAGGGCCGCCTTCCATTTAAAGGCGATGAATGTGCCGGAGAGCGCAATCATCGCAACGACCACGAAGACCAGAAGTGCCGGATAGATGCGGGAGAAGCGGCGTTTGAAGAATTTCTTCAGCGGATAGCGTTCGATGAACAGGATCTCGCTCATCAGCCGGCCGCTGAGCACGAAGAAGAATTCGACGCCCAGCACCCCCAGATTGATTCCGGGAACAGGAAAAAAATGGCCGATCAGCACCAGGGCGATCGACAGGCCGCGCCAGCCATCGAGATAGGCCAGTCTCGTTCTGGCCGCTCTGTCGGCGACGGGTCGGGACGCAACGACATGCGTCGCGGAGATGTCGGTCATGCCGGCTCCCTTCGCATTGAAAGATGCCAAAAGGGTCGCAGGCCGTGATCGACACTAACAACCCGGCTCGCATTTGGTCACCGCTATAGTGCAGTGCAATATCGCTTTGTGCAAGTGCGAGATTGTCGCTGACGCCGTTCCAGGCGAAGTATGGCGGGATTGCTTCAAGCAATGGGTTGGCACGCGGCGGCGATTCCATCGGCAACTGGACGGCTACAAGTCGCAACACGCGAAAAAGGGGCCGCAGAGGCCCCTTTCCTCGTCAGCAATTGATGGCGTCAGGCGTTGGCCGCTGCCACCGCGCGCTTCGCCATCACCGCGATGAGATTGGCGCGATAATCGGCCGAGGCGTGGATGTCGGTCATCAAATTCTTCGCCGGCACCTTCACGCCTTCGAGCGCCGAGGCCGCGAAATTCTTGGCCAGCGCAGCTTCGATTTCCTTCGAGCGGAAGACACCGTCATCGCCGGCGCCGGTGACGGCGACGCTGACGCCATCCTTGCCTTTGGCCACGAACACGCCGACGATCGCATAGCGCGATGCCGGATTGCGGAATTTTTCATAGGCCGCCTTGGCCGGCGCCGTGAAGCTGACCGCGGTGATGATCTCGCCTTCCTTCAACGACGTCTCGAACAGGCCCTTGAAGAACTTGTCCGCGGCGATCTGGCGTTTGTTGGTGACGATGGTGGCGCCCAACGCCAGCAGCGCGGCCGGATAGTCGGCCGCCGGATCGTTGTTGGCGATCGAACCGCCGATCGTGCCCCGATGGCGCACTGCCGGATCGCCGATCAGCGACGCCAGATGGGCAAGCGCCGGGCAGGCCTTCTTCAGCTTCTCGTCATTGGCAACGTCATGATGGGTGGTAGCGGCACCGATGGTGACCGTCTTGCCCGACACCTTGACACCCTGCAGCTCCTTGATCCGCGACAGGTCGACTAGGTCGGACGGTGCGGCAAGCCGCGTCTTCATCGCCGGGATCAGCGTCATGCCGCCCGAAAGCAGCTTGGCATCGCCCGTCTTGATCAGCTTGGCGGCATCGGCGACCGAGGCGGCACGGTGATAGTTGACTGAGTACATGCTCGTTCCTCCTCAGTGTTTCGTCGCGGCACGGATTGCCGCCCACACAGTAGATGGCGATGCCGGCATGGCGAGATCGTTGCTGCCGATGGCGTCGGTGATGGCGTTGATCACCGCCGGCGGCGAGCCGATGGCACCGGCCTCGCCGCAGCCCTTGATGCCGAGCGGATTGCCCGGGCATGGCGTGTTCGAGGTCGAGACCTTGAACGACGGCAGATCGCCGGCGCGCGGCATGGTGTAGTCCATGTAGCTCGCGGTCAGCAGCTGACCGCCATTGTCGTAGTGGGCGCCTTCCAGCAGCGCCTGGCCGATGCCTTGCGCCAGCCCGCCATGCACCTGGCCTTCGACGATCATCGGGTTGATGATATTGCCGAAATCATCGGCGGCGACGAACTGGATGATCTCGGTCGTGCCGGTTTCCGGGTCGACCTCGACCTCACAGATGTAGCAGCCCGCCGGGAAGGTGAAATTCGACGGATCGTAGAATGCCGTCTCCTTCAGCCCAGGCTCCATCCCGCCCGGCAGATTGTGGGCGGTGTAGGCGGCGAGCGCCATCTGGAACCACGGAACGTTCTTGTCGGTGCCGGCCACCTTCAGCGCGCCGTTCTCGATGACGATGTCGCCCTCGTCGGCCTCGAGCAGGTGCGCGGCGATCTTCTTGGCCTTGGCCTCGACCTTGTCGAGCGCCTTGACGATGGCCGACATGCCGACCGCGCCGGAGCGCGAGCCATAAGTGCCCATGCCCATCTGCACCTTGTCGGTGTCGCCATGGACGATGGAGACGGAATCAAGCGGCACGCCGAAGCGCTCGTTGACCAGTTGCGCGAAGGTTGTCTCATGGCCCTGGCCGTGGCTGTGCGAGCCGGTCAGCACCTCGATCGTGCCGACGGCGTTGACGCGCACTTCCGCCGATTCCCACAAGCCGACACCGGCGCCCAGCGAACCGACCGCCGCCGATGGCGCGATGCCGCAGGCCTCGATGTAGCAGCTCATGCCGATGCCGCGCAGCAGCCCTTTCTTGGCGGCGGCTGCCTTGCGCTTGGCAAAGCCGGCGTAATCCGACGCCTTCATCGCCGCGTCGAGCGAAGCGGCATAGTCGCCGGCGTCGTAGCACATGATGACCGGCGTCTGGTGCGGGAACGAGGTGATGAAGTTCTTGCGGCGCAACTCGGCCGGTGAGACGCCGAACTGGCGCGCGGCGGTCTCCATCATGCGTTCCATGACGAAGGTTGCTTCCGGCCGCCCTGCCCCGCGATAGGCATCGACGGGTGCGGTGTTGGTGTAGATCGCCTTCACATTGGCGTGGATCGCCGGGATGTCGTACTGGCCCGACAGCAGCGTCGCATAGAGGTAGGTCGGCGTCGCCGACGAAAACAGCGACATGTAAGCGCCGAGATTGGCCTTGGTTTCGACCTTCAGGCCAAGGATCCTATGATCGTTGTCGAAGGCCATTTCAGCATGGGTGTGATGGTCGCGGCCATGCGCGTCGGTGAGAAAACTCTCGGTGCGGTCGGCCACCCATTTGACCGGCACGCCGGTCTTCTTCGACGCCCACAGGCAGACGATCTCTTCGGGATAGATGTAGATCTTCGAGCCGAAGCCGCCGCCGACATCGGGCGCTATGACGCGCAGCTTGTTTTCCGGCGCGACATTGTAGAAGGCGCTCATCACCAGCCGGGCGACATGCGGGTTCTGTGACGTGGTCCAGCAGGTGTAGTGATCCTCGGCCTTGTCGTAGTGGCCAAGCGCCGCGCGCGGCTCCATGGCGTTGGGCACCAGGCGGTTGTTGACGATATCCATCTTGACGACATGGGCCGCCTTCTTGAACGCCGCGGCCGTCTCGTCGGCGTTGCCGATGTCCCAGTCGAAGATCAGGTTGTTGTCGGCCTCGGGGTGGATCTGCGGCGCGCCCTTGTCCATCGCCTTCGAGGCATCGACGACGGCTTTCAGCTCCTTGTAGGTGATCTCGACAGCCTCGGCGGCATCACGCGCCTGGCCCTTGGTCTCGGCCACGACGATGACGACGGCATCGCCGACATAACGGACACGGTCGAAAGCGAGCGGCGACCACGCCCCCATCTTCATCGGCGAGCCATCCTTGGAGTGGATCATCCAGCCGCAGATGAGGTTGCCGATGCCGTCGGCCTTGAGTTCCTTGCCGGTCAGCACGCCGATGACGCCAGGCATGGCTTGAGCCTTTTTGACGTCGATCTTTTTGATCTGCGCATGCGCGTGCGGGCTGCGCACGAAGGCCGCGTGCTTCATGCCGGGAACCACCATGTCGTCGACATAACGGCCGGCGCCGGTGATGAATCTTTTGTCTTCCTTGCGCGCGACCCGAGCGCCAACACCTTCAATGCCCATCAGAAACTCCTCCCAGAATTTTAGGGGAGCAGGGCAGTAACGCAGTGGGGAAACCGGTTTATACCTCCCTACTGCCCTACTCCCTTACTGCCCTGCTCCCTAGTTCTTATGCAGCTTGTTTCGCTTTGCCCTTCGACCCCTTGGACATCGTCTTCGATGCGGCAAGGATCGCCTTGACGATGTTGTGGTAGCCTGTGCAGCGGCAGATGTTGCCTTCGAGCTCGGCGCGCACCGTCGCTTCGTCGAGGCCTTCGGGGTGGCGATTGATCATGTCGGTCGCCGTCATGATCATACCCGGCGTGCAGAAGCCGCACTGCAGCCCGTGGTGTTCCTTGAAGGCGGCCTGCACCGGATGCAGGTCGGCGCCATTGGCCAGGCCCTCGATCGTCACCACGGTCGAGCCGGAGGCCTGCACCGCGAGCATCGAACAGGACTTGACCGCCTTGCCGTCGACATGGACGACGCAGGCACCGCATTGCGAGGTGTCGCAACCGACATGCGTTCCGGTAAGGCCGAGATTCTCCCGCAGGAAGTGAACCAGAAGCGTTCGGTCCTCGGCAGCACCGCTGACCCGCTTTCCGTTCACCATCAACGAAACGTCCGACATGGTCCCTCCCTGGGTATCAACCTTGGTCATCACGCTGCCGACGCGGTGTTGGCGCTTCGGCCACGCGTTATTCGTACACCGCACAACCGACAAAAAACAACACGTCGGAAAATTCGGCACATTGTACTTTCGGTCATGGCCGCGCCCGAACGTGCAGCCCCGGTCGCCCCATTGCCAAAACAGGGATTGGGGGCAACAATGTTGTTCGACGCCCGCGCCCAGTCGCGCAAAAAACAGTCGTGCAAAAAACAGCGTCGGAGGAAACGCGGAGAACGCCGCTGGCCAGTTCACGGACGCGCTATGCATGCGGCCTGTCGGCGCTCACCACGGACGAGCCCGACATGGAGGCGTTCGCCAGGGCGATCGCGCTGGAAGCGGCTTCCATAGACGCCGGCTTCGCGCTGCTGTTCTTTTCCCAGAGCCTGGTCGAGGCCGACGCTCTCTCCCGGGCGCTCATGACCCACGCGCCGACGCTCCATCATGCAGGCTGCTCGACCGCCGGCGAGATCACGCCGCAAGGCCTCGAGGACGGCCATGTCCTCGCCATGCTGCTTCCGTCCGCCGCGTTCACCGCGGTCAGCGTGATGGTCGACAACCTGTCCTCGTCGGGCATGGACAGGATCACCGGCGAGGTCGAGGCCTTGCGGCGGTCGCTGCGCGGGCGCCTGGGCTGTGATCGCACCAAAGGCACGTTCGCGCTCTGCTTCATCGATGGGCTCTCCTATGCCGAGGAAGCGGTGAGTTCGGCCATCCACTGGGGCCTCGACGACATACCGTTGCTCGGCGGCTCGGCCGGCGACGACCTGAAGTTCGAGACGACGTGCCTGATCTCGAACGGCAAGGTCAGCTCCGACAGCGCCATCATCGTGCTGATCGCCACCGAAATTCCCTTCCATGTCTTCAAGACCGACAATTTCGTTCCCACCGATGAAAAGCTGGTGGTGACGGCGTCCGATCCCGATCACCGCATCGTGCGCGAGTTCAACGCCACCAATGCGGCGGAGGAATATGCCGCATCCGTCGGCATCGTCGCGCAGACGCTGACGCCGCTGAGTTTTGCCTCACATCCGGTGGTGGTGAAGGTGGGCGGCGAATATTATTGCCGGTCGATCCAGAAGATGCATCCCGACGGCTCGCTGTCGTTCTTCTGCGCCATAGACGACGGCGTCGTGCTGTCGATCGCCCAGCCCAAGGACATGGTCGAATCGACGCGCGCCGCGCTCCGTGACGTCGAGGAGAGGCTTGGCGGCATCGACATGATCATCGGCTTCGACTGCGTGCTGCGCCGCCTGGACGCGCGCAACCGCCAGGTCTTTCGCGATATCTCGGAGCTCTACCGGGTCAACAACGTCATCGGCTTCGGCACCTATGGCGAACAGTACCGGTCGATGCATTTGAACCAGACTTTTACCGGCATCGCCTTTGGCGACCGCCAGGCGGCGGAATAACAAGATGCCGCTCAAGGACATAAACGATCTCGAGAAGCTGAAGAAGATCAACGCGGCGCTGGTCAGCCGGGTCGAGCGCTCGATGGACCAGCAAGGCAACGCCTTCTCGCTGTTCCAGACCGCGATTTCGCTCGAAAATCGGGTGCGTACGCGCACCGAGGAACTGCATTCGACGCTGCGTCGGCTCGAGCAGTCGAACATCGACCTCAGCGCCGCCAAGGAAAACGCCGAACTGGCGAACCTGTCCAAGACGCGCTTCCTCGCCGCCGCCAGCCACGACGTGCTGCAGCCGCTGAACGCGGCCCACCTCTCGGTCTCGGCGCTCGCCGAAGTGCAGACCAGCGACGAGGGCAAAAAGCTGGTGCGACAGGTCGAGCGCTCGCTGGAAACGATGGAGGACCTGCTGCACACCCTGCTCGACATCTCCAAGCTCGATGCCGGCGTGGTGCAACCCGACATCGGCGACGTCAGCCTGGAGACACTGTT
Organism: Mesorhizobium calcicola; assembly: GCF_042682105.1. Lineage (NCBI taxonomy): Bacteria > Pseudomonadati > Pseudomonadota > Alphaproteobacteria > Hyphomicrobiales > Phyllobacteriaceae > Mesorhizobium > Mesorhizobium calcicola. The sequence goes on from NZ_JBHUGY010000047.1 coordinate 52,371, forward strand.
CTCGTCGCTGCGCTCGGATTTCCAGCCGGTGGCGGAACTGAAGGGACTGTCGCTGAAATTCCGGCCGGTCCATGCCGTGGTCCGCTCCGACCGCACGCTGCTGCGCCGCATCCTGCAGAACATTCTCTCCAATGCGCTCGGCTATACACGCTCGGGCGGCGTGCTTGTCGGCACCAGGCATCGCGGCGACACCATCCGCATCGACGTCGCCGACACCGGCTGCGGCATTCCCGACGACCAGCGCGAGGCGGTGTTCGAGGAATTCCACCGCGGCACCTCGTCGGCCAATGCAGAGCTGGACGGCGGCGGTCTCGGGCTCGGGCTTGCCATCGTGCGCCGCATGGCCAGCGCGCTCGGCCATCCCGTGACATTTTCATCGAAGGTCGGGCGCGGCACGATTTTCCACATCGATGTTCCCGTCGGCATCGGCGCCCCGGCCGACGCCATCGCCAACAGCGCCGACATGGAACGGCCGCGCGGCTACGGCCTGTTCGGCACCAAGGTGCTGCTGGTCGAGAACGACATCGAAGTGCTGCAGGCCATGACCTTCCTGCTCGAACGCTGGCAGTGCCTGGTGCGCGCCGCGACCTCGACCGACGACGCGCTCGACCTGCTTGGCGACACCGACTGGGTGCCCGACATCGTCATTGCCGACCAGCATCTCGACGGCGGCGATCTCGGCACCGCCACCATCGCCGAGGTCCGCGACTATCTCGGCCGCGTCGTGCCGGCGCTGATCGTCACCGCCGACAGTTCCGAAGCCGTCGCCAAGGCCGCGCGCGCGGGCGGCATCGAACTGATGCGCAAACCGCTGAAGCCGGCACAACTGCGGGCCCTGCTGGCGCATTTGCTGGCTTGAACTCGCCCACGCAGAGACAGAGGGCGAGTAGAAAAATAGTGCACTGTCACCGTAATTCAGGCGAACTTTGAGGCAAGGGGGCCAGGCGCTACCCCGGGCAGCTACGATCGGAATGTGCATGTCGATGTCGAGGCACCATAACATAAAGCTCGCTGTCGCCTTTGGCACATCGGGAGATTTGCCAGAGCAGTACCAAGTGATTGATTTCAATCAAGAATCTGGGTACGAAGCACCAGACCCAGATAACGTCGCCTTTCAACTTTCGTTAGATATAGGGATCGAAGGAACAGGTAAGACGGATGTTTTCCAGTGCATTGTTGTAACCAGAAATAATATCGGAAAAATACATAAAAAGGAGAAGCTTATTGTCTTAAACGAATATACATTCAAGAAATTTCGCGAAGCTATTTTGAATACCGTAAGATCTTGTGAAGGAGTGAACTGGTACGACAGTCTTTCTAAACTTATTAGGAAGTTTATCTGGGAATACGAAGGGATGTATGACGAAGATGAAATAAAAAAACTTAATTAATTTACAATATATTTCTTTTAAGTCTTTGAATTAACGTTGGATAAGACTTTTTCTATGTTCTGATCGTCATCAGAATTACCGTGACAGTGCACTTTTTGTCATGTTCGCCCATCGCTATGTAGATTGACCGCATGGCCCGCCTTGCGCTGGCGCTCACGGCGTCCTCAGACGAAGTTCTGGCACTTCTCCAAGGTGGGCCCCGGCGCAAACGGCCGAGCTTCGATATCGTGATCCAGCCCTGCCTGTTCCTGACCCGGCAATTGGCGGCGCGGCGGCTGCCGCTTCGGCAGGAATTACGGTGACAGTGCACTTTTTTCCGTGTTCTCCCGGTCGTCGCATGTGTAAACTTCCGACATGGCCCGCCTTGCCCGCACTGTCATTCCCGGTCTGCCGCACCACGTGACGCAACGCGGCAACGGCCGCGCCAAGGTGTTTTTCACGCCTGAGGACTATGCGCTTTACAAGACCCTGCTCGTTGAGCATTGCCGCGTCGCCGATGTCGGCATCTGGGCGTGGTGCCTGATGCCAAACCATGTTCATCTGATCCTGACGCCGGCCGATCCGGATGGTCTGCGCCGCGCGCTTGCCAAGGTGCACCGCGCCTATGCGGGAACCATCCACGCGCGGCAGAAGAAAACCGGGCATTTCTGGCAAGGCCGCTTCGGCGCTGTCGCCATGGACGAAGATCACCTCTTGGCAGCAGTGCGCTATGTCGGATTGAATCCCGTGCGGGCGGGGCTGGTGAAGCAGGTAGCGGATTGGCCCTGGTCAAGCGCCCGGGCGCATCTAACCGGCGAACCCGACGGCGTTACGGATCTGGGGCCGATGAATGACCGGCTGCCATCGCCGGCGGGACTATTCGATTTGCTGGAGACGGATGACGCTGCTTTCGACACCCTGCGCAAAGCCGAGAGCATCGGCCGGCCGGTGGGCAGCGAGGCATTCCTGGATCGAATCGCCAGGCAATTCGGCAAGGCCGTGAAACCGGGGAAACGAGGTCGGCGGCGAAAATAGTGCACTGTCACCGTAATTCGGAAAGCTAGCGCCGCGATTGCAGCCGGCGGTGGCGGCCTTTACTAAGAAAATAACCCAACAACGCAATCACATTAGTAATCTTTAAGCAAGATGGTGCGCACATGTCGATCAACATCTACGTTTATTGGGGGCCACGGAATGAGACGATCGACGATTTAGTCTTACGAACACAGTCCCATTTTCGAACTCTATCTGATTCTGACGAGAGACTCTCTCGGTGGGCGCCGTTGGGCCGATCTCTGAAGAAGGCCGTGGCCTCTGAAAAGGTCGATATCTCATCAGCAGAGGTTCTTCGCAGCTGGCTGTTGAAGGGTCAGAATAAAACTGATGTTGTTCCACGGCAACCGATCCCAGAACTTGGATATCACTTGTCGTTTTGGAATCAGCGTTTGGGAAATTTGGAGGCTTCTACCTCAATATATTGCGGCGCCTTTTCAGAATATTTGTCCAGCGATAGCCAGAACAATGCGTCACTCGAGCTAAATTACCTTGAAGAGGTCGGTATAAAATCAGACTTATTGATAAACATATTTTGTAATTTATTGGAGATTTGGAACCCGATTTGGGGCGCTGTGTGGAAATATGCTCCCAACGGACACCCTAATGGCATTCCATCGGATACAAGCAAAATCCAATTGGCTTTCTATCAACAGATCGCAGACTTAGGGCCTAAGAATCGCTTAATAGGAAGGGAACAGCACGTCGGGTCTGGCGGGAGTGTATGGATTAACAACCAAGTGGCTCATTTGCTGGAGAGGAATTGACAACGTTGTTCCAGCACCCGAATTCCAGTCCAGCACTGGACTGCACCCTCTTAAATGAGACACGGCAATTTCTGTGACAGGGCTGGAATTACGGTAATTACGGTGACAGTGCACTTTTTTCCGTGTTCTCCCGGTCGTCCGTCAACAGAGGTCTGTCCGACACTTCGATCATCGTGGTTCCGAACAGCACGGGCGTCGGCGTTCCCCCGGCGTTCGCGATCGGCTACTACGCGGCGTGGTGGGGTGGGCTGCTTCAGGTCGCGCCGTACCAGGTCGTGTTCCCGGATCCAGCAGGGCCGCCTACACTGTCGTGGGGGGCGTGGGTCAAGTCTTCGGTCGCGACGCCGCTTTTCTTCTTCAGCAGCCCTGACGGCTTTGCGTGGTATCAGCTTGCGGGCAGCTCTCTCTCCATCGGCAAGGTCAATGCCGATGGCACGCTTGGCGACGGTGCGGTGTTCGGGGATCATCTGTCGGGGCCGGCCGTCATCTACCATACGTTCGCTCCATTCACGTCGGATCCGCAGCCGGGATCGGATCCTGAGGTCGTTGGGGTCTATCGCAGCCTGCTCAACGGTCTTAGCGAACCGTTGATCGTGCAGATCGGCAACGCGCGTCGCACAGTATCCACACAGTAGGTCCGCGTGCAGGGCGCGGACGGCCACACATTAGGACGTGCAGGTCAAGTTTGTGATTTAGTCGGTGTTACGAGGCATTAACGGAAGCACACATGTTCAACGATACAATGCAGGCTTGTAGCTTACCGCGACGGGTTACGTTTGCCCAGTAGCCTCGACCGCTCCGCCGCCAAAATCGTGCCGGCCAAATGAGGCCTCTTCAGCGCCATGTTCGCCCGGCCATCGTTGAGCGCGGCGCCTGGCTTACCCTCCCCTCGATGGGGAGGGTCGGCGCGTAGCGCCGGGGTGGGGTGCAGCACGGCGCCGACCCCCACCCGCTCCGCTTCGCGGATCGACCCTCCCCACAAGGGGGAGGGTGAAGACTAAAACCCAGCCTGATCGCGAAACAGCTCCGCATTGTCCAGCTTCGAGACCTCGATCACTGCCTGCGTCCTGCTATACACATTGAGCTTGCGCAGGATTTCCGAGACATGCGCCTTCACCGTGGTCTCCCCGACCTGCAGCTCGTAGGCGATCTGCTTGTTGAGCAGGCCCTGGCGCAGCATCTGCAGCACCCGCAGCTGTTGCGGCGTCAGCGTCGACAGGCGCTGCACCATGTCGGCGCGGTCGATGCTGTCGGCGTCGGGCGTGCGGCCTTCATAGGTTTCCGGCACATAGATCGCGCCGTCCATCACCGAGCGTATGGCGGCGGCGAGGTCGCTCTTGCGCGCCGATTTCGGGATGAAGCCGGCGGCACCGTAGGACAGCGCCTCGGAAATGATTTTTGGCTCCTCATGGCCCGAGACGATGACCACGGGCAGGCGCGGATAACGGGTTCGAAGCTGCAGCAGCCCGTCGAAGCCGTGCACGTCGGGCATCGAGAGGTCGAGAAGCGCCAGATCGAACGGCTTGCCGCCAGCCAGAAGGTCGAGCGCCTCGCTGATCGAGCGCGCCTCCACCGTGTCGACCTCCGGATAGGCCATCTGCACCGCGCTGTGCAGCGCCTCGCGGAACAGCGGGTGGTCGTCGATGATCAGGAACCGGGCGCGATCGTGGAGTGCGGTCATGGGGGTTCATTTCGGTTCAGGGGCGATTAGAATAACCTCGCGACCATGGCCAGATTATTGCCAAATAGTATATCGCCATCTCCGTCGGAGGCTGTTTCGAAATTCGTTCAGCCGCGCCTGAAGCAGAAAGACCGGATATGACCGCCTTCGTCCTGCCCTCGCCTGCAATCCCGTCGGTGGCCGTTGCCGGTTCGCCCGAACGTTTCGCGGTGCGCCGCATCTTCTGCGTCGGCCGCAACTACGCGGCGCACGCCCGCGAATTCGGCAATGACGAGCGCGATCCGCCCTTCTTCTTCACCAAGCCGGCCGACGCGGTTATCGATTCCGGCACTGATATCCCCTACCCGCCCCTGACCGGCAATCTGCACCACGAGATCGAACTGGTTGCCGCGATCGGCAAACCGGGCTTCCGCATTGGGCGCGGTCAGGCGCTGGACCATGTCTGGGGCTACGGCGTCGGCATCGACCTCACCCGCCGCGATCTGCAGGATGAAGCCAAGAAGATGGCGCGGCCCTGGGACTGGTCGAAAGCGTTCGACCGCTCCGCGCCGTGCGGCCCGCTGACCCCCGTACAAAAGTCCGGCCACCCGGAAAAGGGCCGCATCTGGCTCGCCGTCAACGGCAAAATCAGGCAGGATGCCGACCTCGCCGAGCTGATCTGGCCGATATCAGACATCGTGTCGATCTGCAGCGAGGCGGTGGAACTCGAGCCCGGCGACCTGATCTTCACCGGTACGCCGGCCGGCGTCGGCGCGGTTGGTGCCGGCGACACGATGACCGGCGGCATCGACGGCATCGGCACGATCGAAATCACCATCGGCCAACCGAAGTGAACGCATGAGCGACATCGTCCTGCACAACTACTATCGCTCCTCCACCTCCTACCGGGTGCGGATCGCATTGGCGATGAAGGGGCTGAGCTACGACTATGTCCCGCATCACCTGCGCCATGGCGAGCATCTGGAAGCAGCCTATCTCGCGGTCAATCCGCAAGGTCTGGTGCCGGCGCTGATCTGGAACGACGGCACGCTCTTGACGCAATCGTTGGCGATCATCGAATTCCTCGACGAGACCAGACCTGAACCACCGCTGCTGCCGAAGGATCCGGCTGGCCGCGCGCGGGTCAGGATGCTGGCGCAGATGATCGCCTGCGACATCCATCCGGTGAACAATCTGCGCGTGCTCACGTCGCTGCGCGCCCTGTTCGGCGCGGGCGACCAGGACATCACCAACTGGTTCCGCCACTGGGTGAACGAAGGTTTTCAGCCGCTTGAAAAGATGCTGGCTGCCTCGGCCGAGACCGGTACATTCTGCCATGGCGAGGCGCCGGGCCTTGCCGACATCTGCCTCGGCGCGCAAGTCACCAGCAACGCCCGCTTCGGCGTCGACATGACCCCCTACCCGACGATCGCGCGCATCAACGCCGCCTGCATGGCGCTGCCGGCGTTCCAGAGGGCGGCGCCCGAGAACCAGATCGATGCCGAATAGAGCTTCATTCACCGACGCGTAGCGTCAGCGCCGGCGATCGGCCACCATGCCTGGCGGAATCGTTTTCCGCTTGACCGGACAGGGAATCGGCTATCGTTTCCCGCAGGCCCGTGTGAAGGTTGGGAGTTGCCAATGAAAGCCGTCGTCTTCGAGAAATTCGGCGAAACGCCGACGATCCAGACCGTTCCCGATCCGAAGCCGGCCGCCGATGGCGTCGTCATCAAGGTCGAGGCGACCGGGCTGTGCCGCAGCGACTGGCATGGCTGGATGGGCCATGACGACGGCATCCGCCTGCCGCATGTGCCGGGCCATGAGCTGGCCGGCGTGGTGGTGGCCGCCGGCAAGCAGGTCACCCGCTGGAAGGCCGGCGAGCGCGTCACCGTGCCGTTCGCCGTCGGCTGCGGCCGCTGCTTCGAATGCACGTCGGGCAATCACCAGGTCTGCGAACATCAGACGCAGCCCGGCTTCACCGGCTGGGGCTCGTTCGCCGAATATGTCGCCATCGAACACGCCGACACGAATCTCGTGCGCTTGCCCGACGAGATGGAATTCGCCACCGCCGCCAGCCTCGGCTGCCGCTTCGTCACCTCGTTTCGAGCCATCGTCGACCAGGGCCGGGTGACGCCAGGCGAATGGGTAGCGGTGCATGGCTGCGGCGGCGTCGGCCTGTCTGCGATCATGATCGCCAGCGCCATGGGCGCCAACGTCATCGCCATCGACCTCACCGACGAGAAGCTCGATTTCGCCAAAAAGATCGGCGCCGTCGCCACCATCAACGCGTCGAAGACGCCGAATGTGGTCAAGGCGGTCAAGCAGATCACCAATGGCGGCGCGCACATGTCGATGGACGCACTCGGCCACCCCACCACCTCGTTCAACTCGATCGCCAATCTGCGCCGGCGCGGCCGCCATGTGCAGGTCGGCCTGATGCTGGGCGAGCACGCCCGCCCGCAGGTGCCGATGGACAAGGTGATCGCCTTCGAGCTCGAAATCCTCGGCAGCCACGGCATGCAGGCATGGCGCTACCAGGCGATGATGGACATGATCCGCAACGGCAAGCTCAAGCCCGAACTGCTGGTCGGCAAGAAGATCAGCCTCGAAGAGGCGCCCGCGGCCTTGATGGCCATGGGCGGCTTCGAGGGCATCGGTATCGGCGTGGTGACGAAGTTCTAAAGCAATTCCAGGAAAAGTGTGAAGCGGTTTTCCCGGCAAAAGCGCGTAGCGCTTTCCCTTAGGGAATTGCGTCAAAACAAAGAGACACGGCGGCGGGAGCCGCCCGGAACTATCTCGCGAACTTCTTCGCGCCGAACACGCACAGCACCACGCCGAGCGTGACGACGACCATCAGCGGGCTGACCTGCTCATGCAGCAGCGTTGCCGCCAGCGCCAGGCCGAAGAACGGCTGCAGCAGCTGCAACTGCCCGACGGCGGCGATGCCGCCTTGCGCGAGCCCGCGATACCAGAACACGAATCCGATCAGCATGCTGAACAGCGAGACATAGGCGAGACCGATCCAGGCCTTGGAGCCGACGCCGGCAAAGGACAGCGGCTGCGTCGCGAAAGTCAGCGCCAGCGTGATCGGCAGCGATAGCGTCAGCGCCCAGCAGATCACTTGCCAGCCGCCGAGCTTGCGCGACAGCGCGGCACCCTCGGCATAGCCCAGGCCACAAGCGACGATCGCGGCGAGCATCAGCCAATCGCCGACCGGCGAGGCGGTCACGCCTTGCATCAGGGCAAAGCCCGCGACGAGCGCGCTGCCGACGCACGAAAACAGCCAGAACGCCAGGCGGGGACGATCACCGCCGCGCAGCACACCGAAGATCGCGGTCGCCAGCGGCAGCAGGCCGACGAAGATGATGGAATGGGCCGTGGTGACGTGCTTCAGCGCCAGCGCGGTCAGCAAGGGAAAGCCGACCACCACGCCAAGTGCCACGATCGCCAGCGACAGCAGATCCCCACGCTCCGGACGTTTCTGCCGGAACAACAGCAGCATTGCCACGCCAAGCAGTCCGGCAATCGCCGCGCGGGCCGACGTCAGGAATATCGGATCGAAATCCATCACCGCCACACGTGTCGCCGGCAGCGAGCCGCTGAAGATCAACACACCGATGAATCCGTTCACCCAGCCGCTCGCGGTCTTGTCCATTGCAGGCTCCATTTCTTTCGCCCTCTATCGGGCCGGCCCCTATGGTGTAGCCAGAGACAATGCGGTACAGTTTTACAAAACTGTAATGGCAGATTGAGCAGTACGGATGTCGGAACTCGCTTTGGAGACTGACCGTGCGCGTACCCTGGTCGAGGACGTCATGGCGACCATCCGCCAGCGGATCGCCGCGCGCAACCTGACGCCGGGAGCGCGATTGCCGTCGATCCGCGCCTTCGCCAAATCCATGCAGGTGTCCAAATCCACAGTGGTCGAAGCCTATGAGCGGCTCGCCGCCGAAGGCGCGATCCGCTCCCGGCCGGGTTCGGGTTTTTATGCCGCCGGATCACTGGCGCCGCTGTCGCTGGCCGAGATCGGCCCCCGGCTCGACCGCGCCGTCGATCCGCTCTGGATCTCGCGCCAGTCGCTGGACGCGGGCGATGACATTCTGAAACCCGGCTGCGGCTGGCTGCCGGCCGCGTGGATGCCTCAGGCAGGGTTACGCCGGGCGCTGCGCACCGTGGCGCGCGCCGACGATGTCGCGCTTGCCGACTACGGCACGCCGCTCGGCCTGCCGCCGCTGCGTCAGTTGCTTGCCCGGCGCATGGCCGGGCACGGCATCGAAGCCTTCCCCGAACAGATCATGCTGACGGAATCGGGCACCCAGGCCATCGACCTCATGTGCCGGTTCCTGATCGAGCCCGGCGACACGGTGCTGGTCGACGACCCCTGCTATTTCAATTTCCACGCTTTGCTGCGCGCCCACCGGGCCAAGGTCGTCAGCGTTCCCTACACGCCGTCGGGGCCGGATATCGACCTGTTCGCGCACGCATTGGCCGAGCACAGGCCGCGCCTCTACATCACCAATTCCGCCATCCACAACCCGACCGGCGCGATCCTGTCGCCGGTCACCGCGCACCGCTTGCTCAAGCTTGCCGACCAATCCGACCTGACCATCGTCGAGGACGACATCTTTGCCGATTTCGAACATGCGCCCGCCCCCAGGCTGGCGGCGTTCGATGGCCTCAGCCGGGTCGTCCACATCGGCAGCTTCTCCAAGACGCTTTCGGCCTCGGTTCGCTGCGGCTTCATCGCGGCACCGCGCGACTGGATCGAGCCCCTGACCGACCTCAAGATCGCCACGACCTTCGGCGGCGGGCGGCTTGCGGCGGAGCTGGTGCTGACGCTGCTGAAGGACGGCAGCTACCGCAAGCACATGGATTTGCTGCGGGCGCGGCTTGCGCGCGCCATGGGCGAGACGAGCACCCGCCTGAAGGCGATCGGCATCACGCCCTGGATCGATCAACCGGCCGGCCTGTTCCTGTGGTGCAGCCTGCCGGATGGCGTCGATGCGGCCGAAGTCGCCCGCCACGCTCTGGCCGACGCCGTCGTGCTGGCGCCCGGCAATGCGTTCAGCCTGTCCCGAACCGCCAGCCGCTTCCTGCGCTTCAACGTTGCCCAGTGCGCGGACGAGCGGATTTTCAAGGTGCTCGATGCGGCGATGGCGCGTTGATTGCCGGTCAGCGAGACGCCGCACAGACCTCCCGCACGCAGTCGCGCAGCCAGCGTTGCGCCGGATCGGCATCGAGGCGTGGATGCCAGAGCATGGAGATGGTGACCTCGACCGTGGCGACCGGCAGGGGAAAACTGTGCATGCCGGCGCGCGCGCCTTCCGTATGCCGCTCGGGCACGCTGGCGATCAGGTCGGAGGCGCGTGCCATGGCAAGCGTGGCCGAAAAGCCGGAAACCATGCACATGACGGTCCGCTGGAGTCCAAGCCGCTCCAGGGCTTCATCGATCGGACCTTTCTCGCGGCCACGCCGTGAAACGCTGATGTGGCGGCCGGCTGCGTAGCGCTCGGGCGTCACGACGCCCTCGCTGAAGGGATGGCCAGCCCGCACGGCGCCGATGAAGTGGTCGCGAAACAGCGCCTGAATGCGCATCTCGGGTCCGGTTTCACCGGCGACGCCGATTTCCAGGTCAATCGCCGCCTCGCGCAGTGATGTGACATCCTTGTCGAACTTCGGCGCGAAACGCAGCCGCACGCTAGGCGCCTCCGCTTCGATGCGGGCGACAAGGCGCGGCGCGAACTCCTCGACGAAGCTTTCATTGGTGCGCAGCGTGAAAGTCCTGGCTAGGCCCGAAAGGTTGAGGAGCCTGGCAGGGCGCAGGAGTGCTTCCGCATCCTGAACGACACGGCCGGCCTGCTGCCGCAACTCCTCCGCACGCGGCGTCGCAACCAGCCCGCGACCGGCCCGAACCAGCAGCGGATCGCCCGTTGCCTCGCGCAGCCGCGCCAGAGTGCGGCTCATCGCCGAGGGGCTGAGACCAAGACGATTGGCGGCGCGCGCCACGCTGCCTTCGGTCAGCAGAACGTCGAGAGCGACGAGCAAATTGAGATCGGGCGATGCCATCGGCGAACCATAGCATAGGATATGGCGTTTGGTGCACGAATAACATGCAAATGCTGCGCCTTCCGCCACATCAGCCAAAGGAATAGATCTCCGATAGCTCCGGTTCTGGAGCCGACGGAAAGGAGATCGCCTTGGCAATCGCAGAGCAAAATCGGCGCGTATCGGCGCTGGCACAGACACACTCCGCCCGCTGGGCGCTGGCAAGCCTGTCGCTCGCCACGCTGCTGTCGTCGCTTGGAACCAGCATCGCCAGCGTCGGGCTGCCGTCGCTGATGCAGGCGTTCGGCGCTTCGTTCCAGTCGGTGCAATGGGTTGTTCTCGCCTATCTGCTCGCCATCACCACGTTGATCGTCAGCGCCGGACGGCTGGCCGACATGTTCGGTCGCCGGCCATTGCTGCTTGGCGGTATCGCGTTGTTCACGCTGACATCGGTGCTTTGCGGTCTGGCGCCGACATTGTGGCTGCTGATCGCCGCGCGGGCCGTGCAAGGGCTTGGCGCGGCGCTGATGATGGCGCTGACGCTGGCTTTTGTCGCCGAAACCGTGAGCAAGGCCAAAACCGGCAGCGCCATGGGCCTGCTCGGCGCGATGTCCGCGATCGGCACGACGCTTGGCCCGTCGCTCGGCGGTTTTCTGATCGCCGGTCTCGGCTGGCGGGCAATTTTCCTGATCAACGTCCCGCTGGGCGCGCTGACCTTCGCCCTCGCCTGGCGTGCCCTGCCGGCGCGCGGCAAGGCAGCCCAAACTGCTCAAGGCAAGTTCGACGCCGTAGGCACCGCCCTGCTGGCCCTGACGCTGGCAGCCTATGCATTGGCCATGACGCTTGGCAGAGGCAATTTCGGCGCACTCAACATCGGCCTGCTGATAGCGGCCGGCATCGGCGTCGTGCTGTTCGCCACTGCGCAGGCGAAAGTGAAGACCCCGTTGATCCGGCTCGCCAGCTTTCGTGACCTGCAACTGAGCGCCAGCCTGGCGATGAGCCTCATCGTCGCCACTGTGATGATGGCGACCCTGGTGGTTGCCCCATTCTACCTGTCGCGTGGGCTCGGGCTCGATGCCGCAATGGTCGGCCTCGTGCTTTCGACCGGTCCGCTTGTTTCGACCCTGTCGGCGCTGCTGGCCGGACACCTGACCGATCGCTTCGGTGCATACAGGATGATGGTCGCCGGCCTCACCAGCCTCGCCACCGGCACGTTCCTGCTGTCGCTCGCCATGACGAAACTCGGCATTGCCAGCTACGTCGTACCGATCACCGTCACCTGCATCGGTTACGCGCTGTTCCAGACATCCAACAACGCAGCCGTCATGGCCGGTGTCGGCGCTGGCGAGCGCGGCGTCGTTTCAGGCCTGCTCAATCTTTCGCGCAATCTCGGCCTCATCACCGGCGCATCATTGATGGGCGCCGTTTTCGCCGTCGCATCGGCCGGGGAACGGCAAGACATTGGCCAGGACATTCTGAGTTCCGTGGCCGCCGCCCGGGGGATGCAGGTCACCTTTCAGATGGCCACGGCGCTGGCGTTGGTCGCGCTGTTCCTTGCGCTGCTCTCCTCCCACGCCGCTGGCCGTGCGGAGCCCAGAGTTTCAAAAGGCACGAGCTGATAGCGGCCGTTTACGCCCCTGCCCGTTTGCGGCGCTCATAGAGCATGACCAGTGTTTCAGCCGTGAGCGCCGGCTTTTCCTCGCCTTCGATCTCGACCGTGTTGGCCGCCTTCATCAGATACTGGCCAGGGCCCCTGTCCTCCATGGACAGCAGCGTGGTGCGCAGCCTGATGCGCGCGCCGACCTTGACCGGCGCCAGGAAGCGCACCTTGTCGAAGCCATAGTTGAACGCGGCCTGGGTGTTTTCGGGCACGATGCCCATGCCGAGCGCCAGCGCGCCGATGATCGACAACGTCAGGTAGCCATGCGCGATGGTCGTGCGGAACGGGCTTTGCCGTCGCGCGCGCTCCGGATCGACATGGATCCATTGATGGTCGCCGGTGCATTCGGCGAACTGGTCGATACGATTCTGGTCGACCGTCGTCCACTCCGACACGCCAAGCTCCTGCCCGGCCATCGTCCGCAACTGCTCGTAGGTCGGCGGCGTCTTAGGCCGTATTTCAGTCATTCCTGATTTCCCGATCGCTTCCAACGCCTCCGGACCACGAACTGGCAGCCCCTGTCAATTCGCTCCGCGCGAATCCGTTCCGCCGATTTCGGCCGCAATCGTGCCATGCCGCCCGGCGCAGTGGCAGGGCAAATCGGGATTTCCTGGCTTTCAGGGCTTGCCGGCGGCAGCAAAGCCACCTTGGTCGCAGGCCGCTACTTCCTGTCGTAGCCGGCGCGGATTTCCTCCATCGCCTCCTTGATGCGCGTGCGCAGGATGTCGACCGATTCGGTGCCGGATTTCTTGACCAGTTCAGCCACTTCGCCGGCATTCTTCAACGCAACCTCGAAGGATCTACGAGCGAATTCCGTCTGTTTGGCCATCAGGTCCTGCGGATTGCCCGGCGCCCTGTAGCTTTGCGCCATCTCGGTGACTTCGCGCAGGGTTTCCTGAAGCATCTCGCGCTGCCTGGACAACAGCGACGTCGCGCCGGCGGCACTGGCTCGGGCCGATTTCTCCAGCGCTTCAAGGTTCTTGCGATGATGCGCGAGGATAGCCTCGACATCGACATTGGGCACCTTCAGGTCGCGGCCGAACCGGCCGAACATGTCCATGAAGGAATCGGATTCCGATTGCTTGGCCAAGATGGTCTCCTCCCCTGTCGCCGCCGATTGGGCTCCCGGACGAGAGAATAGCACCGAAGTGCCGGGTGTCCATTCGAACGCAGTGGAATCGGCTCAGGCCCGAAACGGACGTCAGCCGACGAGGAACAGCCGCTCGGCGACATAGAGCACAACACCGGCAAGCCCACCAATAATCATGCCGTTGAAGCGGATGTATTGCAGGTCCCTGCCGATGTTCATCTCGATCAGCCGCGTCAGCTGCGCAAGGTCCCAACGCTTGACCTGATCGGCGATGAATTTCGACACGCCGCTCTTCTGGCTCTCCACGAACGAAGCGAGCGCCACCACGAAGCCCTGGTTCATGTCGGCCCTGATCTGTGCATCACTCGCAAGATGCCGGCCAACCTCGACGAACATGTTGGCGAGATGCGCACGGATAATCGACTCGGGCGCCTTGGCGTCCTGCTCGATGAACTGGCTGAGGCTTGCCCACATGTCGCCGGCCAGACCGCTGACTTCCGGCCGGGCGAGGAAATCGCGCTTCAGCTTCTCGGCGCGTTTGGCATATTGCTTCGATGTCCTGAGCTTTTCGATGAAGCCTTGAGCGAAACGGTCGAATTCGGCGCGCATCGGATGGTCGGGATCGGCCCGCACCTCGTCGAGCAGCGAGCCGGCCGAGGCGACGATCTTCTTCAAGAGATAGGCGTCGGCGCGAAACAGGTTGAACAGCGACGGCAGCTCCTCGCGGATTTTCTCGCGCATCGTCGCCAGCGCCTGCTCGTCGTTGAGGAACCGGCCGACCACCTTGGTGAATTCGTCGAACAATTTCTGGTGGCGGCGATCGTCGGTGAGCGCCGACAACAGTTCGGCGGCCAGCGGCGCCAGCGGCACCTTTTCGATCTGTTCGATCATGCGGCTGGTGACGAAGCCGCGCAGGCCGGATTGCTCGACGGCGGCGAGCGTCTGCGGCACCAGCCGCACGACGAAGCGCGACAGGCCGGCGGCACGTTCGGCATCGGCCAGCCAGTCGGCGACGAGCGCCGAAAAATCGACTTCGGCAAGCTTTTCACGCACCGGTTCGGGGGCGAGGAAATTGACCTCGATGAAGCGGCCGAGATTGTCGGCGATGCGGTTCTGGTTCTCGGGGATGATGGCGGTGTGCGGGATCGGCAGCCCCAGCGGCCGCCTGAACAGCGCCACCACCGCGTACCAGTCGGCGAGCCCGCCGATGGTCGCGGCCTCGGCAAAGGCGGCGACGAAGCCGAGCCACGGATAGGTGTGCTCCAACGACTTGGCGACCGCAAACACCAGCACGCAAAGCGCCAGCGCCGCCGCTGCAACGAACTTGGTCCGCCGCAGCGCGGACAGCTTGGCACCGGCATCGGTGTCGAAACGGACAGGCGCCAGGGACGAAGCCGATTGTGACATGGATGAGCCGCTCCTCGTCGATCTCGGGCTATCTAGTGTCTCACCCGACGAAATGCCCGTGACAGCCGATTTTCCTCGCCTTTTGTCGGGCTGCGCACACAAAGTTGACGAGAATGTTCATCTATTGTGCCAGCCAGTCTGGAATTGTTCCAAGGTATAGGCCATATTCCGCTTAGGCCAATGCGGCGAACCCGAAATTTTCGGGTTAAAGCGGCATCAGCAAAGTTTTGAGATCTGGCGCGGTTGCACCGCACCAGTGCCTTGTGAGGACAAAATGCGGCTTACGCGCCAGACCAACTATGCCATGCGCATCCTGATGTATTGTGCCGCCAACACCGATCGGTTGAGCCGCATCCCAGAGATCGCGGCTGCCTACTCGGTGTCGGAGCTTTTCCTGTTCAAGATCCTGCAGCCACTGGTCGAGCACGGCCTGGTCGAGACCGTACGTGGCCGCAATGGCGGCGTCAGGCTTGGTCGCGCCGCCGAGTCCATCAGCCTGTTCGATGTCGTGCGCGTGACCGAAGAGAGCTTCGCCATGGCCGAATGTTTCGAGAACGATGCCGCCGAATGCCCGCTGGTCGACAGCTGTGCGCTGAATTCGGCATTGCGCGAGGCGCTGAACGCGTTTTTCGCCGTTCTGGAGCGCTACACGATCGCCGATCTCGTCGCCGCACGGCCGAATGTGCGCAGCCTGCTCGGCATCGACATGCTAGTGGAACGCCGCGCCCCGGCTGCCTGAGCAAGTATCCCCGCGTCTGGGTAGGTATCGCGGGTTCCGAGAACCGGAACGGAGCGTACTTTCGGGTATACCGGAAGCGCAGGAAACCGCGATTCGCAGGCCGGCCTCACCTGAATATCAGACCGCTGATTGCGGCAATATGAACGGCATGTTGCCGGCCGGCAGCACGCCGACCCTGAGCCGGCAATCGAACACTTTTTCGATCAGATCGTCGCTCAGCACGTCCCGCGGCGAGCCGGTGGCGGCGAGCCTGCCGCGATGCATGACAAAGATCCGGTCGGCAAACATGGCCGTCAGATTGAGGTCATGCAGGATGGCGACCACGCCGCCGCCCGGTCTGGCGAAGTCGCGGGCGATGTTCATGATGATCAGCTGGTGCTTGATGTCGAGGCTGGAAACCGGCTCATCGAGGAACAGATAGCGCGGCCTGCCGTCGAGCACCGGCGCCCAGACCTGGCACAGCACGCGCGCAAGCTGGACGCGCTGTTGCTCGCCGCCCGAAAGCTCCTGATAGTAACGTCCGGCAAAACCGTCGAGATCGACGCGCGCCAGCGCCCGTTCCGGCAGCCGCGCGTCCTCGCCCGGCAGAACGCCTGAGCGGCCGCCGACGAGGCCGAGCTTGACCACCTCTCGCACCGTGAACGGGAACGACAGCGTCGTCGCCTGCGGCAGCACTGCCCGCTGTGTGCCGACCTCGACCGGCTTCATCGCCGAGAGATCGCGGCCGTTGAGGACGACATGCCCGGTGTAGGCGAGTTCGCCGCACAAAGCCTTGAGGAAGGTCGTCTTGCCCGAACCGTTGGGACCGACGATGGCGGCGATCTCGCCGGGCCGAGCAGCGAAATCGACACCGGTAACGATGCGCTTGCCGGCGATATCAACCGAAACGTCCCTTGCCTCGATCATCAAAGCCTCACAGGTCCCAAATCTCACAAATCCCAGATTTCACAAATCAATGACGCCGCGCTTGCGCAGCAGGATCCACAGGAAGAACGGCGCACCGGCGATCGCGGTGACGATGCCGATCGGCAATTCGGCCGGCGCCACGAAGGTGCGGGCAACGGCATCGGCCAACAGCAGCAGCGACGCACCGAGCAGCGCCGATGCCGGCAGCAGATAGCGATTGTCGGGACCGATCAGCAGGCGCAGCAGATGCGGCACGACGATGCCGACGAAGCCGATGCCGCCGCTGACCGCGACAGAGGCGCCGACCGCCGCCGAGACGCCGATGATGGCCGTGTATTTCAGCCGCTGCACCGGAATGCCGAGATGGCCGGCGGTCGCCTCGCCCAGCGCCAGGGCGTTGAGGCCGCGCGCCAGGAACGGCATCGCCGCCAGCGCCAATACGATGATCGGCCCGACCGAAGCGATCTTCGCCCAGGTCGCGCCACCGAGCGATCCGAGCTGCCAGAAGGTCAGGTCGCGCAACTGGCGGTCGTCGGCCATGAAAATGAGGATGCCGGTCAGCGCCATGGCGAGCGCCGCCAGTGCAATACCGGCGAGCAGCATGGTGGCGACCGAGGTTTGTCCCCGTCGCGTGGCAACCTGATAGAGCACCAATGTCGAGGCAAGACCGCCGAAGAAGGCCGCCAGGGGCAGCGCAAGTGTGCCGAGCCATGCCGTCACCGGCGCCAGCATCGTGGCGCCGAGCACGATGACGGCAACCGCACCGAGGCTCGAGCCGGCCGAAACGCCGATCAGGCCAGGGTCGGCCAGCGGATTGCGGAACAGCCCCTGCATGACCGCACCGGAGACGGCGAGTGCTGCGCCAACCAACATGCCAAGGATGATGCGCGGCAGACGGATGTCGTAAACGATCAGGCTGTCGCGGGCACTCAGCGCGGCGTTATCAGGCACGGTGCCGAACAGCCAGGTGCTGATCACGTTGACGGCCGATGCGTCCGATGCCCCTGATGTGAGCGACAGCAGCACGGCAATGACCAGCCCCAGGCACAGCAGAAGGATGACGGTGCGGGCGCGGCCCGAGCGGTCGCCTTCGGATGCACCGGTCAGCACCTTCACCGGGCCGGCGATTGATTGAGAGACCATCTGCCCGCTTAGTCCGCGACCTGCGCGCCATAAAGCGCGACGGCGAGGTCGTGGATGGCGTCGGCCGTGCGCGGCCCGAAGCCGAGCAAATAGCCACCGTCGATGCGGATCGGCTTGCGCGCGGCACCCGCCGGCGTCGAGGCCACGGCTGGATTGGAGAACAGTTCGTCGTCCGATACCGGAGGCCCGGCATTGCTCATCATCAGGATCACATCTGGCCTGGCGGTGATAACAGCCTCGTCGGACATCTGCTTGTAGCCGGAAAAGCCGTCGACGGCATTGATCCCACCCGCCAGCTTGACCATGCCGTCGGCGGCGGTCTCGCTGCCGGCGGCGAGGATCTTGCCACCCTGTATCGACAGCACGAACAGGATGCGCTTGCGCGCCTTGATCGAGGCCGTCTGTTGTTCGGCGGCCGTGAGCTTGGCGTCAAGCTCCCTGGCCAGCGCCTCGGCCCTGGCGTCGACGCCGAGCGCCTTGCCGACGATGCGGACCTTCTCTAGGATGCCTTCGTGGCTATAGTGCTCGGGCACTTCAATAAAGGGGATGCTCGCCTTCTTCAGCACATCGACGGCTTCCTTGGGCCCGCTGCCTTGCAGCGCCAGGATACCGGTCGGATTGACCGACAGCACACCTTCCGGCGACAGCTGCCGCATGTAGCCGACATCAGGCAGATCAAGTGCTGCTTTCGGATAGCGGCTGGTGGAATCTCGAGCCACCAGATGCTTCTCCTCGCCGAGTGCATAGACGATCTCGGTGATCGAGCCGCCAATGGCCGCGATCTTCGAGGCATCGGCAAAGACGGTCGCGCCCTCGGTGGCATTGCCGGGTTGCAAGGCGAAAAAAGCCAGGGAAAGACCGATCGCCGGACCCATTGCCGATCTTAGAATGGGCGCCAACCTGACGATAGGCGCCAGTCCTGGGAAGGAAACCATTTCTATCGTCCTCAGGCTGCGGTCGGGCTTGGGGTGCGCGGCAGGTTCTCCGCCAGGAATCGCCAGTCGTCGCGCTCGCTCTCGCCCTCATGGCGCTTGCCGAAGAACTGGATGATCATCTTGCCGTCGGCGTCATAGACCTCGAGCGAAGTGACATGACCGACCTTGGTCGGCTTGCGCACCGCCCAGACCTCGTGGATGTGGTCGGTCCGCAGATGCAGGTGGAAGGTCTCGTCCAGCACATTGATCCATGGCCCCATCGGCTTGATGGATTTGACCGGACCGGAATGGATCTGGATGCAGCCGCGATTGCCGACAAAGCACATGATCGGCATTTCGCCCTCGGCGGCATGATGGAACATGGCGCGGACGGCGTCATTGTCGAGCAGCCAGGCATAGTCCTGGCCGACCATGCGCACCGCCTGCCGGCGGCTGAGCTTCAGCGTCTTCAGCATGCCGAAGAACTGATGCACGTCGGTCAGCCGGCTCCAGCGGTCGCGCAGATCGTCGAGATTGGCAGTCGTTGCCGCGGCCTCGTTCTCGTCGTCGGAAATGTGTCCTGAAATGTCGACCATGGGCTCCTGGTTCGGCGATTCGAGCGCGGCGACCAGCTTCTGATAGGCATAGAGGCTGGAGGCCGGCCGCAGATGCACTTTGTGCACGGCCTCGCCGGCCGCGTCGAAGAACTGCAGGCTGCGGCGGATGTCGTCGCTATCGCGCTTTTCCACGGCAAAGCCGTGCGCCCAGACCTTCGGGAAGATGCGCAGGTCGATGTTTTCGCCGAGCACCATGGCATTGTGGTTGCCGGTGACGACCTTGTCGTAGATGCCGATCTTTTCGTGCACGGCGCTTTCATTGCGGGTCAGCGCCATGACTTCGCCGACGGCTTCGAGGCCGGTCAAAAGATCGTTGACGCGCGGCTCGATGCGGACGACGCCGTCGCCGCAATGCGCGGCGACCAGCTCGACCTCCGAAATGCCGAGCTGGACAGCCAGATCGCACTCGCGCGTCTTCGGGTTGTCTGTCCGTGCCCGCCGGATTTCATGCGGGGCGGGTTTTACGCGCTGGTCCATGTCTCGTCCCTGCTGCCTAGAGCAATTCCAGGAAAAGTGTGAAACGGTTTTCCGTCCGGAATTGCGTTAAAACAAAGAGATAGAGCGGTTCGGCGTTTCCGTGAAACGGTGAACCGCTCTAGCCTTACTTGTTGAGAATGAGCTTGCCCTGGCGGGTGATCTTGAGCCGGTAGAGTGCGCCATGATGTTCGATGCCGATCTCGTGCTCGCCCTGGAACAAGGTGTTGCTGGAGAGGGTTCGCACCGCCAGCGGAACCCTCTCGAAACGGGCGGAGGTGTCGTCGGAGCGGCGGACGCGATAGCGAAAGTCATTGGGATTGTGCGTGTTCATCTGGATCGATCCCTTTCCTGTGCCGGGCACCTGGCTAGGCGTTGCATAAATGCCGATTCATTTCTTGACTCGAATAATCATGTTTACTAGTCAGTGCAATACCGGAGCAAACGAGTCAAGATTTAAGACGCCGGACACGATCAAAAATGCCAGCAAGCCCCAGGCCAGCCAGCATCGAACCTGGATTTTGGAGTTGGGGCATGGGGTTGATGAATTGGCGCGGCCGGTTTGACGTCTGCGGGTCTGACGAGAGTCTTGGCGGGCGATCCACGACAAGAGGAATGGCGGCCTTGCTGGCAAGCGTCGCGGCAGTCACTTTGCTGACGCCACCGGCCAGCGCCCAGCAGGCCGCCGAGCCGACCGCAAAACAGCAGACGGCGCGATCACAGAAGGCTGAAGAGACAAAGCCTGCCCCGGCGGGCGCGACGCTGCTCGACAAGATCCTGGTGCTGAGCCGCACCGGCGAGACGGCGATCGAATCGCTCGCCTCGGCCAGCCATGTCGACCAGGAACAGCTCGACCGCCGCATGGCGACAACACCGAACGAGATGCTGATGGGTGTGCCCGGTGTCGCGGCGCAGGCCGACGCCAGGCGCGTCAGCACCAGCATCAACATCCGCGGTCTGCAGGATTTCGGCCGCGTCGCGGTCATTGTCGACGGCGCCCGCCAGAATTTCAAGCGTTCCGACCACGGCACGCAGTCGACCTTCTATATCGATCCCGAGCTCGTCAAATCCGTCGACGTGATCCGCGGTCCGGTTGCCAACACCTATGGCTCGGGGGCTATCGGCGGCGTCGTCTTCTTCGATACCAAGGATGCCGAGGATTTCCTCAAGCCGAACGAGACATGGGCCGGCTCCGTCACCGGACGCTATGAGACCAACGGCAAGGGCTGGACCACCAGCGCCTCCGGTGCCTATCGCTTCAATGAGAACTGGGACGCGCTCGGCAACATCGTCTACCGCAACTATGACGACTACAACGATGGCGGCGGCGACACCGTCAAGGGCACCGGCTTCGACGTGCTGAGCGGCCTGCTCAAGACCACCATCCGGCCGACCGACAACAGTGCGCTGAAGCTCGGCTGGGTCGGCTCAAGCGATGGCTGGAACGAGATCAGCGGCGGCGTGCCGGTGAATGACGTCGACCTCAAGTCGAACACCTTCACCGCTGGCTACAACATATCAGACGAAGACAAGAGCTGGCTCGATCTCCACATCAACACCTCCTACAACAAGACCAACCTCGACTTGACCAGCCTCGTCGCTCGGAAGCGGTTCGATCCGGTCACCGGCCTGCCGATTGTCTTGCCGGCAGGATCGCAATCGACGTTCGACGTAGGCACCACTGGTATCGACATCTGGAACACGTCCAGATTCGAGACCGGCGGCCTGGCGCATGAACTGACGTACGGCGGCGACTGGGTCGGCGACAACGTCAAGACCGGCGGCACGGCCGGCGGCGACAGTTTCTACACGCCATCGGGCAAGCGCAACGTGTCCGGCGCCTACGTCCAGGACAAGCTCACCTGGGACTGGCTCGAAGTCATCGCCGGGCTGCGTTACGACAATTACAGCCTCAAGGATGACACTCACGAAACGTCAGGCGACAGAGTGTCGCCGCGCATCACCGTCGGCGTCTCGCCCTTCGAAAGCGCCAGCCTTGCCGGCCTGCAATTCTATGGCACCTATGCGGAAGGCTACCGTTCGCCTTCGCTGACGGAAACGCTGATCAGCGGCAACCATCCGGCCGGCGTTTCCTTCCCGTTCCTGCCCAATCCCAACCTGCGGCCTGAAACCGGCAAGACGACGGAATTCGGCGTCAACTACAAGCAGAACGACATCCTGGAGGCCGGCGATGCGCTCCGCATCAAGGCGGCCTACTTCAACAACAATGTCGATGATTATATCGACGGCGTGACACTGTCGCCGTTCGACCCGACCAGCGGCTGCCCGTTTGGCCCCGGCATACCGATCTGCTTCCAGTATCAGAATTTCGCCAAGGCCAAGTTCAACGGCTTCGAACTGGAGGGCGTCTATGACGCAGCCTGGGGCTATGCCGGGCTCTCGGCATCGATCACCAATGGTCACACCGTATCCTACAAGGGTGTGGAAGCTGACCTCGCAACCATCCCCTCCTCGCAGGTCACGGCCCAGCTTGGCCTGCGCTTCCTCGAGGACAAGCTGACCGTCGGTGGCGAAGTGCAGTACAATGGCAAGCCGAAGGGCAATGCGGTGGCCAAGGACTATACGCTGGTCAACGCCTTCGCCAGCTATCAGGCGACCGACAATCTGAAGGTCGATTTCCGTGCCGACAATCTGTTCGATGTCAAATACGCCAACCCGTTGAACGGCAGCACGACGGTTGCGGTCTATGAACCGGGCATAGCGCTGAAGCTGGCGGCAACGATGCGGTTTGGAGGCTGACGGCAATGACACGCTTGATGACATCCCTTCGTCTGCTGACCTCGACGCTGACGATGTCGCTTGCGATGGTTCCGGCGTCGGCTGAGCAGTCCGCGCCGGTCCCTGCGTTGGCCCTCGAACTCAATGGTGCGCAAGCCTCCGACAAGGGCTGCCGCCTGACCTTCGTGGTCAACAACAATCTCGGCGCCGACCTTTCCAAGGCGGCGTTCGAGATCGCCTTGTTCAACGAGGCCGGTGTCGTCGACCGGCTGACCGTACTCGACTTCAAGGAGTTGCCAGCCGGCAAGACCAAGGTGACGCGTTTTGACCTCGCAGGCGCCGACTGCGCCAAGGTCAGCCGCGTGCTGATCAACAGCGCGACGGAATGCACCGGCACCGGCGTCGAGCCGAACGCCTGCATGCGCAAGCTGAAGATGGACACCAAAACCGGTATCGCTTTCGGCGTCTGAGGTGGGACTGCATCCCGCACTCCTGCAGAACACAGGGGCTTGGCCTCCGGCCGGCTCGCATGTGTTGTCGTTTGGACCAAGCGATCTTGATTTGACAAGTCCGCACGGGTCGCTGCAGGTCTCGTCCCACGACATGCGTGACATCAGTCCTCTCCTCGAAGCCGGCGCCGAACTGGCGATAGTGCCAACCAAGCCGCTTACGCCGTCGCGGCCATCGGCCTGGAGCAGCAAATGGACGGCAGCGATCGTCATTTCTTGCCTGCTCCATGCCGCCGTGGCGGCGGCTTTTCTGATTTCGCCTTCAGGAACATTCGAATTCCAGGACGCCGTGCAGCCAGAGGGCAGCGATCAGTCGGGCACCAATGTTGTCGGCAGCGCGCTGGATCGTGACCCGGCGGCAATAAATGTCGCGCTGGTGCCGAACCCGCAACCGACCAAGCCAGCGCCGGCAAAGGCGGCCAGGCCGGCGCCGCCAACGCAGCCTTCCGAGCCCGCTCGGGAAGCAGCGGAGCAGCCCGACAAGCCTTTGCCGGAACCTGTCAAACAGCCTGCGGTGACGCCGGACATATTGGTGGCCGGTGCTCCACGCCCCAATGACCGGAGCGTGACTCCAAAGACCGAAACACCGGCACAGCCAGCCGTTCAGGCCGAAAGCGCCGAGGCGCCTGTCACGGTTCCTGAGCAGCCACCGATTCCCAGCGCCAGGCCAAGTCCGGCAGTCTCCCCAGCAACAGCAAGTGAAGCGGGTGAGAGAAGCGGCACGGCCGATGGCCAGGACCGGTTGGCGCCGGCAGCCAGTAAGGGCAAAAGACAGAAAGAGGCAGGCAGCGCCGTGGAAGACAGCTACCGCGGCGACGTCTTTAGAAAGCTCGGCAGCGTCAATCGCACTCTCCCGCCTTCGCTACAACTGGCCGCACGCAACAATGCGGTTGTCGCATTCGTCATAGGCAGGAAGGGCAACATAAACGAGTTGCGCATCCTGGAAACCTCAGGATCGGCGGCTTTCGATGAGGCCGCGCTTGGCATTGTACGCAAGGCTGCTCCCTTCCCTCGAATTCCACCACAGGCAGCAAGCACAAGTTTGGAGTTCGAGACCGAAATCGGCCCATTTTAATTGTGCGCAGAACAAAACGTTGCGGCGCCCCCATCAACATCCGCATGAAAGGAACATCCATGTACATCGCCATGAACCGCTTCAAGGTGCAGACCGGCTCGGAAGCCGATTTCGAAGCCGTCTGGAAGAACCGCGATTCCAGCCTTGCGCAGATGAAGGGTTTCCGTGAATTCCATCTGCTGCGCGGCCCGGTCAACGAGGCCGAAGGCTACACACTGTTTGCTTCACACACGGTGTGGGCAAGCCACGACGATTTCGTCGCCTGGACCAGGTCGGAGAATTTTCGCGCCGCCCACAGAAATGTCGGCACGACGAAAGTCCACTATCTCGGCCACCCGCAGTTCGAGGGCTTTTCCGTCGTGGAGGGTGCCTGAGATGGCACCTGCGGAGGACCCCGCGCGCAGCATTCCGGTCTTGCCCTCGCCCGACCTTGTGGAGACGCGCAATTTCTATCGCGACGAACTCGGCTTCGGTGTCGTCGGGCCGGAGATGGACGACTATCTGATCGTGCGCCGTGGCGACATCGAGATCCATTTCTGGAAGAGCGACGACCGCAAACTTCCGGAAGTCTCGTCCTGCTATATCAGGGGCGGCGAGGTGCCGGTGCTGCATGCCGAATTTTCAGCGCGCGGGGTGAGGCAACTCAGTCCGTTTACCGTGCGGCCGTGGAACATGAAGGAATTCCATATCCGGGATCCGCACGGCAATCTGCTGAAGTTCGGCTGCGCACCCGAAGAGGTGTGAGCAGTCAGGCGCTGGCCAGCAGGCTGGCGTTGCCGCCCGCCGCGGTGGTGTCGACACAGACGGCGCGTTCATGCGCATAGGCTGCGGGGTTGAGCACCTCGCTGACCAGCGGCACGATCGGTCCGTTGCGGTCGGCGATGACCTTGCGCACGATGCGCGCGGCCTCGGGCGTGCCCGAAAAAGCGACGACGTCGACGTGCAGCGAGCGCGCTTCCACCGGATCCGGACGGCCGTCTATGGCGGCCAGCGGCAGGCCCTTGCCGGTCAGCGCCGAGAGCGCCGCCGGCGCACCGGGCGCGACCGCCAGCACCGCGTTGCCAGCGGCGAGCGCCTGGATGGTCTGCGCGAGCAGCGTGTCGGCGTCCGGACCGAGGCAAAGCACCCGTCCGCGCGGTGACAGCGACAGTGTGTTGGCCTCACCGGTCGGCCCGGGCAAATCGACCTGGCCGAAGTCGATGCCGGCGGCAGCGCCAATGGCTGCCGCACCCTTGCCGCGCAGATGCTTCCTCAGAATGGCGACCCGGTCGGGCCGCGTCGACCAGCCGCCCAGCGTCGGATCAGGCAGATTGTCTGCAAGCTCGGTCGCCGTCACCTTGTGGCCTTCGGCAATGTGCGTGCCGGCCTCCGGCCCCTTGCGGAAGCGGCGGAGATAGTGCGGACCGCCGGCCTTCGGTCCGGTGCCGGATAGCCCCTCGCCGCCGAAAGGCTGAGAACCGACGACAGCGCCGATCTGGTTGCGGTTGACATAGATGTTGCCGGCATGGATGCCGTCGACGAAATGCTGCACGCGCCCTTCGATGCGGGTGTGCAGGCCGAAGGTCAGGCCATAGCCCTTGCGGTTGATGGCGGCGATGACCGCATCGATCTCGTCGGCGTCGAAACTGGCGACATGCAGCACCGGCCCGAACACCTCGCGCTCCATGTCCTCGATGCCCTTGACCCGGAAGACGTGCGGGGCGACGAAGCGGCCGTCCTTGGGCGCCTCGAGCTTGGCGATCAGCCGGCCCTGCAGACCCATCTTCGTGCAGTACTCGCGGATCGAGCTTTGCGCTTCGTCGTCGATGACCGGGCCGACATCGGTCGAAATGCGCCAGGGGTCGCCGATATTGAGCGCCTCCATGGCGCCTTTCAGCATCTCCAGCATCTTCTTCTCGACGTCCTTCTGCACATAGAGCACGCGCAGTGCCGAGCAGCGCTGGCCGGCGCTCTGGAAGGCCGAGGCCAGGATATCGCGCACCGCCTGTTCGGGCAGCGCGGTGGAATCGACGATCATGGCATTCAGCCCACCGGTCTCGGCGATCAGCATGGCGTCGGGCGCGGCGGTTTTCGCCAGTTGCTTCTCGATCAGCTTGGCGACCTCGGTCGAGCCGGTGAAGCAGACGCCGGCAATGCGCGGATCGGCGGTCAGCGGGCCGCCGACCGAGGGGCCGTCGCCGGGCAGAAGCTGGATGATGTCTTCCGGCACACCGGCCTCGCGCAGCAGTTCGACGGCGCGGAAGGCGATCAATGGCGTCTGCTCGGCCGGCTTGGCGATGACCGAATTGCCGGTGACGAGTGCCGCCGCGATCTGGCCGGTGAAAATGGCAAGCGGGAAATTCCATGGCGAAATGCAGACGATGGCGCCGCGCGCCTGCGTGCCTGTCTCGGCATTGGCCGCCTCGGCCGCGTAGTAGCGCAGGAAGTCGACGGCCTCGCGCACCTCGGCCACACCGTCGGCCAGCGATTTGCCGGCTTCCCGGGTGGCCAGCGCGAAGAATTCGACGGCATTGGCCTCATAGAGATCGGCGGCGCGGTTGAGGATGGCGGCGCGCTCGGCGACGGGACGCTTTGCCCAGGCGGATTGCGCGTCCACCGCGATGCGCACGGCCGTCGCCACCTGTTTGGCGCCCGCCTCGCTGACCGTACCGACCACTTCCGCGGGCTTTGCCGGATTGACGATCGGCCGTTGCTTGCCATAGCCGGCGGCGCGCGTGATCGGCTTGGCGTGCCAGCGGTCGGGCCCGGCGAACGCTGCCCTGGCCTTGTCGATCGCAGCCAGAGTCACCGTATCTGTGATGTCGAAACCCTTCGAATTGCGGCGGCCGGCGCCGAATATCTGGGAAGGCCGGGCAATCGCCGGATTGGCGGCGGGGCCCTGGTCCTCGACCGTTTCGAGCGGATCGCGGGCGATATGCTCCGGCTCGACGTCCTCGTCGGTCATCTGGTGCACGAAGGAGGAATTGGCGCCGTTTTCCAGCAAGCGGCGGACCAGATAGGCAAGAAGATCGGAATGCGCGCCGACCGGCGCATAGATGCGGCAGCGCGTACCTTCGGCCTTGCGCACCGTCTCGTGCAGCGCCTCGCCCATGCCGTGCAGGCGCTGGAACTCGAAGGAATCGCGATCTCCAGCCATCGACAGGATGGCGGCAACGGTGTGGGCGTTGTGGGTGGCGAATTGCGGATAGATGCGGTCGGTCATCGACAGCAGCTTTTTGGCGCAGGCCACATAGGAGACGTCGGTGTTGGCCTTGCGGGTGAAGACGGGATAGCCTGACAGCCCCAGCGTCTGCGCCCGCTTGATCTCGGTGTCCCAATAGGCGCCCTTGACCAGCCGCACCATGATGGTGCGGTCGTATTTCTTGGCCAGCGCGTAGAGCCAGTCGATGGCAAACGCCGCACGCGGACCATAGGCCTGGACGACGACGCCAAAACCGTTCCAGCCGGCGAGTTCCGGCTCGGCCAGCACCCGCTCGATGACGTCGAGCGACAGATCGAGACGATCAGCCTCCTCGGCATCGATGTTAAGACCCATGCGCGAATGCCGTGCGGCCAGCGCCAGCGACAACAGCCGTTCGGCCATGACGGGCAGCATCTCGTCCTTCTGCGCCACCTCGTAGCGCGGATGCAGCGCCGAAAGCTTGACCGAGATGCCGTGGTTCTGGCGGATGTCCGGGCCGTTGGAGCCGGCATCCAGCGAGGAAATGGCGTCGGCATAGGCCTTATGATAGCGCAATGCGTCGGCCTCGGTGCGGGCCGCCTCGCCCAGCATGTCGAAGGAATAGAGATAGCCCTTCTGCGTCATCGGCCGGCCCCGCTTGACGGCCTCGGTGATGGTGCGGCCGAGCACGAACTGCTCGCCCATCTCGCGCATGGCGGCGGCCACCGCCTTGCGGATGACCGGTTCGCCCAGCCGGCGCACCATCGAGCGCAGCGTGCCTTCGATGCCGCCCTCGCCTTCATCGAGGACGCGGCCGGTCAGCATCAGCGCCCAGGTCGAGGCGTTGACGAAGATGGAACTCGAACCGCCCGAATGCGCCGACCAGTCGTGTGGCGCGATCTTGTCGGCGATGAGATCGTCCATCGTCTCGGTGTCGGGCACGCGCAGCAGCGCCTCGGCCAGGCACATCAGCGCCACGCCTTCCTTGGTGGAGAGACCGTAGGCGGAGAGGAAGACTTCCATCAATCGCGGATCGGAAGAGCCGCGCACCGCCCGCACCAGGTCGGCGGCGCGGGCCGAGATCGCCTTGCGATCTTTCGCGGAAAGCCCTGTCGCCTCGGCCAGTCGCTTCATGGCCTCGTCTTCGTCGGGCAGATAGTTGGCGCGGATCTGCTGGCGGATGGCATCAAGCGCTGGCATGGCGGTCCCGTGGATCGAGCAAAGGGGATCGGGCCGGCGGTCACCGGACCGAATGGCGCAAGCTAGCACAAGGTGCGAATTTCGGTCGGTCCGAATAAATCGACATTACAGGTCACTCGATCTATCATTAGCGCTCAGAATTGGCATATGGACTGCACTTTCGATGACAGAAGACCAATTGGACCGCATCGACAGGAACATCCTGTCGGCATTGGCAAGCGATGGCCGGCTTTCGATGTCCGAACTGGCGGCAAGGGTCGGCCTGTCGAAGACGCCGGTGCAGGCGCGGGTGAAGCGGCTGGAGAAGGACGGCTACATCAGGGGCTACCAGGCGATCATCGACCGCGAGCGCATGGGCGAAGGCCATGTCGCCTTCGTCCAGGTGAAATTGTCCGACACCCGTTCCGCGGCACTCGATGCCTTCAACCGTTCCGTGCAGGCAGTGCCAGAGATCGAGCAGTGCCACATGATGGCGTCGAGTTTCGATTATCTGCTGAAGGTCCGCACCCGGGATATCGCTGCCTATCGCCGCGTGCTGGGCGAACGCATCTCCGCCCTGCCCCACGTCGCCCAGACCTCAACCTTTGTGGCGATGGAGACGGTCAAGGATAGGTAGATCACTCCGCCAGCGTCTTCAGGAAGGTCACCAGCGCCGCGCGTTCGCGGTCAGACAGCTCCAGCGGGTGAATTTCGGATGTTCCTTCAACGCTCGGCGCAGCCTTGGCGTAGTGCGCGACCACCTCGTCGAGCGACGAAAACTGCCCGGCATGCATGTAGGGTGGACGCGTGGCGGCACCGCGCAGCGACGGCGTCTTGTAGGTCCGAATCAGCTGCGGCCCATCCTTGACCATGAAGCGCAACTCGCCGCAGGCCCTGGCATCGCCGTCGCGAAAGGCGCCCAAACAGTTGAACGGATCGGCCTCGACCTGTGCCACGGCATCGATGCGGCCTCGATCCGGCGGCAGATCCGCGACAGGCGGCACGCCGGTGTTGTGAAAGCTGTTGTCGGTGAAGCGCGGACCATCGTGACAGGTCACGCAATTGGCTTTGCCAATGAACAGTTTCAGCCCGAGGATTTCCTGCTCGGAAAAGAGGGTATCGCCTTTCGGCTCGGTGCCGGTGACGAGGTCGAGCGCAAAGCGGTCGAAGCGCGTCGGCGCCGGCTCGATCGACCGTTCGAAAGCAGCGATCGCCTTGCCGATATTGGCAAAGACGCCGTTGATCGCGTTGCGCTGCGTATCGCTCATAGCGTCCCAGGCGGCCTTCTCGGCATCGGTTCCAAGCGGGCTGGCATTCAGCGGCATGCCGGAAAAATCGGGCAACGGCCCGAAGATACGCTCATAGCGTTCGCCGAAGCGAGCCTTGATGTAATGCGCGTAGGCGGCGCGGTTTCCCGCCTGCTCCAGTGGGTTTTCGAGCGGCGTCAGCGCTTGCGCCCACAGGCTGTCGCGGCGGCCGTCCCAGAAGAACCAGGGATCGCGTGCCACGCCGGCCAGCGGCATGGTGCGCCGGTTGGTGTGACCGACGCCGACCGCTTGCGGCAGGTCGTCCTGGAACTGACGGTCGATCTTGTGGCAGGTCGAGCAGGAGACCGTGCCGTCGCGGCTCATCCCCTGATCGAAAAACAGCGTCGAGCCAAGGGCGGCGGCGGCCGGCACATCGGCAAAACGATTGGTGGTGTCGGTCTTCAGGGGCGGCAGTGCCGATAGCGCCAGCGAGGCGATGGTCTTCTTCTCGGCGTCGGAAAAATCAGGCTTGCCGCAACCGGCAAGGATAATGGCCACCATCAGCGCCAGAAACCGCGGAAACTGTCTCATCGGTCGCTCACAGCACCACGTTGAACAGCACCGTGTCGGAACCGGCCGTGGCCGAGATGGCGAAATGCAGCTGCCACCAGCCGCTCATGGTGAATTTCACCCCTTCGATCCGGTAGCGCCCGTCGCCGAGATAGTCGGTCGCTTGCGGGCTGGTCGGCAGGCCGTGATTGTGCTGCGGCATGCCGCCTGAGATTGCGATCGCCGCCCCCTCCACAGGGGCTCCCGCCTTTGTCTTCAGCGTCAGCAGCCACGATTCCAGTTCGCCTTGCCGCACAACGCCCCGCTCCGGCGCGAAGCTGGCCACGAACAACCCGTTGTCGGTGTTCTTCGTCCGGGAAACATCCGGGCCGGCAGGCTGAGACGATCGCGGCGCCGTCACATAGACGATCGCGAGAATGCCGACCAGCAAGGCAGCCAGACCAAGACCCGCCAGAAGATAACGCCATAACGATGCCAAACCGGTTCCTCTTCTGCAGACAACGTTTTGCCGGACGGATCGCGTCCCGCCAGCCTGTGGGAAAACGCTGTGGCGGAAAAAACCCTGCTTGCCAAGCATGGCGCTGCCGGTGGCAAAAAGCTACAGCACCGGGATCACTGGAGGATTGCAGATGGCGGGAAACGGCGTCGCCTCGATCGGCGAATGCATGCTCGAACTGTCGGGCCAGACGGGTCCGAACTGGCGCATGGGCTTTGCCGGCGACACGTTCAACACGCTGTGGGCGCTGCACGCATTGAGCAGCGACCGGCCGGCAACCTATGTCTCGGCCTTCGGCGACGACCCGTTCTCGCAAGGTCAGATCGGCTTCTTCGCCGAAAACGGCATCGGCATCGGCTCCAGCCCGGTGATAGCGGGGGCGCGGCCGGGTCTCTATGCGATCACGCTGACCGGCGCCGAGCGCTCCTTCACCTACTGGCGCGGCGATGCTGCCGCCCGGCAGCTCGCCTCCGATCCGGCTGCACTCTCGAAAAACCTGGAAAACCAGGCACTTGTCTACTTCAGCGGAATTACTTTGGCAATTCTGGACGACGACGCGCGCGCCACACTGCTGGCGGCCGTGGCCAAGGCTCGTTCGGCGGGCTCCACTGTCGCCTTCGACCCCAATTACCGGCCGCGGCTCTGGCGCCGACGCGAGGATGCGCAGGCAGCGATCGCCGAGGCACTTGCCGTCACCGACATCGCCTTGCCGACCTTTCCCGACGAGCAGATGCTGTTCGGCGACGCGACACCGCAAGCCACCGCCGAGCGGCTCGCGCAACTGGTCGGCGAGGTGGTCATCAAGAACGGCGAAGCGCCGGCGCTGATTGCCGAGCCTGGAACGTTGCACGAGGTGCCGGCGATCCATGTCGCGGCCCCCGTCGACACGACGGGCGCCGGCGATTCCTTCAACGGTGCCTATCTGGCCGCACGCCTCGCCGGCCACGCCCCGGCGGATGCCGTATTGCGCGCCCACCGCGTGGCCGCCGCCGTGGTGCAGGTGCGTGGCGCCTTGGCCCCGTTCGACACGTTGCGGGCGGCGTTCGAAACCGAGTGACCTGAAAAAACTAAGGCAGCCGGAAGCGATATTCCGTCACATGATGGTAGATTGCGCCCGGCCACAGCGTCGCCTGCGGGAAATACGGCCGGTTCGGCGCATCCGGCCACACTTGCGGCTCCAGGCAGAAACCGCAGAAGGCCTTGTAGTCTCGCCCTTCCAACCCCTTGCGCGGCGTCACGTACTGGCCGGTATAGAGCTGGATGCCGGGCTCAGTGGTCCACACCTCCATCTCGACGCCGGAACTCGCCCCTTGCGCCCAAGCCGCCTGCTTGAGCGGTCCGCGCGTCGGGGCGAGGCAGAAATTCTGGTCGTAGGGCAGCTGTTCGCCCTCGGTCTCCATGCGCAGCGGCCGCGCCTGGCGGAAATCGAAGGGCGTGCCGTCAACCGGCTTGACCACGCCGGTCGGGATCATGTCGCCATCGACCGGCAGATAGGCGCCGGCATTCAGCGCCATCCTGTGGTCGAGAATGTCGCCGGCGCCGCCATCATCGAGATTGAAATAGGAGTGCTGGGTGAGATTGCACAGCGTCGGCTCCTCGCAGGTCGCGGTCAGTTCGACGCTGAGCGTGCCGGGGATCTTCAGCCGGTAGGTGCAGGTGACGTCGAGCGCGCCGGGAAAGCCCATCATGCCGTCGGGGTCGTGCAGCGTCAGCGTGACGAAATCCCTGCCATGCAGCGAAACCGCCCACGGCCGGTGGAAATAGCCTCGCGAGCCGCCATGCAGCGTATGCTTGCCGAGGAAGTTGCGTTCGGTCTGGTAGCGCTGGCCGGCGATGGTAAAGCGGCCGTCGCGGATGCGATTGGCATAGCGGCCAACGACCGCGCCGAAGAAGGCGGTGTCGGTCTCATAGGCGTCCAGACTGTCGTAACCGAGCACCAGCGGCGCATCGTGCCCGGTCAGGCGCAGATCCTGGATGATTGCGCCGAGCCCGATGATGTTGGCGGTGAGACCACCGCCCCTGATCGTGAAGCGACGCACCGGCTCGCCTGCCTGCGTCGTGCCGAAAACCTCGCCGTCCTTCATTGCCATGCCCGCAAAACGCCAGTTGATCCCAAGGATTTTCGGCTGGTTTTCTCGACCCAGGCGGGCTGGTCACAGACCTGCCCGCCAGAGCTAGTCTATCAGAGGCCGAGGCCGCCGATGCAGACATATTTGGTGTCGAGATAATCCTCGATGCCCTGATGTCCGCCTTCCTTGCCGAGACCGGATTCCTTGACGCCGCCGAACGGCGCCTCCGGCGTGGTGATGAGGCCTTCATTGACGCCGACCATGCCGTATTTCAGCCCTTCCATGACGCGGAAGGCGCGGCCGAGATCGCCAGTGTAGAAATAGCAAGCGAGGCCGAATTCGGTGTCGTTGGCGAGCGCGATGGCTTCCTCTTCGGTCTCGAACTTGAACACCGGCGCGACCGGGCCAAAGATCTCTTCCTTCATGAAGCGCATCTTGGGCGTCGCGTTGGCAATGACGGTCGGCTGGAAGAATGAACCGCCGAGCGCATGACGCTTGCCGCCGGCGACGATTGTGCCGCCCTTGGCGGTCGCGTCGGCAATCAATTCCTCGACCTTCTCGACCGCTTTTTCGTCGATCAGTGGTCCCTGCTGCACGCCGTCCTCAAGGCCGGAACCGACCTTCAGCCCGTTGCTCGCGGCAGCCAGCTTCTCGACGAACCTGTCATAGACGCCGGCCTGAACCAGGAAGCGGTTGGTGCAAACGCAGGTCTGGCCGGAATTGCGGTATTTGGCGGTGATGGCGCCAGCCACGGCACGCTCGATATCGGCGTCGTCGAAGACGATAAACGGCGCGTTGCCGCCAAGTTCCATCGACACCTTCTTGACGGTGACCGAGGACTTCTGGATGAGAAGCTTGCCGACCTCGGTCGATCCGGTGAAGGTGATCTTCGACACCAGCGGATTTGCGCAGATTTCGTCGCCGATCTCGCTGGCCGAACCGGTCAGGATGTTGATGACGCCCTTGGGGAAGCCGACTTCCTCGGCGAGCGCGCCCCAGGCAAGTCCCGAGTACGGTGTCTGCGAGGCCGGCTTGACGACGGCGGTGCAGCCCGCCGCAAGCGCCGGGCCGAGCTTGCGGGCCAGCATCGAGGACGGGAAATTCCAGGGCGTGATGGCGGCGATGACGCCGACCGGCTCCTTGGTCACCAGGATGCGGCGGTCCGCCCACGGCGATGGCACCACGTCGCCATAGGTGCGGCGACCCTCCTCGGCGAACCACAGGATGTAGGACGCCGCGGAGCCGATTTCGCCCTTGGATTCGAACAGCGACTTGCCCTGCTCGATGGTCAGGAGTTCGGCCAGCACATCCTGGTTGTCCATCATCGCGTCGTGCAGCTTGCGCAGCAGCTTCGAGCGCTCGAGCGCTGTGGTCTTGCGCCACGATTTGAAGGCGGCTTCGGCGGCTTCGATGGCGCGGCGGGTCTCGGCCTTGCCCGACTTCGGCACGGTGCCGATCTTGAGGCCGGTGGCCGGATTGTTGACGTCGACCGTCTGGCCGCTGTCGGCCTGCACCCATTCGCCGTTGATGAGATTGGCCTGCCGCATGAAATGGCTGGTTTTCTGAAGCATGGTCTGTCCTCCGTTTGGCGCGCTGACGGGCCGGTCTGTGAATTCTGTGGTGAGCGTGCGCCATGGACTGAAGCCGGCACGCCGGAGCCACTGCTCTTTACCTAGGGCAAGGCCCGCAAGCAATTGCTACATGGCATATAGGGGTTGGGCCAGCCCGAGGCGAGAGCAGGCCGACATATGACATCCGATCGCAAGCCGGCACCCTGTCAGAAAACGTGGAGCACCACCGTCAGCCAGAAAGCAGTCGTCACGGCGGCGCAAGCCGTGGCGATGGTCATCTGGTTCGATGCCAGCGCCTGGCCGGTGTTGAACTGCACGGCGATGAGATAGGAATTGATGCCGGATGGCAGCGCCGCGATCACGACAGCCACCTTGGCCGTCAAGGGCGGCAGGCCGAGCAGCCAGACGAAGGCAAGAACCAGCGCCGGCATCAGGAACAGCTTCAGCACCGAAAGCGCCAGCGCCGGACGGACATTGCCGGAAATGCCGAAGCGGCGCAGGCTGAGCCCCATGGCGAACAGCGCGACCGGCCCGGCCGTATCGGCCAGCGCATCGACCAGCCGCTTGGCAAGATCGGGCAGCGGCACGCCGCTCAGGCGCCATGCCAGCCCCGCCAGAATGCCGATGATCAGCGGATTGATGAACAGCCGTCTCAGGAAACTGCGGATGATGCGCAAGGGATGCATGGGCTCGCCGCCGCCGCGGCCGAACATCTCGAACAGCACGATCGACGCCATCATCATGATGGGCAGGTGCACCGAGACTAGCAGCGACAGCACTTCGAAGCCGCTCGGGCCGAATATGCCGAGAATGAAGGGAGCACCGAGCAGCACGATATTGGAGTAGGCCGACGACACGCCGCCGACGACCCCGGCGCGCGCGTCCCGTCCGAAGATCCGCGTGGTGACGACATGGCCGGCGGCCCAGGTGATCACCACTGCCGCGAAATAGGCGCCCCATAGCGACCATGGCGCGACACCGTGGAAATCGGCGTTCACCATGGTCTGGAACAACAGCAGCGGCATCGCCACGCTGACCGCGAAATCGGATATCCCCTCGCCGCTCGCCGGCTTCAGATAGCCTGTGAACCCGGCGAGATAGCCGAGCGCGACGAGGCTGAAGACGAAGAGAACCGTTTCGGTGAGCGGAGACATTTTTCCCGTGATAAGCGAGCCACGGTCGCGGCGCAATCGCGCCCGAATTTGATCATGCCCGAATTTGATCATGATAAACTGGCAGCGTTATAGAGGGTTTGGATCATCAGGGGCGGGCGCGAACGACAAATGGTCTTTGTCGAAGCTTCAAAGCGCAATCTTTTCTGGCAGGCGTGGCTGGCAGCTTTCGTCGCAGCACTGCTTTGCCTGTTTGCCAACACGCTTCAGGCGGCCGAAACGAAAAGCCTGAAAGGTGTGGCGCTGATCATCGGCCAGTCTAAATACGAACACATCGCCGCCCTCCCGAACCCTGCCAACGATGCCCGCGACATGGCCAAGATGCTGACCGACCTCGGCTTCGACGCGCGCAACGTCACCGACCGCGACGCCGCCAGGCTGAAGCGCGACCTGGAGCGTTTCACGGAAGATGCCGAAGGCGCCGATGTCGCCTTCATCTATTATTCCGGCCATGGCATCGAGGCCGGCGGCGAGAACTATCTGGTTCCGGTCGATGCCGACATATCGTCCCTGAAAGACGCCGACGCGGCCCTGGTGCCGATTTCCGCCGTCATGGACGCGTTGAAAAAGACCGTGCCGGTGACGATCGTGCTGCTCGATGCCTGTCGCACCAATCCGTTTCCGGCGGACGCCGTGGTGCGACGCGCCCCGACCGCCTCTGCCTCGCCGATTGGCGCCGGCGGACTGGAACCGGTGCGCGGCGCCAAGGCGCTTGGCACCGCGCCGGCGACAGACGCGAGCCTGGGCACGGTCGTCGGCTTTGCCGCGGAGCCGGGCCGCCCGGCGCTCGATGGCGACGCCGGCGAAAACAGCCCCTACGCGGCGGCCCTGCTGCGTCACCTCGCGGCGATGAAAGGCACCGAATTCGGCTCGGTCATGCGCATGGTGACGGAGGAAGTCTATCTCGACACCAAGGCAAGGCAGCGCCCCTGGGTCAATGAGAGCCTGCGCCGCCTGCTCTATTTCGGTATCGCGCCACCGGAGCCGACGGGCGATGACGGGCTGATCACCGGCGAGCGGCGGCAGCTGCTGTTGACCATTTCCGACCTGCCCGACCCGAAGCGGGCACAGGTGGAACTGGCCTCCCTGCAGGAAGGCGTGCCGCTCGATGCGCTATATGGCGTGCTGAGGGCGCTCGGCACGGAAAAAATCCCCGAGGATCCGACCGATCTGCAGAAGGTGCTCGACGCCCAGGCCGAGCGCCTGAAGAAGATGATGTCCGAACGCGCCGCGCTGCGCACCGACGACCCCGAGATCAAGCGCCTCGTCGCCTCCGCCGACAAAGCCATCGGCCAGGGCGCCATCGTGACGGCGCGCAAATTCCTCGATGACGCGGTCGGCCGGGTCGAGCAGACAAGCGATGCGGTCGATGAGGCCGAAGACCTCGTCAAGCAGAAGCGCCTTGCCGATGCCGCGATCTATGCCAGGCGGGCCGATGCCTCGGCGCTGGTCTTCGACTACAAGTCCGCCGCCGGCGATTACGCCAAGGCGTTTTCGCTGGCCGAAAAATGGGACGACAAGCTGCGCTGGAACTACAAGAACCAGGAAGCCGAGGCGTTGAACGCCTTCGGCTATGCCACCGGCGATCTCGCTGCGCTGCAGCATTCCATCGAGGCCTATCGCATCATCCTGAACTTCATCCCCAATGGCGAACAGAATCGCGACTGGGCGATCACCCGCAACAACATGGCAGTGGTGCTGCAGACCATCGGCGAGCGCGAGACCGAAACCACGCGCCTCGAAGAAGCCGCGCAGATCTTTCGCGATTCGCTTGTCGTGTTCGAGCGCGAGAAGGACGACCTCAACTGGGCCGCCGCGCAGAACAACCTGGCCAATGTGCTCCTGAAGATCGGCGAACGCGAGAGCGACCCGAAGCGCCTGAATGAAGCGGTCGCCGCCATGCGCGCCACGCTCGAGAAGCGCCCGCGCGACAAGGTGCCGCTCGACTGGGCCGCTTCGCAGAACAATCTCGGCCTGGCGCTCTATGCCCTGTCCGAGCGCGAGGCCGCCGGCGAGCATCTGACGCAAGCGGAGGCGGCTTACCGGCTGGCGCTTGAGGAATACAGGCGCGAAAAGGTGCCGGTGGAATGGGCGATGGTCGAGAACAATCTCGGCAACACGCTTGTCTCACTTGGCATCCAGCTCAACGACAAGGCAAAGATCAACGCGGCGGCCGATGCCTTCCGCGCTGCGCTCGAGGTGCGAACCCGTGAAACCTTCCCGGTCTCGTGGGCAACCAGCCGGCTCAACCTCGGTAACGCCCTGAGCGGCGTCGCCCGCTTCGACATGGGCACCGGCGCGCTCAAAGAGGCAGCGGCGGCCTATGACGATGCGCTGACGGTGTTTACCCGGCAGCGTTTTCCGATGGACTGGGCATCAGCCCAGAACAATCTCGGCTCAATCTACCAGACGCTTGGCCAGCGCACCCGCGACGCAGCCAGGCTCCAACAGTCGGCCGCGGCGTTCCAGGCCGCCCGACAGGTCTATGTCAGGCGAAAATTCCCCCTCGACTGGGCAATGAGCCACTACAATCTCGGCAACACGCTGCAGCTTCTCGGCGGCGTGACCGACAAGCCGGAACACTACGGTGAGGCCATTGCCGCCTACCGCGACGCGTTGCGCGAGTACAAGCGCGAGACCAACCCGCGGCAGTGGGCGCTGGCCCAGGCCGGCCTCGGCTCGACGCTGCACTGGCTGAGCATGAGCAATGCCGATCCCAAGACCTTGCTTGAGTCCATCGCCGCCCGCAGGGCGGCACTTGAAGTGCTCACCGTCGAGGCCGCACCCGTCGACTGGGCCAATGCGCAGAACGGCATCGGCATGAGCCTGCTCAACCTCGGCAATCTCCAGCGGACCGACAAATATCTCAGCGATGCCGAAGCGGCCTTCACGGCAACGCTGAAGGTGTTCACCCGCGAAAGCCAGCCGCTGCAGTGGGCCTTCGAACAGAACAATCTCGGCGACATCCACTGGAACCGCGCCGGCTATGGCGGCGGGAAGGCCGAATATCGAAAGGCGATCGAATTCTTCGAGAATGCCAAGCAGGGCTTTACCGAAGCCGGCTACACGATGCCCATCCCGTTGACCGACCAGAAGATCGATCTGGTGAAGAAACAACTGGCGAAGAAGTAAAGCCCCACTCGACCGCGCCTTGTCTTTCGGCTGGCTTTACCGTCCCTATATGTCCAGCCACCGGAGCCCATTGCCGGGAACCGGAGAAGGATAGTCTATGATTCGATTTGTGCTGGCTTTGCTTCTGCTCGCCATCCCGGCCGCGGCCCACGCCACGGACGCTGGCTGGGCGCTGTTGCGCGATGGCGGCCATGTCGTGCTCCTGCGTCATGCCATGGTCACCGGCACCACCGATCCGGCGAATTTCGACATCGACAGCTGTGCCACCCAGGTCAATTTGTCGGCGCGCGGCAAGCAGCAGGCGAGCAAGATCGGCGCCTTGTTTGCCGCCCGCGCGGCACCCATCGAGCGCGTGCTGTCCAGCCGCTATTGCCGGTGCCTCGACACCGCGCGCATCGCTTTCGAGGCCGAGCCGGAGCTCTTCGCGCCGCTCGATCTCCTGAAGGGCGATGAGACGCAGAAGGCGGCGCAGATCGCGGCGATCCTGAAGGAAATCCGCGCCTATTCCGGCTCGGACAATCTGGTCATGGTCACCCATCTGGAAGACATCGTGGCGCTGACCGGCGTTTCGCCGCGCGAAGGCGAAGCCGTGGTCGTCGAGCCGCAGGGCGATGGCCTGCGCGTGCTCGGCCGCGTCACGTTCTAGTCGTGGCGAGAAGCGGCTGACGCGCCGGTGAGCAGCCATGTGTCGATGCGGAATTTCCATGCATCGATCATGCGTGCGAAAGCATCCTGCGTCAGTCCGGACAGATACGACCTGCCTGCCGCGCTCAGGGCAGTGAATGTATAGGCGATCGATGCCTCGGTGCCGCCGTCAGCAGCCGGATGGCAGACCACCTCGACAAATCCGAAACGCGAATCCGGCGTGACCCTGACATAGCGGACGCGATGCCCGACAGGATCCCAGTCGGCGCAGGCCCAGAGTGTCGTCTCATCACCGTGGGCGGTCCGGAAGACCATGCCTTGCCGCGTTGCGCCGCCTTGCGGATGCAGAAATTCCGGGTCCCAGCCTTCCACCCACAAGGTCTCGCCGATCGGCGTGAACAGCGGAAAGACGCGATCGACCGGACCGGAAAGGACGATACTGTGGCAGCGCTCAAGATGGCTCGTCATCCGTCTTCGCCCTTCCGTTCAGTCAGACGGTGGCTGTCCGCGGCGCCAAGCTCCAGCCCATAGATGCGCTTCAATTGGCTGATTGTTTCGAGTGTCGCTGGTGAAAACGGCGTCTGCCCTTCGAAAGCATGCAGCACAATACCTTCGATGAGATCGCCGAGGCTCATGTCGCGGTGTTCGGCCAAGGCCTTGAGCACCTTCACCAACCGCTTTTCCAGGCGGACCCCGGTCTGCACGCGTTCTATATTCATGGCCATTCGTACCATGGTACATTGGTACAAGCAATCATCCATGGCGGCTACCGGTGGTGTTGCCGAAATGCCACCACTGAAAGAAGCCGTAAATTCGCCGCGACAATGCCGCTTGCGACAACCCGTCGCAGGGGCTATAGGCGCGCACCCGGTCACGAAAACCGAAGTGAGCACAACGGTTGGAGCTTTTGTCTCCGCCCGTGCAGGCGGTTTTGCCGCCCTGTATACGGTGCCGCTTTGGGGATTGGGATCGCGGACGTAGCTCAGCGGAAGAGCGCCGGATTTGGGTCCGGAGGTCGCAGGTTCGATTCCTGCTGTCTGCACCACGGATAGCTCAGTTTGGTTAGAGCATCAGATTCATAATCTGACTGTCGAAGGTTCGATTCCTTCTCCATTGGCTGAAAAGCCAGCACCCTGCCAGGTGTTATCTGGAAACGGTCCGGGGACTGGAATGCTGAAGATCTGACGGACGGCACAAGCCTTCGGGCGCGGGCCGTATCGAAAGGTCTGACGCCATCGGCTCGCGGCCAGGCCCGCGGTGACGATCAAGGCGCAGTGTCGCCGGCAAGGGAGGCCAAGGCTTCCGGCGCCCGCTTCGCTGCCCCGCGGTCCGCTCCCGAAGGCCCGCCACGGATTGATGCCACCAGTCCCCGGATCATTCGTGCCCGGACTGTGACGCAAGAGACGATGTGAAACGAGAAACGAAGGGAAGATCGACGCATGACTTGACGCCTCGTATGGGGCCATGCCCGACAGGAGTAAGACAATGACCATTCTCGACAAGGTTCTTGGACGCGAGCGCGTCCTCGTAAGGGAAAATGAACGTGCCCTCACCCTCCACAAGGGTGAGATCAAGGCAGTCCTGCTGCCGGGCGAACATTGGCTCGCCAACCGGCGCGGAAGCCTCGAAGTGTCGCGGCACGATCTGAAGAACCCAGAATTCGTTTCGGCATACGAGAAGGCGTTGTTCGACAAGCTCCCGGATGTGGCCGCGCGTCATTTCACCGTCGTTCGCACCGGGCGCACGGAGGTTGCCGTCATCGAGCGTGACGGCAACCTGCATGCCGTGCTGGCGCCGGATCGCAAGCTCGTG
The DNA here is from genome assembly GCF_042682105.1 of Mesorhizobium calcicola. Lineage (NCBI taxonomy): Bacteria > Pseudomonadati > Pseudomonadota > Alphaproteobacteria > Hyphomicrobiales > Phyllobacteriaceae > Mesorhizobium > Mesorhizobium calcicola. The sequence goes on from NZ_JBHUGY010000047.1 coordinate 93,592, forward strand.
CTGTGGATGGATGCCGGTCCGTGGAAGGTGACGACGATCGACACATCTGCCGATCTCGCCATAGATGCGGCGGTGATGCGCCGGCTCGGCCAGGCCCGGAAGGCGGAATTGATGTCCGTCCATCCGGTCGTCGACGGCCAGGCTGGATTGCTGTTCATCGACGGTGTCCTTGTGCGGACGCTGACTGCGGGCGTGCATGCGTTCTGGAACGTCGGACGCATGGTGCAGATCAAGGTCGTCGACCTCAAGCGCCAGTCGCTCGACGTTGCCGGGCAGGAAGTGCTGACCAAGGATCGCGTCACGATCCGCGTCAACATCGCCGCCGAATACCGGGTCGTCGATCCGGTCAAGGCGGTGAGCGCTGTGAAGGACTTCTCCGAAGCCCTCTACCGCGCCCTGCAGTACGCCTTCCGCAAGACGCTGAGCGCGCTGACGCTCGACCAGATCCTTGAAAAGAAGGTGACGGTCGACGAAGAAGCCGCAAGCAAGGTCCGCGCCGATATGGCGGAGATCGGGGTCGAAGTCAGCGATATCGCCCTCAAGGATGTCATCCTGCCGGGCGAGATGCGCGAGATCCTCAACCAGGTGGTGTCGGCCGAAAAGCAGGCCGAGGCCAACGTCATCCGCCGCCGCGAGGAGACGAACGCCACGCGTTCGCTGCTCAACACGGCCAAGGTGATGGCGGAGAACCCGGTGATGCTGCGGCTGAAGGAGCTCGAGGCTCTGGAAACCATCGCCGGCAAGGTCGAGCGGCTGACCGTCCACAACGGAACGGGCGGACTGCTCAACGACCTGGTCAAGCTCCGCGACAGCTGATGCATGTTGCCCAAAAGCGGGTCGGGTTTTGGGAAAACGACATGCATGGAACCAAACGCTTAAAGCGCGTCGCATGAATCCGTTACAACGCGACGCGCTATAAGCTCACGTGACGTAAAGGGAAGGGCCGCCGGGTCTGCCGGCGGCCCTTCTTGCGTTTCTTGAGACCCCTCCCATCTGTGCCCCGCGTATCAGGCCTTTTCCTGCCGGGAAAAACCGATTAGACAGCGCCCAAACACATGCGGACAGATTCCGCCCGCAACCGAAGGAAAAGCCCTTGTCCACCACGTTCGACAAAGTCGCCAAGATCATTGCCGACACCAGCGAGATCGATATCGACACCATCACGCCCGAGAGCCACACGATCGACGATCTCGGCATCGATAGCCTCGATTTCCTCGACATCGTCTTTGCCATCGACAAGGAATTCGGCATCAAGGTGCCTCTGGAAAAGTGGACCCAGGAAGTCAACGACGGCAAGGCTTCGACCGACGACTACTTCGTCATGAAGAACCTGTGCGCCAAGATCGACGCGCTGGTTGCCGCCAAGATCGCCTGACGTCAGTTGAGCGCGCGATCTTGACGCGCCCTGCCGCCTGACCCACAAAGCCGCCCATGAGCAGCCCCCACGACGTCGTCATCACTGGTATCGGCCTTGTCTCCTCGCTGGGAGAGGGTCCCGACGCCCACTGGCAGAAGCTCGCCCGGCCGGGCCTGCAGCCGGTGCTCGAAGCGGCGCGTTTCGCGCCTTACACAGTCCATCCGCTGCCGGAGATCGACTGGAACCTGCAGATCGCCAAACGCGGCGACCAGCGGCAGATGGAAACCTGGCAGAGGCTCGGCACCTATGCCGCCGGCCTGGCGCTGGACGACGCCGGCATCAAGGGCAATGACGAACTCTGTGCGACCATGGACATGGTGGTGGCCGCCGGTGGCGGCGAACGTGACGAGGCGGTCGACGCCGCCATTCTCGCCGCCTCGGAAAGCCGCAACGACCGCGACGTGCTGCTCAACGAGAAGCTGACCACCGAATTGCGGCCGACCCTGTTCCTGGCCCAGCTTTCCAATCTGCTCGCCGGCAACATCTCCATCGTCCACAAGGTGACCGGCTCGTCCAGAACCTTCATGGGCGAGGAAGGTGCGGGTGTCGCCGCCGTCGAGACGGCCGCCGCGCGTATCCGCTCCGGCCAGTCGACGCACATCCTGGTCGGCGGCGCCTTCCAGACCGAACATTCCGACATGCTGCTCGGCTATGAACTTGCCGGCTATCTGCATCGCGGCCCGTGGAAGCCGGTCTGGCAACGGCAGGGAGCAGAAGGCGGCGGCGTGGTCTCAGGGTCCGGCGGCGCCTTCCTGGTGCTGGAGCAGCGCGAACACGCGACAAGCCGTGGGCGTAAGATCTATGCCGAGCTCGGGCCGGTCGTCTCCGGCCGCGCCAGGCGGCGGCGCGGAGAACTCGACGCCGAGATCGCCTCACTGCTCAGCCACGCGGCGTTGCCGAACGGCAAGCTGCTTGCCCTGTCAGGCGCGTCGGGCGCGCATGCGGCAACCGCCGCCGAGAAAGCAGCGCTCGATGCCGATCCGGCGATCGCCGCGCGTGGCTTCTCGACGCTGACCGGGCATATGAAGGAAGCGCAGTTTCCGTTCGCCGTGGCGCTGGCCGCCCTCGCCGTCGACCGCAAGGCCGCCTACCCTGTTTTTGATGCCGCAGCCGAGAAACCGTTCGAAGGCGTTCCCGCAACCGTCCTTGCAACGGCGATCGGCTATCACCAATTCGAGGGCATGGCACTGGTCAACGCCGCCTGAGGCGGCACTCCGCAATCCATGCTGCAACGATAAACGCTCGAGGGCTCCCGGATGGCCAATCTGAACGATCACATGGGCAGGCCGATCGTCGCCGTCACCGGCATCGGCGTGGTGACCTCGCTTGGCATCGGCAAGGACGACAATTGGGCGGCGCTGACCTCGGGCAAGTCGGGCATCCACCCGATCACTCGCTTTCCGGTCGATCATCTGAACACCCGCATTTCGGGCATGGTCGACTTTTTGCTGTCCAGTTCGAAGGGCGCCAGCCTTCTTACCTATGAACTGGCCGAAACCGCCGCCCGTGAAGCCGTGGCCGAATCCGGTCTCGATTCCGGTGATTTCGGCGGTCCGCTGTTCCTGGCTTCGCCACCGGTCGAACTCGACTGGCATGAACGGTTCTCGCTCTACAATTCCGACAAACAGGATGCCGGCGCCGAGAGGCTGCTGCGGGTGGCGCGCGGGCTGAAGGAAACAGACATTTTCGAGACCACCCAGTTCGGCTCGATCGCCGACCGGCTCGCCGACCGCTTCGGCACACGCGGCCTGCCGATCACGCTGTCGACCGCTTGCGCCTCCGGCGCCACGGCCATCCAGCTCGGTGTCGAGGCGATCCGCCGCGGCGAATGCGACCGGGCGCTGTCGATCGGCGCCGACGGTTCGGCGACCGCCGAGGCGCTGATCCGTTTCTCGCTGCTGTCGGCGCTGTCGACCCACAACGACATCCCCGAAAAGGCTTCCAAGCCATTTTCCAAGGACCGCGACGGCTTCGTGCTGGCCGAGGGTTCTGGTGCACTCGTGCTGGAATCGCTGGAAGCCGCGTTGGCGCGCGGCGCCACTGTTCTCGGCATCCTGCGTGGTTGCGGTGAGAAGGCCGACGATTTCCACCGCACCCGCTCCAAGCCGGACGGCTCGCCGGCGATCGCGGCGGTTCGTGCGGCCCTTGCCGATGCCGGCCTGGGCGAAGACGAGATCGACTACGTCAACGCCCATGGCACCTCGACGCCGGAAAACGACAAGATGGAGCACCTGTCGCTGTCGACGGTGTTCGGCGAGCGGATCGGCTCGATGCCGATCTCTTCGAACAAGTCGATGATCGGTCACACGCTGTCGGCGGCCGGCGCCGTCGAGGCGGCGTTCTCACTGATGACGATGCGCGAAAGCGTCATTCCGCCGACCATCAACTACGACAACCCGGACCCGGCGATCGTGCTCGACGTGGTGCCGAACAAGAAGCGCAACGCCGAGGTTCGCACCGTTCTGTCGAACTCCTTCGGCTTCGGCGGCCAGAACACCTGCCTTGTCATGGCGCGGGAACCGGTCTAAGCGACCTTTTTCCGCCAATCAGAACCGACAGGCTCCATGCGCGCACTGCAACTTATCGAGGACCGCCGTCTTGAGACGGTGGACCTGCCGCCCCCGCCGCCACCCGCGCTCGGCGAAGTCACGCTGCGCATCAAGGCGGTGGCGCTGAACCACATCGACGTCTGGGGCTGGCGCGGCATGGCCTTCGCCAAGCGCAAGCTGCCGCTGGTCGTCGGCGCCGAGGCCTCCGGCGAGGTCGAGGCGGTCGGTCCCGGCGTCTCCAGCCTCTTGCCCGGGCAATTGGTGTCGATCTACGGCGCGCGCACCTGCGGCCTTTGTCGTGCCTGCCGCGAAGGCCGCGACAATCTCTGCGAACATGTTTCGGGCGTTCACGGCTTCCATCTCGACGGCTTCGCGCAAGAGAAGATCAATCTGCCGGCACGCCTGCTGGTCCCCGCCCCGCCCGGCGTGACCGACATCGGTGCAGCGGTCGCGCCGGTCACCTTCGGCACCGTCGAGCACATGCTGTTCGACAACGCCAGGCTGCAGCCCGGCGAGACCATCCTTGTCCATGCCGGCGGCTCCGGCATAGGCTCGGCGGCCATCCAGCTGGCGAAGCGGATGGGCTGCACGATCATCACCACGGTCGGCTCGAACGACAAGATCGACAAGGCCAAGGCGCTCGGCGCCGACCATGTCATCAACTATCGCGACGATCGTTTCGAAGGCGTCGTGCGCAAGCTGACCAGGAAGAAGGGCGTCGACGTCGTGTTCGAACATGTCGGCGCCGACACCTTCGCCGGCTCGATGCTGTGCCTGAAGCGCGGTGGCCGGCTGGTGACCTGCGGCTCGACCTCGGGCGTGTCGACGCAGATCAACCTGATGCAGCTGTTCCAGCAGCAGTTGAAACTGCTCGGCTCCTTCGGCTGCCGCATGGAGAACATGACCAACGCCATGCAGAAAATGGCGGCCGGACAGGTCGCACCCGTCATCGACACCGAAGTCGGTTTCGACGAGATCGATGCCGCGTTGAAGCGCATGGAAGGCCGCGACGTGTTCGGCAAGATCATCCTGCGCGTCGGCTAGAGCCTTGACCTCCGTGTTCAAGAAGCTTCGCCGAGACTTGATGTTTCGGTACGGCAGGCAGCTTCGCCAGCT
>NZ_JBHUGY010000048.1:0-125194 GCF_042682105.1 Mesorhizobium calcicola
CCGGCATCGGTGCGCCGAACATGAAGCTCTGCACATATTCGCAGCCCATCTGGCGCAGTTCCAACGCATCGCTTTCGTCCGAAATGCCTTCGGCGACGACAGACAGGCCGAGTTCATGCGCCATGTTGACCATGGATTTGAGCAGCACCGCGCGCTTGGGCGTGTTGTCGTCGACGAAGCTCTTGTCGATCTTGATCGTGTCGAAGGGGAAACGCGTCAGATAGGCCAGTGAGGAATAGCCGGTGCCGAAATCGTCCAGCGACAGGCCAATGCCGAGTTGCTTCAGCTTGGTCAGCACATGGGCAGTCTGCTCCGGATTGTCCATCACCAGCGATTCGGTGAGCTCGAGCCGGAAGCAGCGCGGCTTCAGATTGGCCCGCGCGATAACCGAGCGGACATCGCTGACCAGGTCGCGGCGGATGAGCTGGCGGCTGGACAGGTTGACCGAGACCGACAGCGGCGCGTCGCCGATCTGCTTCTGCCATCCGGCGAGGTCTTCCGCCGCCTGCTGCATGGCGAACAGGCCGAGTTGCACGATCAGCCCGCAGCTCTCGGCGACCGGGATGAAATCCGCCGGCGGGATCATGCCGCGGCGCGGATGGTCCCAGCGCAGCAGGGCTTCGAAGCCGGCGACGCTGCCGTCTTCCAGCCGCACGATCGGCTGGTAGGCGAGCGTGAATTCGCGCCGCTCGATGGCGCGCCGCAGGTCGGATTCGAATTGCAGCCTGTCGGTGCCGACGGTGCGGAAAGCCGGACGGAACGGCTCGATCCTGTCGCCGCCGAAGCGCTTGGCCTGATGCATGGCAAGCTCGGCATCCTTGACCATGTCCTCGGCCGACATCTGCGGCGAATTCCAGGTGATCAGTCCGATCGACGCCGTCAATACGATCTCGCGCTTGGCGAAAGTGATCGGGTTGTTGATCGCGTGCTTGATGGCATCCGCCACCGCCGCGATACGGGCCGGGTCCTGTTCGGACAAGAGCATCAGCGCGAACTGGTCGCCGGCAAAGCGCGACAGCGAATCCTTCGGCTTGAGCAGCCGGTGCAGCCGGCGCGCAATGGTCAAAAGGATGGTGTCGCCGGCCGAGATGCCGAGCCCGTCATTGACCTGCTTGAAACGGTCGATGTCGATGACGAAGACGGTCGGCCGCACTTTCTCTTCGGTGCGGGCGATCGAGATGACCGCTTCCAACCGGTTCATCAAAAGTTCGCGGTTCGGCAGACCGGTCAGATTGTCGTGCACGGCGTCGTGCAGCAGCCGCTCCTCGGATTTCTTCTGCTCGGTCACGTCGACCATGGTGCCGACGCAGCGGATAACCTCGCCGTCCGATCCGATGACCGGCCGCGCACGCAGCGAAAACCAGTGATAGTGGCCGTCGGCGCCGCGCAGGCGGAAGTTCTGCGACACCCGGCCGCGCCGGTGTTCCAGCACCACGTCGAGCGTCGTGCGGAACGTATCGCGGTCGTCGGCGTGCAGCACCGGCAGCCAGTTGCGTGCGGCACCGCCCAGACTGTTCGGCGCCAGCCCAAGCTGGATGCTGACATCGGGCTTGGTGACGACGCGGTCGCGCAGCACGTCCCAGTCCCACACGGTGTCGCCCGATCCGGCGACGGCCAGCGCCTGCCGCTCGAGGTCGGAGAACAGGCCCTGATGCAGCGCGCCGCCGGCGAAGGCATGCTGCATGACGGTGAAGCCGATCAAGAGGATGATCAGGATCAGCCCGCCGCCCAGTGCCGGCTGGGCGATGTCGTTGTCGAGCATGCCGGTGATCGCCATCCACGACCCGCATAGCCACAACAGCACCATGACCCAACTGGGCACCAGCATGATGGCGCGGTCGTAGCCGCGTATGCCGAGGAAGATGATGAGGCCGAGCCCGGTCAGCGCGGTGGCGGCGAAGGACAATCTGGCGATGCCGGCGGCGACCGCCGGATCGACGATGGCGACGCCGGCGATCAGCACCAGTCCGAGGATCCAGACCAGCGCGCCATAGCTGAAATGGCCGTGCCATCGGTTGAGATTGAGATAGGCGAACAGGAACACCACGAAGGTTCCCGCCAGCGCCACCTCCGTTCCCGCTCGCCACATCTGCTCGTTGCCGGGCGAGATCTCGATGATCTTGTTGAGGAAGCCGAAATCGACGCAGATATAGGCGAGCACCGCCCAGGCGAGTGCCGCGGTCGCCGGGAACATCGAGGTTCCCTTGACCACGAAAAGGATGGTCAGGAACAGCGCCAGCAGGCCGGCAATGCCGATGACGATGCCGCGAAACAGCGTGTAGGAATTGACCGAATCCTTGTAGGATTCCGGATCCCACAGATAGACCTGCGGCAGCTTAGGCGAGGCCAGCTCGGCGATGAAGGTGATGACCGTGCCCGGGTTCAGCGTCACCCGGAACACGTCAGCATCGGGGCTGGTCTGGCGGTCGAGCGCAAAGCCTTCGCTGGGCGTGATGGCGGCGATGCGGGTCGAGCCGAGATCGGGCCAGAAGATGCCGGAATTCACCAGGCGGAAATGCGGCGCGACGATCAGCCGGTCGAGCTGCTGGTCGGTGGTGTTGGCCAGCGCGAACACTGCCCAGTCGCCGGTCGAACGCGCATCGTTGGCCTCGACCTCGATGCGCCGCACGATGCCGTCCGGCCCGGGAGCGGTCGACACCTGGAAATTTTCACCTTGGTTCCGGTAGATCTCGACGGCGCCCGAAAGGTCGAGCGCGACATCGTCGCGGGCAATCTTGATCGGTTCGACGGCGAAGGCCGACGATGCCGCGCACAGCGCCAGGATTGTCGCGACGACAAAGGCGAACAGCGGCCCGTTTCGCAGGAAATTCGTCAAAAATCAGTCCTTCGTTCCTGCGGCCGGCGGATCGTCCGCGATCCGGGCGTAGAGGTAGTGGTCCTGCCAGATGCCGTTGATCCTGAGATAGGATCGCAGCAGTCCTTCGCGCCGGAATCCGGCTTTTTCAAGCACGCGGATCGACCTGATATTGTCGGGAATACAGGCCGCCTCGATCCGGTGCAACCTCAGCGTATCGAAGGCGAAGGGCGCCACCACCTTGACCGCGTCGGTCATCAGGCCACGGCCGCCAAAGCGCTCGCCGATCCAGTAGCCGATATGGCCGCTTTGCGAGACGCCGTGGCGTATGTTGCCGAGGGTGATGCCGCCCGCCAGCTTGCCGCTGCTTTTCTCGAAGATGAAGAAGGCGATCGCGGTTCCCTGGGCATAGTCTTCGCGGTAGCGGCTGATGCGCAGCCGCCATGCGGTACGGTCGAGTTCATCGGGAGTCCAGCGTGGCTCCCATGGTTCGAGGAAGGCGCGGCTTTCGCCGCGCACCGCCGCCCACTCGCGGTAGTCGTTCGTGAAGGGCACGCGCAGCGTGACGCGGTCGCCCTTCAGCGCCGGCAGGTCACGGCGAAAGAACGGGAGCGCGAACACGACGCTTTGAGGGGCTAGACGGCGAGCTTGCGGGCCGTGGTCTGCGTGCCCGCAAGCGACTCGAGGATCGCCTCGTAGGGCGCCAGCGTACCTACAGGCCCGACAGCGGTCAGCGTCGGTGTGGTCGAGAACAGCCGGGACGACAGATCGGTCAGACGCTCGATCGTCAGCGCCGACAGCCGTTCCATCAGTTCCTCCTTGGCGATCGGCCGGCCGAACAGAAGCAGCTGCCGTGCGATTTGCGAGGCGCGGCTGGCCGGGCTTTCGGCGGACATGATCAGCCCGGCGCGATATTGCGCACGCGCCCGGTCGAGTTCTTCCTGCAGGATGTTCTCGCCGACCTTCTGCAACTCGTCGATGATGACCGGCACCAGTTCGGCGATGTCGCTCTGGCCGGTCGCGGCATGGACGCCGAAGACGCCAGTGTCGGAAAAGCCCCAATGGAAGGCATAGACCGAATAGCACAGGCCGCGCTTTTCACGGACTTCCTGGAAAAGACGCGACGACATGCCGCCGCCGAGGATCATCGACAGCACCTGCGAGGCATAGAAGTCACGCACATGGTAGGCGCGGCCCTCGAACCCCAGCACGATCTGCGCGTCCATCAGGTCGCGATTCTCGCGGAAATCGCCGCCGACATATTGCGCATATTGCGGGATGGTGCTGTCGGCCTTGCTGCGGAAGCCGCCGAGTTGCTTTTCGACCTCGCGCACGAAATTGTCGTGCTTGATGTCGCCGGCAGCGACGATCACCATGCGCTCGGCGCCGTATTGCCGTTCGATGAAATCGTGCAGCTGCTTCGAGGTGAAGGATTTGACGGTTTCCGGCGTGCCCAGGATCGAGCGGCCGATCGTCTGGTGGCGGAAGGCCGTCTCGGTGAAGCGGTCGAAGACGATGTCGTCGGGCGTGTCGTGCGCGGCGCCGATCTCCTGCAGGATCACATGCTGCTCGCGTTCGAGCTCCTGCGGGTCGAACTCGGACTCCTGCAGGATGTCGGCAAGAATGTCGACGGCCAGCGGCACGTCGTCGGAGAGCACCCTGGCATAGTAGGAGGTGGTCTCGACGCTGGTGGCGGCGTTGATCTCGCCGCCGACGTCCTCGATCTCCGATGCGATTTCAAAGGCAGTTCGCCTTTTCGTGCCCTTGAACGCCATGTGCTCGAGCAAATGGGCCATGCCATGCTCTTCGTCACGTTCATTGCGGGCACCTGACTTGACCCAGGCACCAAGGGCAACCGATTCGATGCTTTGAAGGGTTTCGGTGGCGACTGTCAGGCCGTTCGACAGACGGCTTACCTCAACACCCATATGGCTACTACTCCCTAACGCGCCGCCCGCGCGCGGCGGCCGACGTAATCTTCCACCATTTTCAGGTCGGATGGAAGTACCGTGTATTTTTCCTCTGATGTCATCAACCCACCTAGCCATGCGGGCAGTGCCGGAGACACGCCGCTGGCGGCTTCGACGGCGGCCGGGAACTTCGCCGGATGGGCGGTGCCCAGCACCACCATCGGCACCGCACCCGCCCTGCCTGCCGCGACATGCACGGCCGCCGCGGTGTGCGGATCGAGCAGGTAATTGCTGGCGGTCAGCGTCGAGCGGATGGTGGCGGCGACCTCGTCCATATCAGCGCGGCCAGCATCGAATTCCGACCGCATCCGAGCGATTTCCCGGGGTTCGATGGTGAAGGCGCCGGACTGCTTCAGTCCGTCCATGTAGCGACGCACGGTCGCCGCGTCACGGTCGGAGGCTTCGAACAGCAAGCGTTCGAAATTCGACGACACCTGGATATCCATCGACGGCGAAGTGGTCGCAAAGACGCCCTTGGTGCGATATTCGCCGGTCGCGAAGGTGCGCGCCAGGATGTCGTTGTCGTTGGTGGCGATGACCAGCCGCTCGATCGGCAGGCCCATCTTCTTGGCGGCGTAGCCGGCGAAGATATCGCCGAAATTGCCGGTCGGCACCGTGAAGGAGACCGGCCTGTCCGGCGCGCCGAGCGACAGCGCCGAGGAGAAATAATAGACGATCTGGGCCATGATGCGGGCCCAGTTGATCGAATTGACGCCCGACAGCGCAACCCGGTCGCGAAAGCCGTGATCGTTGAACATGTCCTTGAGCAGGCCCTGGCAATCGTCGAAATTGCCTTCGATGGCCAGCGCGTGGACGTTTTCAGCCGTCGATGTCGTCATCTGCCGCTGCTGCACCGGCGAGACGCGGCCATGCGGGAAAAGGATGAAGATGTCGGTGCGACTGCGGCCGGCAAAGGCATCGATGGCCGCCCCGCCGGTATCGCCCGAAGTGGCGCCGACGATGGTGGCGTGCTGATCGCGTTCGGCAAGCACATGGTCCATCAGCCGCGCGAGAAGCTGCATCGCCACGTCCTTGAAGGCGAGCGTCGGCCCGTGGAACAGTTCCAGGATGAAGGTGTTGGGGCCGGTCTGCACCAGCGGGCAGACGGCCTCGTGGCGGAAGGTGGCATAGGCTTCGCGGACCAGGCGTTCGAAGACGGGCGCCGGGATTTCGTCGCCAAGGAACGGCGACAGCACGCGGATGGCAAGGTCGGGATAGGCGAGGCCGCGCATGGCGCGAATTTCGGCCGCGGAAAATTGCGGCCACTCGCGCGGCACATAGAGCCCGCCATCGCGCGCCAGGCCAGCCAGCACGGCGTCGGAAAATCCAAGCACGGGCGCTTCGCCGCGGGTACTCACATATTGCATTGTCACAAATCCATTGCTGCTTGGCTTTTCCGTCCACCGCAAGGTGGTTAATTTCTGCGCTGGCTCAGTCGCATTTTTGCCGCGCGGTTGATATACGTCACCAGCTTTGCGAGAGGGAAGTGCAGTTTCATGGCGTTTCGTACATTCAGCAGTCGCTTTTTGGCGGGTCTTGCGCTCACCGGCTTTATGCTTGCCGCCGCCGGCTGCCAATCGGGCGACAATGGCATCCTGAACCTCGGCATCGGCAAGAAGGATCCGACGGCGCCGCCACCACCACAGGATCCCAAGGTCCTGGCCAGTCAGTTGCAGGCCTATTGTCCGAGCGTGACGGTGCGAGACGGCACGGCCTTCTTCAACACCTATGCAAACGTCCCGAAGCCCAAGTCGAGGAAAAAGGCCGATGCCGCCGAGGATGCCCAGGCCGCAGCCGACGCGACCGTGACTCCGCCCGACGATTCGGACAAGATCATCTACCAGGCATCGGTCAGCGACGTGACACGCGATTGCAGCCGTGCCAACGGCCAGCTGTCGATGAAGGTTGCGGTCGCCGGCAAGATCGTTCCGGGACCGAAGTTTTCTCCGGGCACCATCACCATGCCGATCCGGGTCGCCGTGATGCATGGCCCCGAGGTCCTGTACTCGCAGCTGCACCAGTATCAGGTCCAGGTCACCGATCCCTCGGTCGCCACGCAATTCGTCTTTAGCGATCCCAATGTTGTCGTGCCCGAGCCGGCGGCCAAGGACTATCAGGTCTATGCCGGCTATGACGAAACCGCACCGAAGGCGACGACGGACAAGTCGAAGAAGAACCGGAAGAAGGCTGCCGCGACGAACTGAGTCTCGACGATTGTACGAAGCGTGCGTTGCGGCGCACGCTCTCAGGCATCCGCCGACCACTCCGACAATGCGGCGATCACGCTTTTCAGCTCCGCCCAACGGCGGATGACCGTCTCGGCGCCGGCCTCCGTCAACGCGTCGGCATGGCCGGGATAGCTGTGGCCGGCACCGGTGAAGCCGATCACCCGCATGCCGGCCGTCCTGGCGCCGTGGACGCCGTGCACGGAATCCTCGATGACGAAAGTGTTTGCCGGCTTGGCGTTGAGTTTTTCCGCCGCGAACAGGAACACGTCAGGCGCCGGCTTGGTCTTCTTGCTTGGTATCTCCAGGGCCGAAAAGATCCGGCCGGCGAAATATGGCAGCAGGTGCACCTTCTCCAGCATGAACTCGATGCGCTCGGAGCGCGAATTCGAGCAGACGCAGCGCGGCACCGTGACCGTGGCGACCGCCTCGCGCGCGCCGTCGATGGCGCGGACGTCGCTGCGCAATTTGCGGTCGACAAGGTCTTCGGCGCGGTCGATCAGCGAGGCCTGGAACGGAATGCTGGACTTCTCCTCGACCCGCATCATGATGTCCTTGAAGGTCAGCCCGGCATAGGTTTCGGCGACTTCCTCAGCCGATATTTCGTATCCGGCCATGGTCAGCAGCTCCGCCTCGACCCGTGCGGCGATGATTTCGGAATCGACGAGCACGCCGTCGCAATCGAAGATGACAAGGTCTGGCTGGGGCATGGTGATCCGGACAATGGGAGGATGAAGGGGCCTCGGAAGGCTCAGGCGGCGCGGCATACACCAACAGGGCCACCTTCGCAAATTCGCAAGTCCGCGGCTTTGACCTTCACCGAATATTTACGCTGATCGGTAACCATAACAGAGAGTAAAACTGCAACGCGTGCCTTGGGTGTCAGAATGTCTGCCGTGCGTCTTCTCGACGAGCTTTCCAACGCTCCCCAGCAATCCGAATGGCTGGACACGATCCTCAAGGGCGACTGCGTCGCCGCGCTCGACCGGCTGCCCGAAAAGTCCATCGACGTCATTTTCGCCGATCCGCCCTATAATCTGCAGCTCGACGGCGACCTGCACCGGCCCGACCAGTCCAAGGTCGACGCCGTAGACGACGACTGGGACCGGTTCGAGAGCTTCGAGGCCTACGATGCCTTCACCCGCGCCTGGCTGCTGGCGGCGCGCCGGGTGCTGAAGCCGAACGGCACCATCTGGGTCATCGGCTCCTATCACAACATCTTCCGGGTCGGCGCCAAGATGCAGGATCTGGGGTTCTGGATCCTCAACGACGTCGTCTGGCGCAAGACCAACCCGATGCCGAACTTCCGTGGCCGCCGTTTCCAGAACGCGCATGAGACGATGATCTGGGCGTCACGCGACCAGAAGGGCAAGGGCTACACGTTCAACTACGAAGCCATGAAGGCCTCGAACGACGACATCCAGATGCGCTCCGACTGGCTGTTTCCGATCTGCACCGGCGGCGAGCGGCTGAAGAACGACAATGGCGACAAGCTGCACCCGACGCAGAAGCCGGAAGCGCTGCTCGCCCGCATCATGATGGCGTCGACCAAGCCCGGCGACATCGTACTCGACCCGTTCTTCGGCTCCGGCACCACCGGCGCGGTGGCCAAGCGCCTCGGCCGCCATTTCGTCGGCATCGAGCGCGAGCAGGCCTATATCGACGCGGCCAACGAGCGCATCGACGCGGTGCGGCCGCTGGAGGGCGCCGACTTGACCGTGCTCACCGGCAAGCGCGCCGAGCCGCGCGTCGCCTTCGTCAGCCTGATCGACACCGGGCTGATGACGCCCGGTGCCACGCTATACGACGCCAAGAAGCGCTGGGCGGCCAAGGTGCGCGCCGACGGCACCGTTGCGATCGGCGACAGTGCCGGTTCGATCCACAAGATCGGCGCCGAAGTGCAGGGCCTGGATGCCTGCAACGGCTGGACCTTCTGGCACTATGAGCGCAGCGGCGGCCTGACCCCGATCGACGAGCTGCGTCGCATCGCCCGGCTCGGCATGGAGCGGGCAGGGGCCTGAAGCCCTGCCAATTGCCGCGCATTCTCGTTGATTTGAATTCTCAACGGATCGCTGGAAGCGATTCAAATCACGCCTTTATGCCGAGGCGTTCAAGGTCTGCCTGAAGCGTCTTCGCATCGGTGAACAGCACAGCCTGCCAGCCGGCCGCCTTGGCGCCGTCGACGTTCTTCTGGCTGTCGTCGATGAACAGCGTGGCCGACGGCTCGAGCCCGAACGCGGCGACGTGATGGTCATAGATGCCGCGATCCGGCTTGATCATGCCGATCTCGCCGGAGATGGTGACGCCGCGCGGGCGATCGAGGAAATCGAAGCGCTTGCGCGCCTCGGCCAGCGTGTCGCTGGCAAAATTGGTCAGCATGGTGACGTCGTGGCCGCTCTCGATCAGGCCGACCATGATGGCGACGCTGTCGTCATAGGCATGCGGCACCATGTCGTGCCAATGGCGGCGGAAATTGCGGATGTTTTCCGCGTGATCGGGATGTTCTGCGATCAGCAGCGCCTCGGCCTCTTGCCATGTCCGGCCGCGATCCTGCTCGATGTTCCAGTCATGCGTGCAGACATTGTCGAAGAACCACTTTCTCTCTTCGGCATCCGGTATGAGGCGGCTGAACGGGATATTCGGATCGTAATGGATCAGCACGCGGCCGATGTCGAAAACGATGTGGCGGATTTCAGTCATGAGGCCTCTTTGCACTGTGTGGCGACGGTTTTTTCGTCGCGCCGGGTATCGCAGCCTCGATTGCCTTTTTCATGACAGTGGGCAGCGCTTCACCCGAAATGTCCGAGGGCAGCGACCAGAAGTGGCCGGCCGGGGTCTCGCCTTTCGTATTGGCAAGGAACACGTCGAGCTCGAGCGCGAAGTGGGTGAAGACATGCGCGATCCGGCCCGTGGGCTTCCAATTGCCGGGAAAGGGTGCGGCCGCTTGCGTGGTGGCGCCGTCGACCCGCGCGGTCCAGGCGGTCGTCGGCACCTCGGTCATGCCGCCGAGCAGCCCTTTCTCCGCCCGTTTGCGCAGGAGGATGGCGCCGTCACCCCGCACGGCAACGAAAGCCGCGCCGCGCCGCAGCGGCTTGTCGGCTTTTGGCAGCCGCACCGGGAAGTGCTCGGGGTCGCCTGAAACGACGGCGCTGCAATCTCCGCGCAGCGGGCACAGCATGCAGCGCGGCCGGCGCGGGGTGCAGATCGTGGCGCCGAGATCCATCATCGCCTGGGCGAAGTCGCCCGGCCTTGTGTCTGGCACCATGCGCTCGACATGGGCGCGTATCTCGGCCTTGGCTTCGCTCAGCGGCGTCATGATCGAAAACAGCCGGGAGATGACACGTTCGACATTGCCGTCGACGACGGCGGCGGGGCGGTCGAAGGCGATCGCCATAATGGCCGCCGATGTATAGGCGCCGACGCCGGGCAGTTCTCTCAAGGCCGTTTCCGTGTCGGGAAAGCGGCCGCCGCGCTCTGCCACCAGATCTGCACAGGCCTTGAGATTGCGCGCACGGGAATAGTAGCCGAGCCCGGCCCAGGCTTTCATCACGTCCTCGGTCGGCGCCGCCGCCAGTGCCTCGACATCAGGCCATTTCTCGACGAATACGCGGAAATAGGATTTCACCGCTTCGACGGTGGTCTGCTGCAGCATGACTTCGGAAAGCCAGATACGGTAGGGGTCAGGCCGTATGCCGCGCGCATGCTCGCGCGGTGTGATCCGCCACGGCAACTCGCGATGATGCACATCGTACCAGCCGAGCAAGCGGGATGCGATGTCACTGTCTTGGGGTATGGTCTTGCGGGTCTGCTCTGCTGGTGCCATTGATCGGGAATTGGCCTTGGCCGATGCTGGTGGTGGCTGGAGAACGTACATGGCAGGGAGAACGCCCTACGGCAATCCCGTCCCGGTCAGCGATCTTGCGACCAAAATCCTCGACCCGGTGCTGCGCAAGCGAGCCGGCATTTCGATCGGCCTCGTCCAATCGTGGGAAGAGATCGCCGGCCCGCGCCTTGCCAGCCGCTCGCGGCCCGAAAAGATCCAGTGGCCGCGCCGCCTGCATGAGGACGATCCGTTCGAGCCGGCGGTGCTGGTCATCGCCTGCGAAGGCATGGCGGCACTTCACCTGCAGCACGAGACCGGCGAGATCATCAACCGGGTCAATGCCTTCCTCGGCTTCACCGCCATCAACCGGATCAGGATCCTGCAGAAGCCGGTGACGGCGGACAACGGCAAGCGCAAACCGACCTTCAGGCCGCTGACCGCGGCCGAGAAGACGAAATTGTCCTCGACCGTCGGCCTGGTCGACGATGATGGGCTGCGCGCCTCGCTGGAACGGCTCGGCGCGACCATTCTGGGGGAAAGGAAGTCATAGATTTGTCGTCAATATCTCGCATTCGTGATCACCCTTCTCAGGTTTCGCGATTGGATTGGGGATCGAGATGCCTTAATTCGCGCCAACTCTCGCCTTTTCTTGCCTTTGCATTGCAAAATCCAACCCTTGTCAGGTGATTCGTATGAACCGTCCCCCGTTTGGCCAAAGCTTGTCTCGCAGAAACGTCCTGTCTTCGCTCGCCGCCATTCCGGCGGTGGCACTGCTGGCCGCCTGCAGCGACTCTGGCGAGCAAGCCAAGGCGGCGGACGTGAAGCCCGCGGATCCGGCCGCGCCCACGAAGCCGGCCACGCCGACAACGCCGGCCGCCGCTACGGCACCGGAAGCCCAGGGCACGGTTGACATGGCTGAACTGCTGAAGCCCGGTGCATTGCCCGACAAGCAGCTCGGCAAGGACGACGCCAAGGTCACCATCGTCGAATACGCCTCGATGACCTGCCCGCACTGCGCGCATTTCGCCGAGACCACCTTTCCGGACCTGAAGACCAAGTACATCGACACCGGCAAGGCCCGCTACATCCTGCGCGAATTCCCGTTCGATCCGAGTGCCGAAGCCGGTTTCATGCTGGC
Source organism: Mesorhizobium calcicola (assembly GCF_042682105.1). Lineage (NCBI taxonomy): Bacteria > Pseudomonadati > Pseudomonadota > Alphaproteobacteria > Hyphomicrobiales > Phyllobacteriaceae > Mesorhizobium > Mesorhizobium calcicola. The sequence continues at coordinate 11,972 of NZ_JBHUGY010000048.1, forward strand.
GCGCTGCGCCAAGGATAACTATTTCCCGATGGTGGATGTCCTGTTCAGGCAGCAGGCGAACTGGGTTGGAGTGCCCAATACCAAGGATGCGCTGCTGCAAATCTCGAAGCTCGCCGGTTTTACACAGGAGTCCTTCGAGGCCTGCTTGACGGACCAGAAACTTCTGGACGATGTGAGATCGGTCCAGAAGCGCGGCGCCAATGAATTCAAGGTCGACTCGACACCGACCTTCTTCATCAACGGTAAGACCTACAAGGGGGCGATGTCGATTGCGGAAATGTCGGCCATCATCGACCCTCTGCTCTGACGCTCGGGCAGCGCCGAGCCGGCGGCGCTTCGGCGTGCGCGCCCATTTGCCTTGCCGTGGATTCTCCTCGCAAAACCGCGGCACACTTCTGCTGAATCCGCTTGGAGCAATTCCAGGAAAAGTGTGTGGCGGTTTTCCGTCCGGAATTGCGTCAAAACAAAGAGATAGAGCGGTTCTGCGTTTCCGTGAAACGCTGAACCGCTATAGTGGGCGGCGCGAATGAAGTTTTCGCGCCTTCGCCTCCTCGGTTTCAAGTCCTTCGTCGAGCCCGGCGAGTTCGTCATCGAGCGCGGCCTGACGGGCATTGTCGGGCCGAACGGCTGCGGCAAATCGAACCTGGTCGAGGCGCTGCGCTGGGTGATGGGCGAAAGCTCCTACAAGAACATGCGCGCGTCTGGTATGGACGACGTCATCTTTTCCGGCTCGGGCACGCGCCCGGCGCGCAACACCGCCGAAGTCACGCTCTTCCTCGACAACAGCGACCGCTCGGCGCCCGCCGCCTTCAACGATGCCGATGAATTGCAGGTGTCGCGCCGTATCGAGCGTGAGGCGGGCTCGCTCTACCGCATCAACGGCAAGGAAGCGCGCGCCAAGGATGTGCAGCTTCTGTTCGCCGACCAGTCGACCGGTGCGCGCTCGCCGTCGATGGTCGGGCAGGGCCGCATCGGCGAGCTGATCCAGGCCAAGCCGCAGGCGCGCCGCGCCCTGCTGGAAGAAGCGGCCGGCATTTCCGGCCTGCACACCCGTCGTCACGAGGCCGAGCTGCGGCTGAAGGCGGCCGAGCAAAATCTCGAACGCCTGGACGACGTCGTCGGCGAGCTGGAAAGCCAGATCGAAAGCCTGAAGCGCCAGGCGCGCCAGGCTTCGCGCTTCAAGAACCTGTCGGCCGATATCCGCAAGGCCGAAGCGACGCTGCTGCATCTGCGCTGGACGCTGGCCAAGACACAGGAAGGCGAGGCGCGCTCGGCGCTGGCGGTTGCCACGGCGCTGGTCGGCGATCGCGCCGCAGCCCAGATGGCCGCCGCAAGGGAGCAAGGCATCGGCGCCCATCGCTTGCCTGATTTGCGCGACGCGGAAGCCGCCGCCGCCGCTGCCTTCCAACGCCTGTCGATCGCCAAGTCGCAGATCGAGGAGGAAGCCGGCCGCATCCGCGCCCGTCAGAGCGAGCTCGAGCGCCGGCTGCAGCAGCTTGACGGCGACATTGCGCGCGAGGAGCGCATGGTCCGCGACAACGCGGATATCCTTGAGCGCCTTCGCACCGAGGAAGCCTCACTCAACTCCGAAAATGCCGGTGCCGCCGAGCGCGAAGCCAGCACCCGGGCTGCCTTCGAACAGGCGGCATCGACGCTTGCCGCAAGCGAAGCGAAACTCGCCGCACTGACCGCCGAACGGGCGGAGGCCGCTGCGTCGCGCAACCAGATCGAACGGACGCTGCGCGACACCGCCGAGCGCCGTGACCGTTTCGCCCGCCAGCTCGCCGATGTCGACCGGGAATTGTCCGACATCCTCTCCAAGGTCGCCGGCCTGCCGGATCCGGCCGAGAAGCGCATGCTGGTCGAACAGGCGATGGCGCTGCTGGAGGAAGCCGAGACTGCCGTGGCGGAGGCTGAGCAGTCGGTCATCGATGCCCGCGCCACCGAAAGCGCTGCCCGGCCACCGCTGCAGGATGCCAGGGCCGAGCTGGCGCGTATCGAAACCGAAGCGCGCACGCTGGCCAAGATCCTCAACGCGGCCAGTGGCGATCTCTTCCCGGCCGTGCTGGAGCAGATCAGCGTCGAGCGCGGCTTCGAGACGGCGCTGGGGGCTGCCCTTGGCGAAGACCTCGACGTGCCGCTCGATCGCAGCGCACCGGTGCATTGGGGCGAAAGCGAGATCCAACCCGGCGACGCGGCGCTACCCGAAGGCGTCAAAAGCCTTGCCAGCGTCGTTCACGCGCCGGCACAGCTCGCCCGCCGTCTGGCGCAGATCGGTATCGTAGAGACTGGCGACGGCCGCCGGCTGCAGGCGCTTCTTGCTCCCGGCCAGCGGCTGGTCAGCCGCGAGGGCGCGTTGTGGCGCTGGGACGGCTTTACCGCCAGTGCCGATGCGCCGACCGCCGCCGCGCAACGGCTGGCGCAGAAGAACCGGCTGGCCGAGCTCGATGCCGAGGCGGTGCAGGCGACGCTCGTCCTGCGCCAGGCCGAGGAGGCGCTGGCCGAGGCCGAACAGGCGCTTCGCCTGGCGAGCGAGGCTGAGCGCAACACGCGCCAGGCCGGGCGTGACGCGCAGCATCGGTTGGACGCAGCCCGCAATGCGCTAGCCGAGGCCGAAAAGGCCGGCGGCGAATTGTCGAGCCGGCGCGCCGCCCTGGATGAGGCGCGCGCCCGCATCGTTGACAGCCATGAGGAGACCTCGGCGGCCTTCGCCGAAGCCGAAATGCTGCTGCAGGACGCGCCTGATCTGGGCGACCTGCAATTGCAGCTCGAACAGTCCGCGGCCAATGTCGCCCGCGATCGCGCCACGCTTGCCGATGCGCGTGCCGTGCATGAGGGTTTGCGGCGCGAAGCCGAGGCGCGCACGCGCCGGCTCGATGCCATTGGCGCCGAGCGCAGCAACTGGCTGGAGCGGGCCGAAAACGCCTCAACGCAGATCGCCTCGCTCGGCGAACGCAAGGCCGAGGCGGAGGCCGAACGCGAGCGGCTGGCGGATGCGCCCGACGAGATCGATGCCAAGCGACGCGCCTTGCTGTCGCAGCTCAACGAGGCCGAGACCTTGCGCAAGGCGGCCGCCGACCGTTTGCAGGAGGCGGAAAGCCGGCAATCCGAACTGGACAAGGCGGCCACCGGCGCCATCCAGTCGCTGGCCGAGGCGCGCGAGACCCGCGTCCGCGCTGAAGAACGGCTGACCGCGGCCGACGAACGCCGGCTGGAGGTCGAGGCGCGCATCCAGGAAACACTGAACACGCCGCCGCATCTGGTCATCCGTCATACCGGTCTGGAGGCCGACAGCCCGATGCCTGAGATGGCCGAGATCGAGCGCCAGCTCGACCGGCTGAAGATCGAGCGCGAGCGGCTGGGCGCCGTCAATCTGCGCGCCGAGGAGGAGCAGAAAGAGCTTTCCGACCGGTTGGAGACGATCGTGTCGGAACGCGAGGACATCATCGAGGCGATCCGCAAGCTCAGGCAGGCGATCCAGAGCCTGAACCGCGAAGGCCGCGAGCGGTTGCTTGCCGCCTTCGACGTGGTGAACAGCCATTTCCAACGGCTGTTCTCGCATTTGTTCGGTGGCGGCACGGCGGAACTGCAGCTGATCGAGTCCGACGATCCGCTCGAGGCCGGGCTTGAAATCCTGGCCCGCCCGCCCGGCAAGAAGCCGCAGACCATGACGCTGCTGTCCGGCGGCGAACAGGCGCTGACGGCGATGTCGCTGATCTTTGCCGTGTTCCTGACCAATCCGGCGCCGATCTGCGTGCTCGACGAAGTCGACGCGCCGCTCGACGATCACAATGTCGAGCGCTTCTGCAATCTCATGGACGAGATGGCCGCCACCACCGAGACGCGCTTCGTCATCATCACCCACAACCCGATCACCATGGCGCGCATGAACCGGCTGTTCGGGGTGACCATGGCCGAGCAGGGTGTCAGCCAGCTCGTCTCGGTCGACCTGCAGGCGGCCGAGGCGATGCGTGAGGCGAGCTGAGCCGCCGCGCGACGCGCTTTAAATATAGGTTCTTGGCTCGACAAGGTTGTTCTGCTGTCGAAGATAGAAGCAGTAGAAGCCGAATGCTGCAGCGAACCACATGAAGGCCTCGCCGATCGCCAGCCGGTTGTTCGAATTGCTGAGGACGGTGAGGGCGAAGAAGACCAGCGTTGAGATGTAGCAGGACCATGCGGCCGGAGCGATAAGCCTGGCCCGCATGGCCAGCAGGACCTGCCTGGACGACCAAATGTAGAGAAACGCAAAGAACGCCAGTCCGACCACGCCATAGCGCACGGCTATCTCCAGATAGCCGTTGTGGAAGACGTTGAAGATCATGGGATGATAAGACCTGTTCTGCCATTCGGTGAGCCAGCTGGAACTGGCTCCGAAGATAGGATGGCGCTTCCAGACCTCGATCGCATCGGCCCACAGCATCAGCCGTTCCTTGGCCGCAAGCGGAACCGTATCGTTCGCGATGGCGCGGTCGAAGGCCGACAGGACGCCATGGCTCAAGACATCCGAAACCAGGCTCTTGACGAAGATCATGGTGTCGCCGGCGGTGGACCAGAAGATGTTGTGTGCGGCGACAACGCCGGCTGCCACGATCGCCAGCACGCCACCCCCGACCATCAGCTCACGTCGATGGCCTCTCGCCAGGATCATGACCGCCAACAGGAGCAGGACGAGCGCGAGCGCAAGCCAGACGCCCTTTGACCGCAGCGCAATGATGTTGGCGATGGCGAACAGGAGGACGGCCGTCGATAGCGCCCAGTGCAGGCTCCTGGTCACGTTGTTCAGGTCCGTTCTTTGGGCCGTGTAGGCCATGAACTGCAGCGTGCAAAGGAAGATGAAACCGGCCGCCACCGAAGCGTGGATGGGATTGTTGAAAAGCCACGGCTCCGGTCGAATGCCATGAAGCATGTCCCAATAGGCGGTGTCCGCCGCCAGGAAGACAAGACTGAGGATCATGAACCAGAGGACGAACCGCGCGGGCCGCCTGACAAACAGCAAGAACGAGAAGCCGGTCGTCGCATAAAACAGCGGAAACAGGTAGATGCCTTCGGCGGCGCCCAACTGGTGGGTGCCCAAATAGACGATCGCCAGTCGGATGAAGACATAGAGCGACCAACCCAGGCAGAGACCGCCGACCCATCCGATCAGCGGCTTGCTGTAGGTCCACAGGTCCAGCCTGAACCAGCGGATGGCTGCGACCGCGGCCAGCGCCATCCCCGCATAGCGGTAGGTGTCAGCCTCGCGCCAGACTGCGGAGACCAAAGCGAGAATGGCGAGTGCCGCAAGGAACAGAAGCAGGGTGTTGCGCGGCGCGTCGTCCCTGGCGTAGTCCGGGGTTTCCCGCGGCAACGGCGGCCGCAGCAGCACGTGATGCAGGCGGCGCAGCTCGTCCCTGGCCCGCAATGCCCCGGCACTTAGCCGGCTCGGCCCGCCAAGCCTTGCGGATTTATAGCTGCCCGAAGGGCCGGCTATGCCGGAAATCGCGCTGCTCTTGGCAAAGCCAAGCACGTTTTGGCGAACCGAATAGACTTTCAGGCCGGTGTCCCAAAATCGTTCGAGTGCGACGTCCCACGGCATTTTCATAACCGCGAGCGCCGACAACAGCCCCTGCGCCCCCTGCCGCGACACCAGATAGGCGGCGGCGGAGCCCTGCGGGCCATGCAGCGCGCGACCGATCTCGTCGCCTTCCGTCGTCCCGACGGCGCGCAGGAACAGGCTCATGCGATGGTTGGTCAGCTTGATGACGTCGAAATCCGGCACCGCGGCGATGATGGCCTCGATGCGCCGTGTGGTGTCTTCGCCGAAGAGGACGTCGTCCTCGACAATCAGGCCATAGGCACCGCCACCGGCCAGGAACGTTTCCAGCGCCTGGATATGGCTGCGGTAACAGGCATATTCGCCGGGCAGAATGTCGCGCCCGCTCAGCTTGCGCGCGGTTGGAAGATCGATCTCAGTCCAATCCTCCTTGGCAAGCGCGCGGCCGTCGATGGCGGCAATGCGCCGCAAGGTCAGGCCGGCCGCTTCAGCACTGGCGAGCAATCCGCTCCAGCGACCGGTCTCGCGATCGAGGTTGATGGCGAAGATAGGAAGGTTCATTGAAATTCCATTTTGGACCGCCACACCTCTTAGTCGAGTCTTCGATGACCTTGTATGGAAAAGAGGCAGATGTTCAAGGCGATACCGTTCAGGCCATGTGCATGCTTTCGCAACTTAAAGAGATCATCGGGGTTCGTTTGAGCCTTCACTTGGCCGCGACACGCCATGGGTCGCCGAAAGGCAGTGCTGAGTGGCGGCGATCGCATAAGCCCTCTGTGCACATGCGAGACCCGGACCTGGCAAGATGAACGTGGCGATGTCGCATGAATGCCGACGTACCCCTTCATCGATCGACGTTGAACCGGAAGCGGGGGCCAATAGCCGGCGAGGGGAGGGCATCGTGGAACTTACGGGCGAGAGAACGCCCAAGGGCATCAGCCGGGACACGCTCATGCAAGGTTGGCGAGACGGTCAACCTCCTCGCAGCACGATAGCTGGCATTCCAGCTACTAGACCAAAATCGGTAAGAAAGTTGGCGCTCTCCGCGACTGGCTTGTTCACAAGCCCCAGCGCAATGGGGGCCGGCGCGTCCGCTAGCGGGGGGTGGGGCGGACGCGCCGACGTCACCAACAACGCTGTGCCATCTTTTTGACGCGCACGACTGGGGTGGGTACGCCGGCAGTCATGCCGTTGCCTCGCCGAGATGGTCTTTGGTTGTAGGCCCGGTCCGGAGGGTGGGACCGCCGCTGAAATTTAACATGGGCGCAAGTGACTTGACTGTTCCACACAGAACAGTCCTCAACGGTCCCTGCCTCTGAGATGAGGATTGTCGTGCAGGACCACGTTCAGGAGGGAGTTATGAACCTCCAAATCTCCATCGTAATGGATGAACCCGAGCTTGCGGAACTTGTTCATGAACGTGCTGACGCGCGACCTGGTGGTGCCGACCATCTCCGCGAGCGTCTCCTGGCTTATCTTCGGTATGACAGGCTGAGGGCTCCCCTCCCTGCCAAAGTTCGCCATCAGAAGGAGCAATCTCGCCAGACGCTTCTCGCTCGAATTGAAAAGCTGGTCTACCAGGTCCTCTTCGACGCGGGCGTTCCTCGCCAGCAAATAGGACATGAACATCTCTGAGAACTTCGGCTCCTCCCGGAGCACCCGGGTGATTGATGCTTTATCAAGCCGCATAATGACGCTGTCCATCATCGCAGAAACCGTAGCCAACCGTAGCGGCTGGCCTGACAAGCAGCCTTCGCCGAAAAAGTCTCCGCTCTGGTGGAGAGCGACGATCGCTTCTTTGCCCTGCTCCGATACAATGCAGACTTTGACCTTGCCCTTCTGGATGTAGAAGACGGAATCCGCCGGGTCGCCCTGCGCATAGACAGTCTCGCTCTTGCGATACGTCGCCACAGTCCTTCCGCCGTCCACGGTATTGAGGAAGACGTTCACGTTGAATGGGCGCTTTTTGGTCCTGGCCACGACGGGTCTCAAGTTCGGCAAGGCGATATTTTAGCGCAGGCCGCGCGTCAGGAAAATCACCTAGTTTGATGACGGCAGCCCGCTTGGGCGATTGTCATGTCACAATTGTGAACTGGTCCACACATCTTGGTCATTGGGCAGAAAGATCATAAATCGCTGCCCCCTTCCCGAGAGATGGGTGATGTTCCAGAATGGACCGGAAAAGTTTGGCTGGGGTTCTTGGAAGCTTTTCGAACTTTCTGGCTCTCGCCTCAGGCCGAACTGCGGGCACTTGTAAGAGAAGCTGGGGTGTCGGAATCCGTCCTGGGGATGACTTTGATCGAGGTATTCGCTCATTATTAGCTTGCGCTCGCCGCCGCTTGGTCGCGAACGTTAGCTTTTGAGCCAGAGGACGTTCGCGTCTCATGGATAGACGTCAGCTTCTCGCCGCATCTCGGTCATGCCGCCGCTCCTCCTGACCCGGGGGCAGAGCGCTAAGTCCGGCGACCGCCACCACGAAGAACTCGCGATAGCAGAAGTCCGGATCGTCGATCAGGCAATTTGGCCGCTCCCCCAGTTCCCGCCAATAGGCCTGGTCAGCGTCGGGGAGGGCGTAGCCCGGCGCGACGCTGGCAAAATAGGCTAGCAGGTCCCGAACATAGTCATGCGTGAAACGAGGCGCGGCCGCCCAACGCTCGACCAGCCAGCCCTTGCGGCTGATGACCTCTAAGCCCGCCTGCCCCAGCCGCATCGGAAGTGTCGAACCGCAATCGGTGCCGAGCACGCCTCGGTCGCGAAATCCCTTGAGCCTGGCTGCCATGAAACGCGCGAACAGGGCCCGATCCATTGGCAGGATCTGCAGGATGGTCGAATCGAAATCCTTGACAGCGAAGATGCCGCCCGGCTTCAACACGCGCTTGGCCTCGCCGACGGCAAGCTCGAACTCTGCCGGCGTCAGATACTGCATGACATTGGCAGACCAGACACAATCGAACGATGCGTTGGCGAAAGGGAGCGACAGGATGCTGCCGACATGTGCGGCAATTTCCGGCGGCTGGGACAACGTGCCTGCGAGTGTCTCAACCCGGGTGATGTTTTCGGGCGCGAGGTCCAGCGCGGCGATGAAACCGGATGGGCCAACGGCCTTGGAGATGAGCGGCAGGAAGCTGCCGCTGCCGCAACCGGCGTCGAGCACACTCCAGCCCGGGCGGATGCCGGCGTCGAGGAATGCCGCCTCGTATTCTGGGCGCGACGATTCGAAATGAAGGTCGAGCCAGCCGGCGTCACTCGCTTCGTGACCAGCGGACGTTTCGTTTCTAGCAGACAAATGACTACTCCCCTTTCTTGCACGTCACAGATACAAGCGTGCCGAACGGCATCACGCAATGGCAGTGCGAATCTACGAGCAACCGGCGCGCCGCGCCAGCCAATCGCCGGCGGCAGCGAGAGCTCCTCAATCGTCACCGGCCTGCGGCCTGCTCCGTCAGACGGGGGTGCAAAATGATCGATCTCCCGAGAAGCAGCTACTACTACCGATCCACCGCAGGGGCTTTCAATCTTAACGATACCGACCTCGTTGCGATCATCGAGGACATTCAGGATGAATTGCCCTGCTACGGCTATCGCCGCGTAACGCACGAGCTTCACCGACGGGGGCACCTCGTTAATCACAAGCGTGTGGCGCGCGTGATGCGGGCCAACGGCCTGGGGATCAAGCCGCGCAGGCGCTATGTTCGCACGACCGATAGCAGCCACGATTCACCGATCTACCCGAACCTCTATCGCAACCTGATCCCGCCTCGACCCGACATGGTGTGGGTTGCCGATTTTACGTACATCCGGATTGCCGCTGGCTTCTGCTATCTGGCTGTCATTCTTGACGCCTGCAGCCGCAAGGTTGTGGGCTATGCACTATCGAAACGCCTGGACACGCCCCTGGCGCTGGCAGCATTGCATTCGGCCGTCGAGAACAGGAAACCTCCGCAAGGCTGCATTCACCACACTGACCGCGGATGCCAATACGCAAGCGAGACCTACCGACGGGCGCTTGATGCGGCCGGTCTAACAGGCTCCATGAGTGCCGTCGGGAACCCTATCACAACGCGCAGGCGGAAAGCTTCAAGAAGACGCTGAAAGTGGAAGATATCTATCCCGCCGGCTACGAGACTTTCATGGAAGTGGCCGAGCGATTGCCCCGGTTCATCGAAGAGGTCTACAATGCCAGGCGGATGCACTCAGCCCTTGGCTACAGATCGCCAGCAGAATTCGAAACCCAGCTCGCCCGGCAGGCGGCTTAGTTTGAAGCGCCTCGCTGGTCCAGCCTCAGGGGTTCACTCCAATGCCGGGTCAGTTCTCAGTGAAAATCAACAATTGCGCCACCGAATGTGATGCATCAGCTTTAGAGCGATCGTCCAAAAAGACTGATTTCGAAAATGTCCGAGCCGTTAGCCGCCAGTCCGCGTTCGGCCAAAAGCGGTCGACAGACGGTTCTACAATTGGCCATCGACTGGGGTTCTTGGACGTTTTTTGAACTTTCTGCTTCGCGCCACCAGCCGAACTGCGGGCACTGGTTAAGGAGGTCGGGATAGGCAACCGGACGATGCTTTCCTATATCGTAAAACCCTTGGCCGATCAGATCGACAGGGCATTCAGAGAAGAGTGAGCCCAGCTAGTAGATGTGGAGCCTCAACAGGTTGTCCCGATCAAGCCGAGCCTGTTGATTGGCGATTGCGACTCTAGGCTGCGTGCGGCCTATGCCAATTGTATGCGTAGCTTCTTTGCCATTCGAATTTCTCTGAGGCATGGCTTCGCACGATAATAAGATATGCAGTGACACGGCACGCTCAACCATTCGATCTATTCCGGCAAACCGAAAAGTGTTTGCGCGCCTGCTATTCCTCTGAGCGGATGACTGCCCATGGCGATCATCGGCTCGGCAGTTTCTGCCTCGAACACTGCCGACGCGAGCACCGTCCGTCCTAACGGCTTGCACAGCCCTTCGATGCGGCTGACAAGATTTACGGCCTTGCCGATCGCGGTGAAATCCAACCTGCCGGCAGTGCCGATATTCCCCCAAAATATCTCGCCGACATGCAGGCCAATGCCATATCCGAACTCAGGGTCCCCATTGCGGCGCCGAGTTTGGTTGAGATGATCTATCCCGGCGCGCGTGGCCTTCACGGCGCGTACCGCCGCGTCACATGCGGCCTTTGCATCGCGCTCGCCAATCGGGAAAATCGCGAGGACGCCATCACCTATAAACTTGAGAACCTCGCCACCAAATGCGTGCACTGCGCCGGCGACGCAATCGAACCAGGCATCAAGTATCAATACGATCTCGTCTGCATCGTGAACCTCGGATAGATCGGTGAAACCTCGAAGGTCCGCCCACAGAAGCGCAGTCCGTATCGTCTCTCCCTTTGCTCGACGAGAATGACCCTTGAGCACATGCGCTGCACTCCGCTTTCCCAAATATGCTTCGAGCAGTGCGCGTTTCGCAGACCGTTCTGCGAGTGCGGTCATCGGAGCCTCAGCAAACCGGGAGATTTGCCGCAGCAACTCTGACTGTGCCTCATCCGGAGCATGATCGAACGCCCACACCAAAGTCGGTGCGACACCGCCCGCTCCTTCGTCGAACACGATTGCCCGTGGCGTGGCAAACCACTCCCGCAGCACGAGCCGTGGATCGGCATTCTGGCGGTCGGCGCCTATCCCCAAAGCCTCGACCACTTCACCGCTAGGCGCTCGCCAGAGCCAGATGCGGCGTGAAATGATCGGCTCGGGAGCATCCTGTGCCAGCGCGCCGGCAATGATCGGCAAGCCGTCTTCCATCAAATGCGTTGAGAGCTGCAATAGAAGTCGCCCACCGTCGCCAATATGCGCGGCGTCGTCCAGAAGGAATGAGAGCGAGTTTGCGAGAAGCATCGGTAGAAGGTCACTCGGTACCAGCTTATGCTTACGCCTCGAACATCTTCTTGCAACTCCCAACATTCGCTTCAATGATGCACGGCATTCGATGCGGACGTGACCCGGAGTGAGCAATGGCGGAATCGCTTTACATAGAGATTGAGGTCGCGGCGCCACAAGCGACCGTGTTCGCGCTTTTGACCGATCCGGACCAGATCGTGCGATGGATCGGGACAGAAGCGAATTTGGATGCAACGCCGGGCGGTCTGTTCCTCGTCAATGTCGGCGGTCGCCATATGGCGCGCGGTGAGTTCACCGAGGTGATCCCGGTCCACCGTCTTGCCTACAGTTTTGGCTGGGAAGACAACGAGACCGTGCCGCCCGGCTCCAGCCATGTCGAGATCGACCTGATCGCTAGGGATGCGGGGACACTAATCCGCTTCACGCACAGCGGACTGCCGAGCGCAAAGGAGCGTGACAGCCATCGAACGGGATGGGAGCACTACCTCTCAAGGCTGAAGATCACTGCCGATGGGGGACATGTCGATCCCGACGTGCCGATGAAGAATATGTGATTTTAATATAAGGGTCGAGGATGCCTGTCATCCGAACCAGGCGCGGTATGTGTCAACGAGGCCCTTTGAACTCCGTCGCACACTGGCCGCTCGAGAAAGCTCAGCGACCTGCGGGCTGCTGCACCTGTAGAATGGTTAGCTAGATCGTCCATTTGGCGGTTAGGCGGACTGAAAGTCAGGATATCGCGATTTAAGCAAAAGGTCCCTTGGAAGAGGCTCCATCGCACTCAAAGTGATTGCTTGCGTCAGTTGCCGTCCTGCCCCGCAGGCATCGGCGCTCATTGTAGCATGAAGAGTCGGCACCGGGCTCGACGACCGGACATTTCTGCCGACGCGCTGCGGCCAGCGCGGCGGCAAGTTGAGGCCTTCGCTCGAGGGCACGGGCGAGCCGCCTTCAGTGGTGATGGGCGGAAACGCTCTTGACGTATTCGGACACCAGTTCCCTAGGCGCCGACTGACTGACGTCGCCGACGCTAAGGATGCCGACCATCCGCATATTCTTGTTTATCACCGGCAACCTGCGGATTTTCAGTTCCTCCATGTGCTGTACCGCCTTGGCCAGATCGTCGTCTTCGCGGCAGCAGTGAATGCCGGCCGTCATGACATCGCGCGCCGTCGCGGTGCGGTTGTCAAAACCATCGTCCGCCAGTCCTTTGCAGACGATGTCGCGGTCGGTCACCATTCCAATCAGCCGATCATTCTCGCCGATGGGAATCGACCCAATATCCTGGGCTCGCATCATTTTCGCCAGTTCGGTGACAGCGGTTTCGGGGCTGACCCAGTCGACGCCCCTATGCATTGCGTCTTTGACTTTCATAACGGACCTCCCTTGCTGGGGTTGGTGAATGTCCCTCTGTCTCATGTTACCGCGGACCGGGTTTGGCTGCCAGAGGTCGTCAATCCCGTCTCACTTTCTTGAAGCATGAGGCGAGATGCGTGAAAGCGGAATGCTCCGTGGTTGGCACGGGCAACGGCCGGCACCTCTTGGCGGGGAGGCCAGCACGGTGCCGGGCCTGGCCGGTGGGGTCGGGGGACGGGAACCGGTTGTTTGATAGTGGATGCGCTCCGGCCAATATGCGCAGCATGTGGACGAAGGACGCCTCGGCTGGCGCCATGGGAAATCGCTCTTCTACCTGTAGCTAGTCAAATCCGGATCGGGGTCCTGCTACAATCCCGAATGGCCGTCCGAATAGTGGTTGTCCTAGCGCTTCTTTCCGCCTTCGCCTACGGATTCGCAAAACTCGCGGAACGCTATGGCGGCGTTGGGGATCGGCCCCCTCCGTGTAAGCAATTGTCTGATTGCCCCGACCCGAACGCGCCGCCTCCAGAGCCCGAGCCTAAGGCGGGCTAGCTGGCCGATATCGTCCTGGCGCCCTTCAGCAGCCTTACCCCAGCGCCGCCGCGATGTAGGACGGCCGCTGGCTATAGGTGCTTCCCGGCGCGTATCATCGCCCGCGCAATCGCCCGATCAGAGCCCCTCCTTCGCTGGCCGCTATAGGGAAGACCGGCACCTGGCGCCGGTCTTCGTCCATTTTCTGGCAACTGAATGACTGCAATAGCTCGTTTCTTCGCGTTCACTACGGGCAGAGAAGCACGGAAGGCTGGCATCCGGCCGCCGGCCGGAAAAGCGAGGTCGCGCCAGTTGTGCGCACATCATTAGACGGTTTCGAGCCGGCTGAACCGAACCGGGATGAGTTTTCGAGTCTCGAGTTGCCCCGCCGCATCCTTGTCGATGATAGTCAGAAACTGTACTTCTTCAGACGCCAAAGGTAGAACAAGGCGTCCCCCTGCCTTGAGCTGATTCAGCAGAGCCGGCGGCGTCCGCTCAGCCGCCACGCTAACCAGGATCTTGTCGAATGGGGCGTACTCGGGCCAGCCGCGAGACCCGTCTCCAACACGAATGGCGACATTCGAGAAGCCAAGGCCCTGCAGGAGAGCCTCGGCATGGCTTGCGAATTCCTCGATGATTTCGACGCTCCAAACTTGTCCTGCGAGTTCCGCGAGGATCGCGGATTGATAGCCCAGGCCAGTCCCGATCTCGAGCACTGCCTCGTGCGGTTGGGGAGCAAGGAGATCGGTCATCAGAGCGACAATGAAGGGCTGCGAGACGGTCTTGTCGAAGCCGATCGGCAGCGGCATGTCCTCGTAGGCATAAGGCGCAAACGGGGCTGGCACGAAGCGATGCCGCGGCACCCGCTGCATCGATGCCATCACCCGCTCATCGAGCGTTGCCTTGCCGAGTTCTTCGCTTGCAAGGTCGGCATGGATCGCAATCATCTCGACCATGTGCCTGCGTAGAACCGCAAGGTGCTCTTCGTTCATCGGTTTCATGACGGTGAGGCTTTCCTCGACCAGCTGCCGGATAGCTTTATATCCTGTTCGTCTTGTCATAGTAACCGACAAGGCCGATGCGCTGGGGCATTGCCCATTTGATGCGTACGGGCTGGTTTCGCCAGGCCTACATCAAGTTGGAAAGCTGCTACCGCAAGCGGATTTTGTTGCCACACCGGTGCAATCTGAAGGCCAAGTTCCCTTCAGGAGCGAGGCATTCTTGCCGCGGAAGACGAACAGGTAACCAGAGAAGGGGTCATTCTTGAGCTGTTCCTGGATCCGCGTGGCAAGACCGTCGAGACCCTTGCGCATGTCGTGTAGCCGAGCGCCAGGTGCACTTTCACGCCAGCTGGAACGACGATCATGACGCCTTCTCCCTGCCGGCGAGCTGCCGCTTCACCGCAGCCGCAGTCGCACCCGCCGGTGCAAACACGCGCCGCCCATCATCCAGTTCGATCGCCGTCCGGCGGCCGAACGAGATCGCGCAATGCGGTCAGCGCCAGCGGCTCGTTTTCTCCATTGGCGAGTTCGACCATCGCCGGTGCTTGCCTATCGTCAGCAATCTGAAGAATGGGGATGGGGGACTTTGTCTGATTTCGACCGGCGTGCATGGCCCAAGCCTCATTGCGCGGGAACATACCCGGCACAAATCGAGCAATTCGTGTTGCACCCGTGTTGCATGGATTGGATTTGACCATTCGGGACAGTCAAGAATTACAATGGTTTAGCCCACAGAATGCGGAACGAAGCACGCGACACGAAAGCTATCAGGCGTTCCTTGTTAAGCATTGAAATAAAAGGAAAAAGTGCTTGGCTGGGGCGCCAGGATTCGAACCTGGGAATGTCGGTACCAAAAACCGATGCCTTACCACTTGGCGACGCCCCAATTGCCGTCAGAGTCGCTTGTGCGGCGCGTTCTTAGCAGAGCAGCCGAAAAGCACAATCCTTATGAGCGATGGTGGGAACGCCCAATTGGCAGCTAAGGCGGTTGCCACAAAGACGGCACAAGCCGGCTATTCAGACCACACCGCCATCTCGTTGCCGGCGGGATCGACAAAGTGGAAACGCCTGCCGCCGGGGAACGGGAAGATCGGCTTGACGATCGTGCCGCCGGCGCTTTCGACGGCGTCGAGGGTCGCTTCCAGATCCCTGCTGTAGAGCACCGGCAGCGGCTTGGCGGGCGCTTCCGCCGCATCGGCCTGAAAACCCCCGTCGAGCCCTTCGGCAAAAGCCGAGTAGGTCGGCCCATAGTCGGTGAACGACCAGGCAAAGGCAGCGCTGTAGAAGGCCTTCAACCGGTCCAGCGTTCCGCCGGTCGCCGGCATTTCAAGATAGTCGAGTTTTCCGGACAGTTTCATGGACACCCCATTTGTTCCCTTTATATTCTACTCCAAAAGCCCTGGGATGGCAAGTCTTTTTGACGCATCCCTGGACAGAGCTTTTGCTTAATCGATTGTAGCGGCCGGATGGCTTTGCCGACGCCTTGCCTTTCGCACTGCAGCATCATATCGCTCGACAGTCGGACACGGCGGAACTTTCCGTTTCGCCAATCTTTCCAATCTCCTGCAACCGGAGAGCAAAGCATGACCAAATGGGTTTTCACCTTTGGCGATGGTGCGGCGGAAGGCCGTGCCGGCGACAGGAATCTGCTGGGCGGCAAGGGCGCCAACCTGGCCGAGATGTGCAGCCTGGGCCTGCCGGTGCCGCCGGGTTTCACCATCACCACCGAGGTCTGCAACGCCTACTATGCCAATGGCCGCATTTATCCGGCGGGGCTGGAAGCCGATGTCGCGGTCGCGCTCGATCACATCGGCCGGCTGACCGGCCGCCGGTTCGGCGATCCGTCGAAACTGCTGCTGGTCTCGGTGCGTTCCGGCGCTCGCGCGTCGATGCCCGGCATGATGGATACCGTGCTCAATCTCGGGCTGAACGACGAGACGGTCGAGGCGCTGGCCGCCGATTCCGGCGATGCGCGCTTTGCCTATGACAGCTACCGCCGCTTCATCCAGATGTATTCCGATGTCGTGATGGGCCTCGACCATGAGGTTTTCGAGGAAATCCTCGAAGACCAGAAGGGCGGGCTCGGCCATGAGCTCGACACCGAACTGACGGCGCTCGAATGGCAAGGCGTCATCGCGCTCTACAAGGCCAAGGTCGAGGAAGAACTCGGCAAGCCGTTTCCGCAGGATCCGCAAGAGCAGCTCTGGGGCGCGATCGGCGCCGTGTTTTCGAGCTGGATGAACAACCGCGCCATCACCTACCGGCGCCTGCACGACATCCCCGAAAGCTGGGGCACGGCGGTCAACGTCCAGGCCATGGTGTTCGGCAATATGGGCGAGACCTCGGCCACTGGCGTTGCCTTCACCCGCAATCCGTCGACCGGCGAAAAGATGCTCTACGGCGAGTTCCTGGTGAACGCGCAGGGCGAGGACGTCGTTGCCGGCATCCGCACGCCGCAGAACATCACCGAGGCGGCGCGCATTGCCGCCGGATCGGACAAGCCATCCCTGCAGAAGCTGATGCCGGACGCGTTCCAGTCTTTCGTCACCATCTCCGACAGCCTGGAGAAGCACTACCGCGACATGCAGGATCTCGAATTCACCATCGAGCGCGGCAAATTGTGGATGCTGCAGACGAGGTCTGGCAAGCGCACCGCCAAAGCGGCGTTGAAGATCGCCGTCGAAATGGCAAGGGACAAGCTGATTACGAAGGAAGAGGCGGTCGCGCGCATCGATCCGGCCTCGCTCGACCAGCTGCTGCATCCGACCATCGATCCCAAGGCCGCGCGCGACGTCATCGGCATCGGGCTGCCGGCCTCTCCCGGCGCCGCCACCGGCGAGATCGTCTTTTCTTCCAGCGATGCCGAGGAGCTGAAGTCGCAAGGCCGCAAGGCGATCCTCGTGCGCATCGAAACCAGTCCCGAGGACATTCACGGCATGCATGCGGCGGAAGGCATCCTGACGACACGCGGCGGCATGACCAGTCACGCCGCGGTGGTGGCGCGCGGCATGGGCAAGCCTTGCGTGTCGGGCGCGGGCTCACTGCGCGTCGACTACAAGGCCGGCACGCTGACGGCGATGGGCTCGACCTTCCGCAAGGGTGACATCATCACCATCGACGGCGGCAATGGCCAGGTGCTGAAGGGCGCCGTGCCGATGCTGCAGCCGGAACTGTCCGGCGATTTTGCCGCCATCATGGAATGGGCGGACGCCGTGCGCCGCATGAAGGTGCGCACCAACGCCGAAACGCCGCTCGACGCGCGCATGGCGCGCTCCTTCGGCGCCGAAGGCATCGGGCTTTGCCGCACCGAGCATATGTTCTTCGAGGGCGACCGCATCGTCGCCATGCGCGAGATGATCCTGGCCGACACCGAAAGGGACCGGCGCACGGCACTCGCCAAGCTGCTGCCGATGCAGCGTTCGGATTTCCTCGAACTGTTCGAGATCATGGCCGGCCTGCCGGTGACGATCCGCCTGCTCGATCCGCCGCTGCACGAATTCCTGCCGAAGACCGAGGAGGAGGTGGCCGAGGTCGCTGCCGCCATGAAGGTGTCGCCGGACAAGCTCCGCGAGCGCACCGAAGCGCTGCACGAATTCAACCCGATGCTCGGTCATCGCGGCTGCCGCCTGGCCGTCTCCTATCCCGAGATCGCCGAGATGCAGGCGCGCGCCATTTTCGAGGCCGCCGTCGAGGCCGGCAAGAAGGCCGGCGCGCTTGTGGTTCCCGAAATCATGGTGCCACTGGTCGGCCTGGTGAAGGAACTCGACTATGTGAAGGCACGTATTGACGCTGTCGCCAAAAGCGTCATGGAGGAAACCGGCGTCAAGATCGACTATCTCACCGGAACGATGATTGAGCTGCCGCGCGCCGCGATCCGCGCCCATGTCATCGCCGCTACGGCCGAGTTCTTCTCCTTCGGCACCAACGACCTGACCCAGACCACATTCGGCATCTCGCGCGACGATGCGGCCTCGTTCCTGGAGACTTACCGCCAGAAGGGCATCATCGATCAGGATCCGTTCGTCTCGCTCGATATAGACGGCGTTGGCGAACTGGTGCGCATGGCTGCCGAAAAGGGCAAGGCGACGCGGCCCGACATCAAACTCGGCATCTGTGGAGAACATGGCGGCGACCCGGCCTCGATCCGCTTTTGCGAAGAGGTCGGCCTCGACTACGTGTCCTGCTCGCCCTATCGCGTGCCAATCGCGAGGCTGGCGGCCGCGCAGGCGGCGGTGCTGGTTGCCAAAGCAATTCCAGGAAAAGCGTGAAGCGGTTTTCCCGTCCGGCATCGCGTCAAAACAAAGGGTAGAGTGGTTCGCGGTTTCCGTGAAACCGTGAACTGCTGGAGCGCGCAGTCTGAGATCATGCGCGCGGACAACCGCTACAGCGGAATCGGCTGTTCACCGCACGGACGGTCAAATTGTCGCGCTGGGCGCTTTTCTGCTATGCATCATCCCGATTTCCGCCTTCATGCGGGTCTTGGGATGCTTGCTTGAAAGTGCTGGTCTGGAATTCGGTTTGATGCGCCTGCTGCAAAAGAATCTCTGCGTGATCGCCATGTCGCTGGCCGTTGTGTCCAGCGGCCATGCCGCGCCGCTTGTCGAGCCCACGCTGCACATCAAGCCGGACGCAGGCGGAGCCGGCCGCGTTGCGCTCACGCTCGATGCCTGCGGTGGCCAGATCGACAACCGGATCCTTTCGGCGTTGGTCGAAAACAAGATACCCGCCACCATTTTCGTGACCGGCATCTGGCTCAAGCGAAACGCAGCCGCTGTCGAGATCATGCGGGCGCATCCAGAGCTGTTCGAGCTGGAAAATCACGGCGGCCACCATATTCCGGCGGTCGATACGCCGCTGAAAATCTACGGTATCCGCAGCGCCGGCAGTCCTGACGCCGTGCTGGCCGAGGTCGAGTCGGGTGCCGCGGCCCTTGCCGGGACCGGTGAGCCGGCGCCGAAATGGTTTCGTGGCGCGACCGCCGAATACAGCCCGTCGGCCATTGCCATGATCCGCAAGCTTGGCTTCAAGATCGCCGGATTCTCGATAAACGGCGACGGCGGCTCATTGCTCGGCGCCAAGGAAACCGCGCGGCGCATTGCAGCGGCCAAGGACGGTGACGTCATCATCTCGCACATCAACCAGCCGACCCATGCGGCCGGCGAAGGCGTGGTGCAGGGCCTTTTGGCGCTCAAGGAAAAAGGCCTGACCTTTGTGCGGCTCGACGATGCCGACGGCATCGGCAATCACGGCACCACGGACTGAGGGTGAGTTGATATTCAGCCGGCCTGACCTGAATCTCAATGCACCCTGACTGCCTTCAAGTCGAAGAACTCAGCCCGGTTTGGCTTCGATGCTAACCTTGCTGGCGTAGAATGCGCCGTGGTCGCGGATTTCGGCCATTTCGTGGAAAGGCTGCTCGTAAGCCCACATCGCGTTCTGGCCGGTCTCGCCCGCGGGCAGCACGCTCCAATAGCTGGCATCGCCCTTATAGGGGCAATGGGTCGAGTGTTCCGTGCGGGCGAGCTTGCCGAAATCGACGTCGGCGAACGGAATGTAGAAGACCGCGGGATACGGGGACTCGGCCAGCACCTTGGCCTTCGTCGATGAAGCTATGACCGTGTCTCCGGCACGCACCGTAACGGTGCCGATATAGGGCTCGATGGTGATGACCTTGTCGGGATTGCGCTGAAAGCCGGGTGCCGGGTTGGCGATCTGATCCATGTGGGGGTCTCCTTGCCTCGGCCTTAAGGTGTGTCGCGCAAGCGCATTGCGCAAGGGCCGGCTGTCAGCAGCGACACGCAAGTCACTTCCCCGGGCCTAGTGTGGCCCGACCACGCCTTTGAAGATGGCCTTGTCGGCTGAAGATGGCCTGTCGGCGACCGTCAGGCGGCGGCCTTGAACGCATCCATGAGCCCGGCGTAGGCGGCTGCGATACCGGCCACCGGGTTGCTGCTTCTCGACACGGTCTCGACCTTCAAGTGGCCACCACCGGTAGGCAAGGTGAGCAGCAGGAACTGCCGGTTGCCACCGTCGCCGATGGAAGCGGCCGCGACGTGCTGGCCCGCGCCTTCGTTCTGGACGCACATCTTGAACAGCAGCGTGCCGCCGACCGCTTCGAGCGCGCCGCCGACAACTTCAACAAATTCATCTTCGGAAACAGTCTTTGTATCCGGCCCCAGATCGGCCAGACTTTCGGCAAGCGTATCTTCGAGGGCCTTGTCGTCGAGCAGCGCGTCCATGCGAACCTCTTTCAGTCGCCAATCGCCCCTTGCCCGTTAACGAAACTTAACGCCGACGATGGCCGGATTGTGGCGGTTTGCTCCGTCATGCCGATCAATGCCGCGCTTGCCCATGCTGGTGGCTGGACAATCCGGCAGTTCGCTCCACAATGGCAGCAAAAGCACAACGCAAAAGCGTGAGGGAGGAACCAATGCTGGGACTGATGCAGGAATGGCCGCTGCTTTGCCATAAGCTCATCGACAATGCCGAGCGGCAGCATGGCGCGCGCGAGATCGTGTCGCGCTCGATCGAGGGGCCGATCGTGCGCACCAGCTATGCGGACATCCACCGTCGCGCCCTGAAGGTCGCCCAGCGGCTGGAACGCGACGGCTATCGCCTGGGCGACCGCATCGCCACGCTGGCCTGGAACACCGCACGCCACATCGAGGCCTGGTACGGCATCATGGGCATCGGCGCCATCTACCACACGCTCAATCCGCGCCTGTTTCCCGAGCAGATCGTCTGGATCATGAACCATGCCGAGGACAAGGCCGTCTTCGTCGACCTGACCTTCGTGCCGCTGCTCGAGAAGATCGCCGGCGCCGTCAAGTCGCTGAAACAGGTGATCGTGCTGACCGACAAGACGCACATGCCGCAGACGACACTGCCGAATGTGGTTGCCTATGAAGAATGGCTTGACGAGACGGATGGCGACTTCGCCTGGAAGACCTTCGACGAAGGCACGGCCGCCGGCATGTGCTACACGTCGGGGACCACGGGCGATCCCAAGGGCGTCGTCTACAGCCACCGTTCGAACGTGCTGCATGCCATGATCGCCGCCATGCCCGACGCGATGGGGCTGTCGTCGCGCGATACGATCTTGCCGGTCGTGCCGATGTTTCACGCCAATGCCTGGGGCCTCGGCCAGAGCGGGCCGATGATCGGCGCCAAGCTGGTCATGCCCGGCTGCAAGATGGACGGCGCCTCGATCTACGAATTGCTCGACACCGAGAAGGTGACCTTCAGCGCCGCCGTGCCGACCGTCTGGATGATGCTGCTGCAGCATCTGGAGGAGACCGGCAAGAAGCTTCCCTATCTGAACAAGGTGGTCATCGGCGGCTCATCCTGCCCACGCGCGATCATGACCAAGTTTCAGGAGAACTACGACGTCCAGGTCATCCACGCCTGGGGCATGACCGAAATGTCGCCGCTCGGCACGCTGTGCACCTTGAAGCCGGACTATGCCGGTCTCCAGGGTGAAGCCCGGCTCGATGTGCAGCAGAAACAGGGCTACCCGCCCTTCGGCGTCGAAATGAAGGTGACCGACGACGACGGCAACGCGCAGCCCTGGGATGGCAAGACATTTGGCCGCTTGAAAGTGCGTGGACCGGCCATTGCCCGCGCCTACTATGGCGGTGTTGGCTCGGAGCAGTTCGACGAGGACGGCTGGTTCGACACCGGCGACGTCGCTCACATCGACGCCGGCGGCTATATGCAGATCACCGATCGCGCCAAGGACGTCATCAAATCCGGCGGCGAATGGATTTCGACCATCGATCTCGAGAATCTGGCTGTCGGTCACCCGGATGTCGCCGAGGCGGCAGCCATCGGCGTTCATCATTCGAAATGGGGCGAGCGTCCGTTGCTGGTCGTTGTTCGCAAGCCGGGCAAGGAGCCGACCAAGGCGGACATTCTCGATTTCATGGACGGCAAGGTCGCCAAATGGTGGATGCCGGACGATGTCGCTTTCGTCGGCGAAATTCCGCACACCGCCACCGGCAAGATCCAGAAGGTCACCTTGCGTCAGCAATTCAGGAACTATCGCTTGCCGACGGATTGACGGGAATGTTGCGTGTCGGCTTCAAGCCGCCCAACTGCAGCGCCGCGCGCCCTTTCAGGCACGCAAAGGACGCTGTAGCATTTTCTAGCTGATGCGTGATCCCTGCCGGAAATCGATTCCGATTTCCGGGGTCATGCGCTAAGTCTCCGTTCGGATTGGGGTGGTGCGGCAATCGATGGCAAGTATTCCTGAACGGCAGACGTCGAGGGCGGCCGGCTGGTCGCGGCGCACCGGAGCCTTTTCGGCGGTGCTGCTGCTGACCGCTTTTGTCGGTCATCGCTTCGACCTCGTCGAAACGCCTGTTTTCCTGTGGGTGCTGGGTATCGTCGCGTTGCTGGCGGCCCTGGCGCTGTTGTTTGCCGGGTTTGCCTTTTCGCGGCTGTGGAATTTTGGCGACCTTGGTGGTCGCGACCTGACGGTCGGCGCCTTGCTGGCGCTGCTGGTGCTCGCGCCTTATGGCGTTGCCGCCTACTGGGCGACAATCTATCCGCCGCTCAGGGACATCTCGACGGATTTCGACAATCCGCCCGCGCTCGACGTGAGCGACCGGACGAGGGACATGAATGTGCTCTCCCCACCCACATCAGGCGAACAGCGGCTGCTGACCGAGAGCTATCCGCTGGTCAGCGGACGCAGCTACGATCTGCCGTTCGAAACTGTGGTGGATGCCGTCGAAACCGTGCTCGACCGACGCGATTGGGACCTTTCCGAACCCTATCCGGACCTCAGAGGGCAAAGCGAGGTGACGATTGCCGCGGTGGCCAAGGGTTTCGTCCTCGGTCTTCCCGCCGACGTCGCGATCCGGGTGACCGACGACGGCGACACGATCATCGTCGACATGCGGTCGGCTTCTCGCTACGGCCGCTACGACCTCGGCGACAACGCCGCGCGTATCGTCGATTTCCTCGCCGAACTCGACCAGGAGGTCGCCGGTCAGGTTGGTGCGGCTCCGGCCGAATGAGGCGTCGGGACTTGGCAACCGCTCCATCTCTTGTTTTGACGCAATCCCGGACGGAAAACCGTTTCACACTTTTCCTGGAATTGCTCTATCTGGCCGGCTTGAAAATGCCGTCAATGGCCGGGGCGGCATCTGTCACGACCAGACCGCGTGCCACCAAGTCCTCGATATGGGCAAGCACCGACAATCCGGCAGCGCCGTGCAGCCGCGGGTCGGTATCGCGATAGATCGCCTTGACCATGTCTGCGATCGTCCGGTCGCCGGCTCTGAGCCGCTCCAGGATGGCGCGCTCGCGCATCTTGCGATGCGTCTTCAACCCGCGCATGAAACCGCGCGGCGCCGTCACCGGCCCGCCATGTCCGGGCAGCAGCAAGCGGTCGCCTCGTTCGATCAACCGGTCGAGCGAGGCCATATAGTCAGCCATCGCCCCATCCGGCGGCGCGACGATGGAGGTTGCCCACGCCATGACATGATCGGCCGAAAACAGGATCCCGGTTCCTTCCAGCGCGAATGCCGCGTGATTGGCTGTGTGGCCAGGGGTCAGAACCGTCCTGATCGACCAGCCATCGCCGTCGATCACCTTGCCGTCGGGCAGTGCGATATCGGGAACGAAGGCCGTGTCGGCACTGGCGTCGAGCGCGTTGGTCTCGCCGATATGCAAGGGCCTGGCGGGGCGATGTGGTCCCTCTGCCAGCACGGCGGCGCCGGTCCGCTCTTTCAGCCGGGCCGCCAGCGGAGAGTGGTCGCGGTGCGTGTGGCTGACGAAGATATGGCTGACCGGCCGGCCGGCGATCACGTCGAGCAGCGCGTGCAGATGCGTCTCGTCATCCGGCCCCGGATCGATCACCGCCAGCGTATCGCGGCCAACGATGTAGCTGTTGGTGCCGTGGAATGTGAAAGGGCTTGGATTGCGCGCCGTGATGCGTTGGATATCCGGCGCGACGCTTACCCCCAGGCCATAGAAGGGGTCGAAGCCGGTGTCGAATCTGAGAGCCATGGCAGGTGCATCGGTGCTTTGTTTGAGGAGACGGCAAAACCGATTGCCGCATAACGCGCAAGCCAATATAGGAGAACGCGAGGCCGCGAACATAAGATAGCGGCGACCGGATTGGGGAAATACCATGGCAATTGCAACAACGATGCGTCCGCTTGTGTCCCTGGCTTTGCCGCAAACGGGCGCGGCGCGGCTGGCAACGCAGCTTTTCCTGGCGATCGCCGGAACGCTGCTGCTGACCCTGTCGGCCAAGACCAAGGTGGTGCTCGGGCCGGTCGACATTTCGATGCAGACGCTGGCCGTGTTGCTGATCGCCGCCACCTTCGGCATGCGTCTCGGCGTCGCCACCTTGCTGCTCTACATGGCGGAGGGCGCGATGGGCTTTCCGGTCTTCCAGAGCACCCCGGAAAAGGGTATCGGCATTGCTTACATGGTCGGCCCGACCGGCGGCTATCTCTTGGGTTTCGTGGCCATGGCGGCGATTGTCGGCTGGGCCGCCGATCGGGGCTGGGACCGCCATCCGGTCAAGCTTTTCAACGCCATGCTGGTTGCCGAAGTCGTCATGATGGCCATGGGCTTTGCCTGGCTGGCGCTGCTGATCGGTCCCGAAAAGTCGTGGCAGTTCGGCGTCGTGCCGTTCATCGTCGGCGATTTGATCAAGGTTGCCCTTGCGGCAAGCCTGGTGCCGGCCGTGTGGTCGCTGCTGAAGCGCGGCTGATTGGGCGGAGCGGGTTCCTGGCTCGCGCCGGTCAGTCAAATCCGGTCCTGAATGAGGTTATCGGCAGGTCCCGGCGTCGTGCCTGCAGGGCATGAAAATATGGGCATCGCTGTCGAATCGCCAAAGGCGAGACGTCTGGTTTGTTCTGCGAACGAAACGGGGGAGCCAGGCGCATCAGATTTTTTCACCTTGGCCCGACGTTTCGATCGTTCTCAGGACGGCGAAACGGTGCTTCCCGGCTTTGGTGCGCGTAGCCAATGCGAAGTATGAATCCGGATAGCAAGCGCAGGAAGCAGATGGATCTTGCCTCCAGGAAAATAGCGGTCATCGGGCTTGGCTATGTCGGTCTGCCGCTGGCGGTCGCCTTCGGCGCCATCAGGGATGTCGTCGGGTTTGACGTCGACCAGTCGAGGGTGGACGCGCTGAAGCGTGGCGACGACCATACGCTTGAAGCCAGCAGTGATGAGATCAGTGCTGCTTCGCGGCTGACATTCACCACCGACAAGGCTGATCTGCGCGATTGCGGGATTTTCATCGTCACGGTTCCGACGCCGATCGACAGGGCCAACCGGCCGGACCTGAAGCCGCTGATCATGGCGTCGACGACGGTCGGCGAGGTCATCTCGCCAGGCGCGGTGGTGATCTTCGAATCGACGGTCTATCCCGGCTGTACGGAAGAGGTGTGCGCGCCGCTCATCGAGAAACATTCGGGTCTGCGCTACAATGAGGGGTTTTTCCTCGGCTACAGTCCAGAGCGCATCAACCCGGGCGACCGCGAGCATCGGTTGCAGACGATCGTCAAGGTCACCAGCGGCTCCACGCCGGAAGCGGCGGAGGCCATCGATGCGCTCTATGCCTCGATCGTGCCGGCGGGCACGCATCGTACCTCGAGCATTGCGGTCGCCGAGGCGGCCAAAGTCATCGAGAACACCCAGAGGGACCTCAACATCGCGCTGATGAACGAACTGTC
The DNA here is from genome assembly GCF_042682105.1 of Mesorhizobium calcicola. Classification (NCBI taxonomy): domain Bacteria; kingdom Pseudomonadati; phylum Pseudomonadota; class Alphaproteobacteria; order Hyphomicrobiales; family Phyllobacteriaceae; genus Mesorhizobium; species Mesorhizobium calcicola. The sequence continues at coordinate 37,975 of NZ_JBHUGY010000048.1, forward strand.
GCTCATCTTCGGCAAGCTCGGCATCGACACCTCCGAAGTGCTGGAAGCCGCCGGCACCAAATGGAATTTCCTCCACTTCACGCCAGGCCTTGTCGGCGGTCACTGCATTGGCGTCGATCCCTATTATCTCACCCACAAGGCCCAGGAACTCGGCTATCATCCCGAGGTGATCCTTGCCGGCCGCCGCATCAATGACGGCATGGGCCAGCACGCGGCGGACCAGACTGCCCGCCTGATGATGCGCAAGGGGATACCTGTCGTTGGCAGCCGGATTCTGGTCATGGGCGCGGCTTTCAAGGAAAATTGTCCGGACCTGAGAAATTCCAAGGTGGCCGACATTGTCGCCCAACTGAAGCAATACAATGCCGGCATCGACATCTGGGACCCCTGGGTCGACGCGCAGGAATGCGCGCGCGCCTTCGGCATACCGAGCATGAAGGAGATTCCCGACGGGCGCTATGACGGCGTCATCGTGGCTGTCGGGCACAGTCAGTTCCGCGAACTGGGCGTCGCCGGCCTGCAAGCGCTTTGCAAGGACCCGGGCGTCATCTACGATATCAAGGGCCTGTTTCCCAGGCATGTCACGGACGGGCGCTTCTGATGAAGGTCCTGGTCACCGGCGCCGCCGGCTTCATCGGCTATCACGTAGCGAAGCGCCTGCTGGAGCGCGGCGACGAGGTTGTCGGCATCGACAGCGTCAACAGCTATTACGATCCGCAGATCAAGGAGGCGAGGCTGCGGCTGCTGAAGGAAGCGGGCCGCAAGACCAATGCGGGATATCATTTCATTCGCGGCAATCTCGCCGACAAACGCGTGGTCGACGGCTGTTTTGCCGATCATGCATTCGACCGGGTGATCCATCTCGCCGCCCAGGCCGGGGTTCGCTACAGCCTGGAAAACCCGCATGCCTATGTCGAAAGCAACATCATCGCCTACGCCAACATGCTCGAAGCCTGCCGCGGCAGCGCCGTTGCGCACCTGACTTATGCCAGCACCTCGAGTGTCTACGGCGCCAACACCGACATGCCGTTTTCCGAGCATCGGCCGGCCGATCACCCGCTGCAGTTCTATGCCGCGACCAAGCGCGCCAACGAGTTGATGGCGCATAGCTACAGCCATTTGTTCGGGCTGCCGACGACCGGGCTTCGCTTCTTTACCGTGTACGGTCCCTGGGGGCGCCCGGACATGGCGCTTTTCCTGTTCACCAGGAGCATTCTTGCCGGCGAGCCGATCAAGCTGTTCAACAACGGCAACCACACCCGCGACTTCACCTATATCGACGATATCGCCGAAGGCGTCGTCCGGGCCAGCGACAGCCCGGCGGTCCGCAATGCCGCCTGGGACTCCAGCCGTCCGGATCCGGCCACGAGCAGCGCCCCGTGGCGCATCTTCAACATCGGCAACAACAACCCGGTGAAGCTGGCCGCCTATGTCGAGGCGCTGGAAAACGCGCTTGGCAGGAAGGCCATCATCGAACTGCTGCCGCTGCAGCCCGGCGACGTGCCCGATACCTTTGCCGATACATCGGCGCTGGAGCAGGCGGTCGGCTACCGCCCGACGACGACGGTGACCGAGGGGGTAGGGCGGTTTGTGGACTGGTACCAGGCGTATTTTGGGCTGACCTAGCTGAGCCCGCATCTTGGCCCGAAATAGTCCGGCCGTTGTCAAGCGCCGAGATTGACAAGCCATTGCGTGGAACCTAAGCACGAGCGGTTTATGTCAGGGCTGGGGGTTTTAGGCATGTCAAGGAGAGCTTCTTGAAAGGAATTATCCTTGCTGGAGGCAGCGGAACGCGCCTCTATCCGCTAACGCTGGCAGTCTCCAAGCAAATCCTTCCGATATACGACAAGCCGATGATCTATTATCCGCTGAGCGTTTTGATGCTCGCGGGTATCCGTGAAATTCTGGTCATTTCGACGCCGCGGGATCTGCCGGTTTTCCGCGAGTTGCTTGGCGACGGATCGAACTTCGGGCTTGAGCTGTCCTATGCTGAGCAACCGCAACCCAACGGGCTCGCGGAAGCCTTCATCATCGGCCGGAATTTCATCGGCAACGACAGTGTGTCGATGATCCTCGGCGACAACATCTATTTCGGCGATGGGCTGTCGCAGCTCTGCCGTGCGGCGGCATCGCGCGAAAAGGGGGCTTCGGTGTTCGCCTACCATGTCGAGGATCCCCAACGTTATGGCGTCGTTTCCTTCGACAAGGTCACCGGAACCGCCTTGACGATCGAGGAAAAGCCAGCCCAGCCGAAATCCAACTGGGCTGTCACCGGTCTCTATTTCTATGACAACGATGTCGTTGACATCGCCCCCGCGATCCGGCCGTCGGCGCGTGGTGAACTCGAGATCACGGCGGTCAACAACGTCTATCTCGATCGTGGCCAGCTGCATGTGCACCGGTTGGGGCGCGGTTACGCCTGGCTCGACACCGGCACCCATGACAGCTTGCACGAAGCGTCCTCCTTCGTGCGCACGATCGAACATCGCCAGGGCATCAAGGTCGCCTGCCCGGAGGAAATCGCCTTCGAACAAGGCTGGCTGACGGCGGACGAAGTCCTCCAGCGCGCCACCCGCCTGGGAAAAAACGAGTACGCCGCCTATCTGCGCCGGCGTGTCGTCGAGCGGTTGGAGGAATAAATGCTGGAGGTCAGGTCCCTTGGCATCGAAGGCGTGCTGGAAATCATTCCGAAACGACATGGCGACGCCCGCGGTTACTTTGTCGAAACCTATCAAGCCGAGCGCTTTTCGCAGGCCGGCATAGGCTTGAGTTTCGTACAGGACAATCAGTCCTATTCCGCTGCGGCAGGCGTGCTGCGCGGGCTTCACTACCAGCTTGCGCCGCGAGCCCAGGACAAGCTGCTGCGTGTCATCCGGGGTGCGCTGTTGGACGTCGCGGTCGACATTCGCCGCAGTTCGCCAACCTTCGGAAAATGGGTTGCGCTCGAAATTACCGCTGAAAAGGGCAACCAGATTCTGGTGCCAAAGGGCTTTGCGCATGGCTTCGTGACGCTCGTGCCGGACACCGAAGTCTTGTACAAGGTGACCGATACCTATTCGCCCGAACACGACCGCTCGATCCGTTTCGACGATCCTGCCATCGGCATCGAATGGCCGTCATTGGCTGGCGGGTTCCAGCTTTCGGACAAGGACCTCAGGGCGCCGGTGCTGGCCGCCGCCGAGGTGTTTACCTGATGGGTTGCATGAGGACAGCAGCATGAATTTCCTAGTGACAGGCGGTGCCGGCTTCATCGGCTCGGCGGTGTGCCGGCATCTGTGCGCCAACCCGGCCTATCGCGTGACCAATCTGGACAAGCTCACCTATGCGGGAAATCTGGCCTCGCTGCGGCCGATCGAGAATGCGCACAATTACCGCTTCGCTCATGCCGATATCTGCGACGAGAGGGCAGTGCTCGACATCCTCCGGCGGGACGATATCGACATCGTCATGAACCTCGCCGCCGAGAGCCATGTCGACCGCTCGATCGACGGACCGGGCGCCTTCATCGAAACCAACATCGTCGGCACCTACAAGGTGCTGAATGCTACCCTGGAATATTGGCGCGGCCTTCCCGATGAGAAGAAGAACCGCTTCCGCTTCCATCATGTCTCGACCGACGAAGTGTTCGGCGATCTTCCCTTCGACGGCGGCCTGTTCGTCGAGGAAACGCCTTACGCACCCTCTTCGCCCTATTCCGCCTCGAAGGCGGCGTCAGACCATCTGGTGCGGGCCTGGCACGAAACCTATGGCCTGCCGGTCGTGCTTTCCAATTGTTCGAACAACTACGGACCCTATCACTTTCCCGAAAAGCTCATCCCGCTGGTCATCCTCAACGCGCTCGACGAAAAGCCGCTGCCGGTCTATGGCGCCGGCGCCAACGTGCGCGACTGGCTGTTCGTCGAGGACCATGCGCGCGCGCTGGAACTGGTTGCCACCAAAGGCACGCCAGGCGAGAGCTACAATGTCGGCGGCAATTCGGAGCGGACAAACCTGAGCGTCGTCGAGACGATCTGCGATCTGCTCGACATCAGGCGCCCCCGTTCCGGCGGCAAGAGCTATCGCGACCTGATCTCTTTCGTCACCGACCGTCCCGGCCATGACCGCCGCTATGCCATCGACGCATCGAAAATAAACCGGGACCTCGGCTGGGCACCCAGCGAGAATTTCGACAGCGGCCTGGCGAGAACCGTGGACTGGTTCCTGGACAACAAATGGTGGTGGGGGCCGATCCGCGAACAGCACTATGCTGGTGAAAGATTGGGTGAAGCGCGCAAGGGGGCCGCGTGAGGCTCGTTGTCACCGGACGTGAAGGCCAGGTCGTGGCAAGCCTTCTGGAGGCCGGCCCAGGGCGCGACGGCGTGGAAGTCGTTGCCATTGGCCGTCCGGATCTCGATCTGGCAAACCCCGGCACCGTCATTGACGCCATAGCGGCCGCGAAGCCGGATATCGTCGTGTCGGCTGCCGCCTACACGGCCGTGGACCAGGCCGAGGACGAGCCGGATGTGGCGTTTGCGGTGAACGCTGTCGGCGCCGGCAAGGTGGCCGAAGCCGCGGCGCGGCTCGGCATTCCCGTCATCCATCTTTCGACTGACTATGTCTTCGACGGCCGCGCTTCCGGTGCCTATATCGAAACCGACGCGACCGCACCGCAAAGCGTTTATGGTGCCTCCAAGCTCGCCGGCGAACAGGCGGTGGCCGCTGCCAATCCACGCCATCTGATCCTGCGCACGGCATGGGTCTACAGCCCGTTCGGCAAGAATTTCGTCAAGACCATGCTGCGGCTTGCCGCCGACCGGGATGAGCTCGCCGTGGTGGCCGATCAGTGGGGAAATCCCACCTCCGCGCTGGATATCGCCGACGCAATCCTGCATGCGGCAGCACAGCTGCATGGCGACAAGAGCTTCGCTGCATTCGGCGTCTATCACCTGGCCGGCACAGGCGAGGCCAACTGGAGCGGCTTTGCCCGCCATATCCTGGACACAAGCCGAGTGTCTGGTGGTCCTTGGGCGCGGGTACGGGACATTGCTACGATGGACTATCCGACCAAGGCGCGACGCCCCGCTAATTCCCGGCTATCGAGCGCCAAATTCGCCTCCGTCTTCGGATGGAATGCGCCGGACTGGCGGCTATCGACGGAAGCGGTGGTGCGTCGTGTCCTGGTCTGAGAGACGGGATGGGCTTTGAGGCATGACGAACCCATCGCCGGAAAACATGCCCGATGCAGAGGTCGGCGCAAAGGAGGTCGGCCCAGAGGCGGTCGCCCCGGAGACTGTCGGCCCAAAGGTGATCGGCGAGGTGCCCCCGAGCGTTCCGACCAAGACGCAGGCCGCGCCGCTTGGAGCGCACGCCCCCTCACTTCGCGATCTGTACGATGCCCATAGCGGCAAAGTGTCGGACAAATGGTCCACCTATCTGGACGCATATGACCGCATTTTTTTGGACTATCGGAATAGGCCGGTTCGCCTCCTGGAAATTGGCGTTCAAAACGGTGGTTCGCTCGAAATCTGGCCGCGATATTTCCCGAATTCGGAGCTTATTCTTGGCTGCGATATCGACGTGGCCTGCAGCGGTCTGATTTTCGACGATAAGAAGATCGCCATGGTTATCGGCGATGCCAATACTGATGAAGTGGAACAAAGAATTGTCGAAAAATCCGCGACATTCGACATCATAATCGATGACGGATCGCACAAGTCATCAGACATCGTTCGTTCGTTCGCTCGTTATTTCCCCCATCTTTCTGATGGGGGAGTTTACATAGCTGAAGATTTGCATAGCAGCTACTGGCGGGAACTCGAGGGCGGTCTCTATGATCCACTTTCGTCGATGTCGTTCTTCAAGCGCCTGCTTGATGTGCTCAACCATGAGCATTGGGGACTGCCTCGCGTTCGGGCGGATGTTTTAGCCACTTTCGCCGATAGGTATGAAACCGAATTCGGGGAAGATTCGCTGGCATCCGTTCATTCCGTCGAATTTTTAAACTCGCTCTGTATTATAACCAAGCGACCTAATCGGGAAAATGTTCTCGGGGCTCGCAATGTGCAAGGCGGGGTTGCACTCGCCGACAGGAGAATGGTTCGTCTTGACGGCACGACAAGTGAGGCGATCGATCAAGCCGGAAATCCATGGTCCCTAACGTCGACGACCATGGAAGCGGAGATTGAAACCAGCAGGGCGTTGGTGACGCGCAGCGCGATGCGCATAGAGGAACTCTCACGGGAGATAGCCGAAACACGCGAACAGCTCCGGAGCGGCCACGACGAGATCGCACGGATGAGGGCGCACCTCGTCGAGAGAGCCGAAGAGATCCGGGTCTTGCAAGAAGAAATATCGGCTGCGCACGCGGCTGCAGGCGCGCTAATGGCCGAGCGCGACAGCGCACGCACGCTGCAGGCCGAGCGCGACGACGAGATCGCGCGAGCGCAAGTGGTGATGGCTGCGCTCCAGGAGAAGTTGAAGCAAAGTGAATTCGCTGTTCAAGAACTCAGGGGCTCAACGAGTTGGCGAATAACCAGTCCCCTGCGAGCGCTATCTGTGAGTGTCAGGTGGTTACTGAAAATGGTCGCCTCGGTTTTTCGTTGAGGCGAAATCCGGCTCGTACACAACGCATGAATTGAATTGCCCTGGTGGGAGCTCTGACCGAAAGCTTGCATCATCCATGGCCCTCAAGTGAATTCGCGTTGAATGCCATCGACTCAGCGCCGTCCGGAGCCCTCCCTGCGCCGCTGTTGATGGCCGCAAAACAGGTTATTTTGCCAAAGCAGGTAGCGCGCGGGAGCAAAGTTCTTTAGGTCCATGACCGAAGACCGCAGCTGATCGATCTTGAAGAGGGTGGATTGTCAAAGCTTATTATTCAAATCCCATGCCTGAATGAGGAGGGGACGCTCGCTGTCACGCTTGCTGATCTCCCGCGTCAGGTCGCGGGGTTCGATGCCGTGGAATGGCTCGTAATCGACGACGGCTCCACCGACCGCACGGTCGAGGTTGCCCGGGAAAACGGCGTGGACCACGTGGTCTCACTGCCCCATAATCAGGGGCTAGCCAAGGCGTTCATGACCGGTATTGAAACCGCGCTGAAACTAGGCGCGGATGTAATTGTCAACACCGATGCCGACAACCAGTACGATGCCTCCTGCATTCCCGACCTGGTCCGCCCCATATTGGAAAAAAAGGCTCAGATCGTCATCGGCGCAAGGCCGATCAGTGAGATAGAGCATTTTTCACCCGTCAAGAAATTTCTGCAGAAGCTTGGGAGCTTCGTTGTCAAGCTTGCCAGTGGCACGACGGTTCCCGACGCGCCAAGCGGTTTCCGTGCCATTCATCGCGACGCGGCCATACAGCTCAATGTCTTTAACCGCTACACCTATACGCTGGAAACGATCATCCAGGCGGGACGCAGGAACATTCCCATTACCTCCGTGCCGATCCGCGTAAACGGGGATCTTCGGCCCTCGCGGCTGGTCAAGAGCATACCAAGCTATGTGCGGCGCTCCTTGATAACGGTCGTGAGGATTTTTATCGTCTATAGCCCGCTGCGCTTCTTCTCGGTGTGTGCGGCTATCGTCGCCGCGCCGGGGTTGATCATGGTCGTCCGGTTTCTTTTCCATTACTGGATGGGCGAAGGCAGTGGCAACATCCAGTCGCTCGTTCTTTCCAGCGCCTTGCTCGCGCTTGCTGGCATCCTCGCCATGAGCGGCGTCATTTCCGAACTAGTCGCAGTTAATCGGCAATTGCTTGAAGAAATCAGGATCAGGCAATTGCAGCAGGAGCACGGCGGAAGGGCCCGGATCCGGTCATTTGCATTAGAGAACAAAGAGACAAAAGTTAAAAAAGATAGCGTAGGCGGAGCAATATAGATGAATGAAGCGCCGCTAGCCTACGACAACGTTCCGGGAAATTTTTACGACAAGTACAATACTCAGAATCCGATTGCTCGATACCTCATGCAGGGCTTTCTACGCAACTTCGATATGATGACGGCTGAGACAGGCGTTCGCGATGCGTACGAGGTTGGCTGCGGCGAAGGAAATTTGTCTATTCGTCTTCATGATCAGGGGTGGAATGTCCGCGGGAGTGACTTGGAAGCTGTCAGTGTTTCGGAGGCCAATCAGCAATGTGCCAAGCGCGGCATAGCTCCGATATTTGAAGCCCGCTCGCTTTTCGACCTGAGGCCGGAAGAGGATTCCGCCGAATTGGTGATATGCTGCGAAGTTCTTGAGCATGTTCCCAACACCGAGCAAGCACTCTCGGTGCTAAAATCGTTGGCCAAGCCATACCTTCTTGTTAGCGTGCCGCGAGAGCCGATATGGCGGGTGCTTAATATTGCCAGAGGAAAATACATAGCGGACTTTGGAAATACGCCAGGGCATATCAACCATTGGTCATCCGCCTCCTTCGTCAATTTGCTAAGCAATTCGCTCAAAATCGTGAAGGTCTGCAAACCGTTTCCTTGGACCATGGTCCTTTGCCGCTGTGACTAAGACAATGCAGACGGCGCAACCGGCCAAAAGCAGCAGGCTGAAGTCGATAGTTCGCCTCGGTGGTCTGACCGTCAGTCTTGCAGCGCTTGTCTTCGTTGGGCTGGCGATCCATCGCTCCTTCGGTGATCTGCAACGTCAGCTCATCTCGCCACTCTTTTTGATCGCCATATTGGGCTGCGCTATCGCATATGCCGCCATGCTGCAGCTGGTCGGCATCGCCTGGTACCGGTTCTTGGTGCTCATCGATGGACCTTCGTTTGGATTGGGTCGCGCGCTTGCCATTTTTGCAAGGACACAGATTTACAAATACCTGCCGAGCAACGTGATGCATATGGTTGGCCGTTTTGCCCTCGCCCGTAGTGCCGGGGCGTCGAACAGGGCGCTTGCCGTTGCCCAGATAGGGGAATTGTCCATCACGATTCTCGCCGCCGGGGCGTTGGGCGTATTGCTGGCGTGGCCGATTTTCCAAGGTGCATATGCTCGGTATGGTCCCGACAATCCTGCTTTGACAATGGGATTGATCGCCGCCAGCCTTTTGGCGCTTGCGATCGGGATGGGACTTCTATTCCGCTTCAGGATGGCGGACATCGGGGGCGGAGCGCTTGTCGTATCTGCCGAAGCTTTCGTCCTCTATGTTCTGTTTTTCATTGGCAACGGGTTGCTGATCGTTGCGCTTTTTAGGACCCTGAACGATGGGGGGCATATGGCTGAGTTGATTGGCATAGGCGCCGCGGCCTGGCTCATTGGCTTTGTCGTTCCGGGAGCGCCCGGCGGGCTTGGCGTGCGCGAGGCCGTTCTGATCATGGGGCTTACCGCGGCGGGTCTGCCGCATCCATCGGCTACCGCGGTTGCCCTCGGCAACCGGCTTGTCACGGTTCTTGGAGATTGCCTGCTCGCCTTGGTGGCGTTGATGTTGCAAAGGCGGAAAAGCGCATGAATGTGTTAGCGACGGAAACATCCATGCAAAATGAAGCTTTGCTGAAGCAGCCCTCATTCTTGCGGCACGCCGTCTCGATGGCGCTTCTTTTCGTTCTCGTCCTGGGTATCGCGGGCGTGAATCCTTTTCGGCAAACGCTGGCGCCGATGGATCTGCTGTTGGCCTATCCAGGATGGGACAATGCCGGGATCGACACTCCACTTGTCAATATAGAGCGTTCCGACGCATTGGATCATCGGCTGCCAAACTGGCGGGAGTTCAGGCGAGAGTTACGGGAAGGTCATATCCCGCTATGGAACCCCATCCATCAACTGGGTGCAGTTGGCATCCAGGCGCCGATTTTTGAAGGCCTTTCAATACCTTTTCTAATCTATGCCCTCACTCCGAACGAGGCCATGGGTTACACGTTCGCAATTCTGGCAAATTATCTCCTGGCTGCTTTCGGTACCTATTTCCTGTTGTTTTTCATGTTCAGAAATCGTTTGGCAGCGGTTTTCGGTGCCACGGTATTTGCATTTTGTGGATTTAACATCGCCTGGGCACATTGGCCGCACGTGACGACCGGCGCTCTAATTCCTTGGGTGCTCGCTACCCAACTTCGATATTGGCAAACAGGCCGTTTGAGTTGGGCCCTGGGGTTCTCCTTCAGCGTAGCCTTGATGGCCCTGGGCGGCTTTCCATTTGTGGCCCTCCTTGGAGCTATGTCGTCCCTGACGCTGGCGGTCGTACTCCTCTGCGCCGAACTCTGGAGCACCGGCATCAATCAGCTTGCAGTCAGGCGAGCTATGGGGCTGGGATGCGCAGGCATTGCCGGTGCATTCCTCGCCCTTCCAGGTCTTTTGCAAGTTAAGGACATTCTGGGTTCAACTGATCTATCGAGCCGAACAGGTGGAACGTGGTTCACGCCCTACGATATCATTTATATGTTTGGCTTCGACTTTGTGAATCATTTCCGCGTTGAGCGTATCTTTTCGGCTGGAGCACCCGCCGCTCTCCTTGCTCTTCTTGCACTATGTCTTATTTTTAAGTTTCCTAATCGGTTTGCCTTTTTTGGGTTAATCGTGGCAATATTCATGCTGGCGACTGTTTTTGGGGCGGCTCCCGCCGAGTTCGTGGAGGCAATTCCGGGATTCGGCTTCAACGCATGGAGCAGAGGGTCCATATTATTCGGATTGTCGGCGGCTATATTGTCGTCTTACACACTCTCAATCATGCTGTCTTCTAAGGAGTCCGTGTCGCCTTTAAAAATTAATTCGTCTTATAAATTGCATGCAGTGCTATTTCTATGCGTATTGCAATCAATTAATCTAGGGTATTGGTTCAGGCAGTATAATGCGCGACCTGACATCGACACGTTCTTTCCTATTACTCCATCTATATCCTATGTTTTATCTAAGATTTTGCCGGGTCAAAGTGTTGTTGCGGATGACAGCTTTCTTGTCTCTGGTTTTCTATCGAACTATCGATTGCCAGAGTTATTTGCTCATGGCTTTCGTACCGATGCCCAAAGGAAGATAATCGCGGACATATTGCCTTCCTATCAGACAACATACACGGCATCAGTCATTCAATGCTTCGACATTAATTTCTCCAGCCGAGACATTACCTACGCCGCGATCCGTTTCCTCCTTATTAAAGACAATTGTGTCGACTTGGATTACGAAACCTCTGGCACGGGTCAGCGAGCTACTCTCCCCCTTAACAGCGGTGCCCTTAAGGGTGACTTGTTAATCGACAAGTCCATGAACGCTACGAATGTACAGGTGCTGCTCGCAACCTATGATCAGGATTTCGCCCCTTCGGCAGTGACGCTTGATCTTTACCGGGACGCACTCCTCGTAGCCCATGCTGAATTACCGCCGGAGGCGATACGCAACAACCAATTCGCCACCTTTCGTTTCAATCAAGATGTCCCTCTTGCGGCCGGAACCTATCGGTACATTATTTCAATGATCAAGCCGGATAGCGAGAAGCCGCTCAGTGCATGGGCCTTCGAAACCGCCGGAGGAGCAACTTATCAAGTTGGGTCGAATGTATTTCCGGGCATGCCAATGATTAAGATTGGCGATAGGGTTCGTACTCCCCAGAATTTCTCGACGGCGTCGGTAGAGCCGGGCATTAGCGTTATCGAAAATCATGCGGTTTCAGGTTCCGCCTATTATGTGAATGATTTGAGCGGACAACCGGACGCGGATTATGGCCCTGTGCACCTTGCGACGTATCGACCGGATGACCTGACGGTGGAATATTCGGGCGCAACCCATGGATGGGTCGTTTTCCCAATTCGCATCAATGAGGATTGGCGAGCCACGCTGGATGGAAAGCCTGTGGAATTGAAGAAGTTTCTGGATTTTTTTCCCGCTGTTGAGGTGAGCGGACGAAGCAAGATTCGATTTTATTACGATAGCAGTCACTTGCTGAAAACGCTGGAGCTTTGCATTGCTGGCTTTGCGGCTTCAGTCATTCTCCTGATCGTGTTGACCGGCAGGACTTCAAGGCCACGGACAACCGGGTAATTGGTCGTCCGGGATCACTCGTCGCACTCAGTCATTTGTTGAGGGCAGATTCAGTTAATCGGGCGTCGCGCCTTGATGGTCATTGACCCGTGCGGCCGAACCAAGTTGATGGCCAGATCCAAAGGCAGGAACGCCACCGACAAGGCCGTATGCATCACCCCGCGGCCGCGCCGAGCTGATTCCTTAAACAGCGAGTTGGCGAGGGAAATAGCCCACCACGCATAGGCTCCGGAAACGCGCTCGGTCTCGAGCCCACCAATTCTCATCGCCGTGACGACGTTGTGATGGTTGAACAGCGTCAGGTGGCGGGGATAGTGATATCCCCCCCAGCGCCGGCCGAAAACGTATCGGTCCAGTGACAAATGGTTCGGCGTGATGATGAGCGCGCCGCCGCCGGGCCGCAGCAGCCGTCGCATATGTCCGATGAAGCCGACGGGATCGACGACATGCTCAATCAGGTTTGAGCAATAGATCGCATCGAACGAGCCGTCCGGCAGGTCCACTTCCTCGATCTGGCCAAGGTGGAAGTCGATGCGTGGGTTAGCGCTCAGGCCGAGATCCTTGATGTCGATGCCGCACACGGACGCATTCGGATTGGTTTCCAGGATGCTTTCCAGGAGGGAGCCGTTACCGCAGCCGACCTCAAGGATTCGAGGAGCGGGCACTTTCGCAAGGGCCAGCACCTTTCTGGCGTCGCGCGCTACGATCGCGCGTTTCAAGGCGCCGAACACCGAATTCTTAGGCTTCGAATAGGCCAGGTAGTCGTCGGGATATAGAGACGGAATCTCAGCCGCCGGCACCTTTGGGATCTGCATCACAAACCCGCAATCCGTGCATTCGAAATAGTTGGATCGCCGCGCAACCGCATATTCGTAGTCTGCGATCGAGCTGTAGATCGGCGACATTCGCCCAGGTTTGTGTTCGGCGGCGCACAGCAGGCAGATGTCGCTCAAACCTGGACCCCTTTCGGCTCGTTGCGATCATGGGACAATTCCAAGAGCTTCCCGATATAGCTGGGGGACAGGAGCTCACCGCGATCGTCGTAGAAGCGCACCTCCTCGCGCAGGAACCGGTGCATTTTCGACAGCCGATAGGGTGGGACCATTGGCCAGCCGTGGTGCTCCAGATGGTAGTTGAAGCTCTGCGGAGCGAAGTAGGTGTTCTCAAGAACGGTCGCCAGCGTGGTCACCGTCATATCGTCCTCGCCTGGGTGCTCGGCCATAAAACGGAGGCGGCTGAGCAGCGGGTTCCAGGTCACGGCAAGGTACAGCCATGCGGCATATTCCCACCAGAGCCCTGAAACAGCCATCACAGCGGCCAGGACAAGCTGGCAGACGAAGATATGCTTCATCGACCAGAGCTTGCTGGATGAACCGCTCTGCTTCTTCGTGGGAGCCTCCGACTTGTTCGTAGGGGCCTCCGACTTCGCGAAATATTTAAGAAAAAGACGCACAGACTCCAGGCCAAGGACGTAGCGGGCGATCATCCATGCGAGACCGCCGTCGGTGCTCACCGTTGCGAAGCTGACATGCTCGGGATCGTCCTTGCTGCCATTGTGTGCGTGGTGTTTCATGTGGATTTTGCGGTATCTCGCGACATCCATTCCAATCCACCCGGCCGCAAGCCAGTTGGCCAGGGTGTCATTCCTTGCTGGATTCCGGCTGTAGAAATAGTGCGCGGCGTCATGGATCAGTGTCTGAAAATGACGTTGTGCGGCGAGAAGAAGTAATGCGGCGACAGGTATGGCGACCCACAGGGGGCCAATCGTCAGGCCGGCCGTCATTGCAAGCATGATCAGTACAAAGGGCTTTGCGGCGTAGGTGGCTATCCAGAACGTGCTGCGCTGGAGCAATTCTTCGGGGACCCTTATCTCTTTCAAATTCGACGAATAGAGATGAGCCTTCGGATGAGCGACGTTCATGCCTGTGCTCCCTAAACGGCGTTATTTGGCACCTCTTTAGCCCGAACAAACTTCGGCTGTCCAACGTTCAAAACTCCAAAATCGAAGTTTTCAACCTGCCCGCGAGGGCGGCTCGACCACGGAGGCGTGACGCAGCGTGTCTATGATGCCCGACGCAAGGGGCATGGCGACGCGATTCTGCCGTAAATTCGACCACGGAGAGGGAGTCGAGACCTGGTCCAGAAACGCTGTGTGGTGCCACTTTCCGTAGACTGGCGCGGATGCCGAACGCGATGCTTTGAATCCGATTCGAGTGGGGTTGAACCTCCTGTACCTGTTCAAATGAGGTCGACGCTGATAACGAACAGCCGGGTCAATGGAACAGGAATGCTGCTTGAATGTCCAAAACATGTATGGTGACCGGCGGAGCCGGGTTCATTGGATGTGCGCTCTCCAGCACGTTGGCAAACCGTTTCGACCGCGTAATCGTCATCGATAGTTTGCATCCGCAGATACACGCGCAACGGAACCGCCCTGCGGCTCTCGATCCTCGCGTTGAGTTGATGGTTGCCGATGTGACCGAGGCTTCTACCTGGGTGCAGGCATTGGAAACCGCCCGACCTCAAGTTGTGGTGCATCTTGCGGCTGAAACGGGCACAGGGCAGTCGCTCACTGAGGGTTCTCGCCACGCGATTGTGAATGTCCTTGGCACGACCCGCATGTTGGATGCCTTTGCCGCGGCATCGCACGTCCCGGAGCGCTTCATTCTGGCTTCGAGCCGCGCCGTTTATGGAGAAGGGGCGTGGCGGTCCAGGACAGGCGAGGTAACGTATCCGGGTCAGAGATCGAGGCAACAGCTTGAACGCGCGGAATGGGATTTCCCCGGGCTCGAACCTCTACCGATGGATGCGGAAAAGACGATACCGAATCCAACCAGCATCTATGGGGCGACGAAACTAACCCAGGAACAAATATTGCGGGCTTGGGCCCTGTCGTTCGGAACGATCGTCAACGTGCTTCGCCTTCAGAACGTATATGGTCCTGGCCAGTCGCTGACGAATAGCTACACGGGAATTGTGTCGTTGTTCATTCGGATGGCCAAGGAAGGCAAGAGCATCCCCATCTATGAGGACGGGGATATCGGACGGGACTTCGTTTTCATCGATGATGTTGCGTCGGCCCTCGACAAAGCCACAGCCACGGATCTGTCGCAGTCGCTCGCCTATGATGTCGGCACCGGTTCCAAGACTACGGTTCTTGATCTGGCAAGGATCATCGCTAAAAGATACGGAGCGCCGGAACCGCACGTCAACGGCATGTTCCGAAACGGCGATGTGCGCTGCGCTGTCGCCAACATTGACAGGACGGTCCGCGACCTGGGATGGCGGCCCTTGAAGAGTGTGGACGAGGGGATCAGCCAACTTTCCGAATGGATAGATTCACAGCTTGGCTAGAACTGTGACATCGTGACACGGAGGTGTCCTGCCGTCGAGGTGCTTCCATGGGAGACGTGGTCCCTATGCCACGTGGATTTGGTTTTGCGGGGATTTGGGGATGCGTCGTGGGGCAATTTTTTTCTTCTATAATGAAGCCGGCCTTGTCGACGAATACATACTCTTCCTTCTGGGCAAACTGAGACCATTCGTAGAGACGATTGTCTTTGTCTCCAATGGCGACCTTTCAAAATCCTCAGAAATTTCAGTGCGATCTGCTGTCGACGAGATAGTCATCCGTGAAAATACGGGACTCGACGTTGGAGCGTACAGCGACGGGCTCAAGTTCATAGGCTACGACAAGCTCGGCGACTATGATGAAATCCTTTTGCTCAATCACACATTCTACGGGCCGCTTTTCCCGTTCTCGGAAATGTTCTCGGAAATGGAACGCCGGGATTGTGATTTCTGGGGCATATCCGGTCACCGGGAAATGGTGCCCAATCCTTTCACCGGGCAGGGGAGCTTGGCCGGTCATCTAAATTCTCATTTCATCGCGATAAGAAGGACGATGCTTATCTCGATCGCTTTCCGGAATTATTGGGAAAGCATGCCGCCAATTAAAGATTACACAGACTCGGTGCTGATTCACGAGTCGCGTTTTACGAAGTTTTTTGAAGATCTTGGATATACATCTTCTATATATGTTGAATCGGATGGATATACGTCGAAATACCCTGTATTTATTGAAGTAGATGAGACTGTTTCGGATAGAAATCCGATCTTAAAGCGGCGTCTTTTCTTCAATGATCCGATTTTTTTGGAGCAGAATGGCATTGATTTGCCGCGCGCTTTGCGGGTGCTTAAAGAGACGTCCGACTACGACCTTAATTTGATTTGGCGCAATATTTTACGCTCTTCGGAATTGAGGAATCTCAACACCAATGCGGCGCTGATGAGCGTCCTGCCGGATGAGTGGACGAAAGGCGATGGCGCTGCTGTCGACTATGGCAAGGTCGCCGTCTGCGCGCATATCTACTACACCGATATGCTCGACGAGATCCTGGCCCTGACCGAGAACATTCCGGTTCCCTATGATTTTGTCGCCACCACGGATACAACGGAAAAAAAGGCGGAGATTGAAGCCGCCTTGGCAAAGCGTCCTGGCGTAAAGAACGCCATCGTCCGCGTTATCGAGAAAAATCGCGGTCGTGACATGTCCTCGCTTTTCATCTCCTTGCGCGATCTGCTCATCGACGACCGCTACGACCTCGTCTGCCGCCTGCATACGAAGAAGTCGCCTCAGGTGCAGTCGTCGAGGGGCAATCTGTTCAAGCGGCACATGGTCGACAATCTGCTGCATACCCGTGGCTACGTTCACAATGTGTTGGACATGTTTCACGGCAATTCTTCGATCGGACTGGCCATTCCGCCGATCTTTCATATCTCGTATCCGACCATGGGGCATTCCTGGTTCGCCAACAGGCCGAAGGTCGAGGAAATCGCGCGCCTGTTGAAGATCAACGTCAAGTTCGACGAGAGCACGCCGGTGGCTGCCTATGGCACCATGTTCTGGTTCCGGCCGCGCGCGCTGCGCAAGCTGTTCGAACACAAGTGGAAATGGGAAGAGTTCAATGCCGAACCGGATCACCTCGACGGCGGGTTGGCTCATGCGCTCGAGCGGCTGATCGCCTATGCGGCTCAGGATGCTGGATACACCACGCAGCACATCATGTGCGCGCATCAGGCGGCGCACAACTACACCATGCTGGAGTTCAAGCTGCAAAAGCTTGCCAGCCTGATGCCGTCAGGCGACTTCCCGTGGCAGTGTCATTTGCTGTCCGAGTGGAAGAAGGCCGGCTATCCCCTGGCAAGCTCTGTGCCGGAGACGCGGACACCAGGGACGCAAACCTCGGTGAGACACTCCCTGGCTGAACTCAATTTTGCCGCGAAAAGCTCTCTGAAGTTCAGATCGCCCACCCTGTTCAAAATTCTCAGGCCGATCTATCGCGGCACGAGGGCGGTCTTGAAGCCAACCCTGCGCGTGATGGCGGATCGCGTTTTTTCGTAACTATGGCAGGCACCAGACAAGTGAAATCAACGATCTAGGCAGGAGTATCAGGTGCGTCGTGTCGCCGTATTTTCTCTCTATAACGAGCGCGGAATTGCAGACGACTATGTCATCTTTCTGCTCGGAAAGCTGCGTGAGTTTGTCGAGAGGATTGTTGTCGTTTCCAATGGGAATCTTTCCAAGCTTTCGGAAATTGCAATAAGGAATAGCTGTGATCAGCTTCTGGTTCGGAAGAACGAGGGGTTTGACGTATGGGGATACAAGACCGGGATTGAAGCCATCGGTTTTGATGATCTTTCTGGGTATGATGAGCTTATCCTGCTGAATGACACCTGCTACGGGCCGCTTTTCCCGTTCTCGGAAATGTTCTCGGAAATGGAACGCCGGGATTGTGATTTCTGGGGCAGTGCTGCGCACCAGCAGATGACGCCAAATCCATTTACCGGAACAGGCCATCTGCCCCGTCATCTCACCGCAAACTTCATTGCTGTCCGGAAGGATATGCTGAAATCGCATGCCTTCAAAAAATACTGGGAAAATCTCCCAGAAATCAAAACTTATGTCGATGCCATTGTGCTTCACGAGTCACGATTTACCAAGCATTTCACAGATCTCGGCTATACGGCCGAAGCTTATGTTGACCCAGACCAATACGGATCGCGATATCCTGCGTTTATCAATGTTGATGAAACGATCACCAACCGCTTCCCTCTGCTAAAGCGACGCCCGTTTTTTCATGACCCGGCGTTCTTGAATGCTGAAGGCATTGATTTGCCGCGCGCTTTGCGGGTGCTTAAAGAGACGTCCGACTACGACCTCAATTTGATATGGCGCAATGTTTTACGCTCTTCGGAGTTGAGAAATCTCAACACCAACGCGGCGCTGATGAGCGTCCTGCCGGATGAGTGGACGAAAGGCGACGGCGCTGCTGCCGACTACGGCAAGGTCGCCGTCTGTGCGCATATCTACTACACCGATATGCTTGACGAGATCCTGGCCCTGACCGAGAACATTCCGGTTCCCTATGATTTTGTCGCCACCACGGATACAACGGAAAAAAAGGCGGAGATTGAAGCCGCCTTGGCAAAGCGTCCTGGCGTAAAGAACGCCATCGTCCGCGTTATCGAGAAAAATCGCGGTCGTGACATGTCCTCGCTTTTCATCTCCTTGCGCGATCTGCTCATCGACGACCGCTACGACCTCGTCTGCCGCCTGCATACGAAGAAGTCGCCTCAGGTGCAGTCGTCGAGGGGCAATCTGTTCAAGCGGCACATGGTCGACAATCTGCTGCATACCCGTGGCTACGTTCACAATGTGTTGGACATGTTTCACGGCAATTCTTCGATCGGACTGGCCATTCCGCCGATCTTTCATATCTCGTATCCGACCATGGGGCATTCCTGGTTCGCCAACAGGCCGAAGGTCGAGGAAATCGCGCGCCTGTTGAAGATCAACGTCAAGTTCGACGAGAGCACGCCGGTGGCTGCCTATGGCACCATGTTCTGGTTCCGGCCGCGCGCGCTGCGCAAGCTGTTCGAACACAAGTGGAAATGGGAAGAGTTCAATGCCGAACCGGATCACCTCGACGGCGGGTTGGCTCATGCGCTCGAGCGGCTGATTGCCTATGCGGCTCAGGATGCTGGATACACCACGCAGCATATCATGTGCGCGCATCAGGCAGCGCACAACTACACCATGCTGGAGTTCAAGCTGCAAAAGCTTGCCAGCCTGATGCCGTCAGGCGACTTCCTGTGGCAGTGTCATTTGCTGTCTGAGTGGAGGAAGGCCGGCTATCCCTTGGTCGCCCCCCTTCCGCCCCCTGCGCCAGACGCGTCGACATCAGTGAGACGTTCTCTGGCTAAACTCAATCTGGCCATCAAAAGCTCTCTGAAGTTCAGAGCGCCTATCCTGTTCAAAACACTAAGGCCGATCTATCGGGGCATGAGGGCGGTCTTAAAGCCAAATTCTCGACGCAATGGCGGATAGCGCAAAGATTTACGCGAAGGAAGCGTGTCTTCGTACTCGAGCCGTACACCTTGAACGGCACGCTGACATCGACTAACGCACGGAAATCGACTGCCGTGCGAGGCACACCGTCATCGGACGCGAAGGCAGGTCGCCGCCAGCATCCGTGGGGCGGCCGGACCCGCGTCAATGCGGGTAGTTGCCGGACAGTGCTCCCTCAAGCCGACAGGTTGCGTAGCCGGGGTGTTCCAAGTAGGGGTGCTGCAAGAATTCCGCTGAGGTTACTAAATTGGCAGGTAGGTACAACGCAGCTCCGAACCGGGTGCCCTTCCTCGACGCATTGCGTGGGCTGGCGGCCATTTGGGTCGTCGTTGTGCACGTGGCGATGCTTCCATCTCCGCGTCTGCAAGTTGCACCGTTTCTCGATCTGTTCGTCGTAAACGGCACCATGGGAGTGGATCTGTTTTTCGTGGTGAGTGCATTTTCACTCTGCCTCAGTATGCCAGTTCATGATCGCGAAGTTCGCCCGATGCTGGGGTTCGCGCTGCGTCGGTTTTTCAGGATTGCTCCCCTATTTTACTTAATTATCCTGGTCATGTGCATTCACAATTTCAGCGGCGTGAAGATCGATGCCAAATCAATATTCCTCAATTTGACATTTCTATTCAATTTTGTTCCAGGTTACCAAACCTCCATCGTTCCGGCCGGGTGGACCGTTGGAGTGGAAATGGTATTTTACCTAATATTCCCGTTGTTATATCGATTTGCCAAAGGGGTGCTGTTGTCAATTTCCGTGTTCCTTGTTTCTATATGCATAGCCACCCTTTTCTTCATGAATGTAAGCTTGTTTGTTGCCGACGCTTTCGACTATTATCTATATTCCATTCTTTATCGAGCTCCAATTTTTACGTTCGGCCTCATCGCATTCTACCTGTTGCCGATATTGGAAAAGCGCTTGGAAAGGAAGCAGATAGGATTGGCTCTTCTGACGTTTGTGCCTGTGCTGTTTTTCGCAATCACCGCAAACAAGGTCGCGATATTCGACAAATATTATTGGGAAGGGGTGATGTTTGGCGCGTTGGTCATCGGGCTTGGCCTTTTCCCCGTTGCTGCGATCGTCAATCCTGTTTCGGCATGGCTGGGGAGAATCAGTTACTCGGTCTATCTTCTTCACAGCCTTTTTATCGTCACGCTCATTCCGGCCATGAGATCGATCCAGGGGTTGGTCGCGAGTCAAACCATTGCCTTCATGCTCTGTCTGACGATGACTTTGGCCCTGGTGATCCCGGCTGCCTTCCTGCTGAATTACTTTGTTGAGGATCCAATCAACAAATGGGGCAAGCGCTTTTCGTCTCGGGTTGCCGGTCGCAAGAACATCGACTCGCTTGCAAGAGGGGAGGCGGTCCTCGCGGAGTCTTCAGGGAGAAGCTGATTGTTCCTTCCCAAGGATACGGACATCCATGGGATTGTGGTTCTGCGGCCTTTTTTATCGGCACCGAATGGTTTAATGCGTGCGCCTGACGTCCTGCGAATAGCGCCCAATCTAACCAGCGGTCTCGGAATGCCTGTTTTTTCGACGCTATCACGGACTTCGATGAAGCGCCCCGAAAACATCATCTCTCGATGGCGTTTGGGTGGCAGGATATGGCCTGGCGACGTCGTCAATCCCGTATCGGAACGTTCCGGCTTGCTATCGACATAGGCGTCTTGATCGGCACTCCCGGCCGTGCTGGTGGGTCATTCAAGAGAGCCGTTTTCCAGTTAAATTCAGGTGTCGTTTGCACCAAAGAGAGATGGGTCGATGAGGCGTCTGGCAATTGCATTTTACTACGATCAGCACGGCAAAGTGGATGACTATTATTTTCACCTGATTGCGTCGATCAGGCCATTTGTTGAGAAACTGCTGGTGGTTTGCAACGGTCCTGTAGACGAGGAGGCCCAGTCTCGCCTTTCTGAAGCTGCCGATAGTTTCCTGATCAGGGAAAATGAAGGGTTCGACGTATGGGCCTATCGGACCGCGCTCGAACATATCGGGTGGGATGAACTTTCACACTTCGATGAGATCTTGCTTTTCAACCACACGTTTTACGGGCCGATTTTTCCCTTCTCGGAAATGTTCTCCGAGATGGACCAACGTCAGTGTGACTTTTGGGGGATCTCCGCTCACAAGGCGATGAGGCCCAATCCGATCGACGTCAGGAAGTCGGAACTGCCCTTCCACCTGAACTCCCATTTCATCGCGGTGCGGCGGTCCTTGCATCAGTCCAAGGCGTTTCGTGATTATTGGACCCAGATGGTGCCAATCAACTCCTATATGGATTCAATCGCGAAGCACGAGACTGTGTTCACGGAGCACTTCCAGGCGCTGGGCTACACCTGTTCGGTGTTGGTTGATCCGGAGCGGTACAAGACGCCCTATCCAGTTATGATGGAGCCGGACAGAACGCTGGAGGACCGCAGCCCGATCCTGAAGAAGCGGCTGTTCTTTCATGACACGCTATTTCTCGAGCGCGAGGCCATCAACCTGCCGCGGGCTCTGGAGATAGTAGAGAACCAATCAGATTATGATTTGTCGCTGGTATGGAAAAGCGTTGGCCGCCTGGGGACCCCTCGCACGCTAAATGGCAACGCCGCGTTGCTCTCCGTCCTGCCAGACAGATATGTCGGTGTGCAACGGAATTGGGACAGTTATCGGATAGCGGTTCTTGCGCATGTCTATCATGTCGACCTGATAGATGAGATTCTAGGCTACGCCGAGAATGTGCCGAAGGGCTACGACCTGATCATCACGACAGACAATGCCGACAAGCAGGCGTTGATCCAGCAGGCAATCGCCAAGGCGCCGAATGCCAGAAATGCCGTCGTTCTGGTCGTCCAAAACGACGGCAGGGATACCTCGGCTCTTCTCATAGGGTGCCGGGACTATGTGCTCGAGGACCGTTACGACCTGATCTGCCGGATCCATTCCAAGCGATCTCCCCAGGACGGCGCAAAGGGAGAATTGTTCAAGCTTCACACCTTTGAGAACCTTCTCCACACTCCTGGATATGTTGAAAATCTGCTTGAGCTTTTTGCTAAAAATCCAGCGCTTGGCCTCGTCATGCCGCCGATGATTCATATTGGCTATGCGACCATGGGAAACTCATGGTTTGGCAACAAGGAAAACGTTGCAAAGTTGGCCGAACAATTGGGTCTGATCGTGCATCTGGATGATAATACGCCCGTCGCGCCTTATGGTGGAATGTACTGGTTTCGTCCTGCAGCGCTAAGGAAGCTTTTCGAACATAAATGGAGCTGGAACGACTTCGCCGATATGGATTATCGCGATGGAAGTTTGGTCCATGCCATAGAGCGGATCATAGCCTATGTCGCAATCGACGCCGAATATACTTTCCGACACGTGATGACCGCGGGGCACGCGGCTCACAACTATGTCATGCTGGAGACCAAATTGCAGGCGTTGTTAGCGAATGGATCGCCGGCGGAATTCGGAAACCTGGGAGTGAAAAGATCATTCCGTGGCCTCATCTTCTCGATCAAGAGGTCAATCCTGTTTAGATCGCCAACCGCGTTCAGGGTCCTCAGGCCGCTGCATCGCGGGCTGCGATGGATGACCACGCTTGGTCGCGGCGCAACGAACTGACCTCACGCATGGGCAATTCGCTCGGGTAAGGTTCCAGACGGCCCTGAATGGATGGCGTTCAAAGCGAATTCACAGGGGGGTGCGTGCGAGGTTTCGGCAACCGAGGAAACGGCAACTCGCAGAACGCCGTGGATACGAGGCAAACAATCGCCAGGCGCTTGTTAAGTCAGCGACTCCACCTGGCCGGCTCGAAGTGTCAGTTTCTTCGTGCAAACGCGCTCGATCAGCGTGTGATCGTGGCTGGCCAGCACGATGATGCCGGCCTTTTCCGCGAGTTCGTCCATCCGCCGTTTGGCCTTTTCCTGGAATGACGCGTCGCCGGCGCCAATCCATTCATCCATCAGCAGAATTTCAGGCTCAAGCGCGGTCGCTGCCGAAAACGCCAGGCGTGCCGCCATACCTTGGCTGTACGCCTTGAACGGCAGGTCGATGAAGTCGCCCAGTTCGCTGAAATCGATTATTTCTTCCATTTTCTCTTCGATCTCAGCCGTCGTCCAGCCGCTGATCAACCCCCTCAGCACAATGTTTCTGCGCCCTGTGGCCTCGGGACGAAACCCTATGCTGATGTTGAACAGGGCGTCGACCTTGCCCGCGATCGATATCGTGCCGCCCGATGGCTGGTAGATCCCATATAGAACCTTGAGCAAGGTGGTCTTGCCTGCGCCATTCGGGCCGACAAGCCCTAATCGGTCGCCCGCCTTGAGTTCGAAGCTGACATCGTCGAGCGCCTGCACGACCTGCCTGGTGCCGGAGCTTGCAATGTTGCCGCCCAGAGCGGTCCGACGCCGGCCAGGCGCCGAAAGCGTCAACTTTTCGAACAGGCGATAAACGAGGCTGACATTGTTCAGTTTGATGGAAGTCATGACACTCAGATCAGGAAAACGATGCGCTTGCGATAATGGCCCAGCAGCAGCAACGCAAGTGCCCAGAGGCCGAGGCAGAAATAACCCGTCACCGCCAGGGAGTGCACCGGAAATATGCCTGCGGTGATCGGCTCGCGCACGCTCTCCAGGAAATAGGTGAACGGGTTCCAATGATAGGCATGTTTTTGAACGCCCTCTTGCCCGCTATAGACCCAAAAGACCGGCGTGAAGAACATGCCCACCCGCATCATGTTGCCGACAATGAATTCGCTATCGGGAAAGAAAGCGCCCAGGAACGCAAAAACCACGACAAATGCCGGCGTAGCCAAGATGATGAGCAGCAGGCCCGGCAGCGAAAACAACCAGTTCATGTTGGTGCCGTAGCCGCTTAGCAACAGAATGAGAATGCAACCCGCCATCGAATAAGCAGCCCGGATGATGCATTGCATCGTCAATCGCATCACATAGACGAACAACGGCAGCGTCGTGCCTTGAATGAAGCTCGCTTCGCGCTGGAACAGCGACACGCTCACGCTGATGGTTTCGCTAAGATAGAACCACACCAGCATACCGATGGCGACATAGGCTATATAGCTTGGGTTGCTGGCGTCCTTGGTCACGAAAACAAAGACAAATGTGCCTACGAACGCGAAATAATTGACCAGCATCCAAAGCGGTCCCAGGGTCGTGCGTCTGTGCTGGTCGCCGATATCCTCATGGGCAAGGGCGATCCAGACCCGGTACAGCCTCATGGCCTTGGAGATGTCGTCAAAGGCGCCGTTTAATGCCGAAATCATCGGGGAGTGTCACATCTTTGTTTTTGTGCGTCATGTCGGGGCGGCTCTGATGAACCGCCAAAGACCTGTTCATAGTCATTGTGATGATCATATGGCAACGCACTGCGTCACAATGGCCTTGGAAAAATGGAGCTTCTCGCGGCAGGGTTGAGCACCGCCCTGTATCCTGCAGGCCTGCCTCTTGCAAGGGGCGCGGTGGCCGGTCTCTAGGGAACTGGCGTCATGCGCGAAACAAAGATAAGCATAAGCGCGGGCTTGGCCGAGTGCGGTTTAGAAAAAAACATCTGGCTATGACCTCAAGCCCGCAGTATGCGATACCGCACGGCTGGGGCCGGGGATGGCACTTTGAGAAAGGTGATCGGCCACGAATGGTCTTCGTGTTCGCACTTTGGTGATATCCATGTCAGTGAGCCTGGAGTCTAGTGCCGTCCAATGAATTCTTATGTCGAAGCTGTATTCGGACTCAGGCCGGGAATGCGGCGCGCCTTGATAATGGTCCAGGATGTGGTCATGGTCCTGGTCGCTGTGGCACTGAGCCTTGTGCTTTCGCGGTCGAATCTTTCGTTCGATCCGCTCTCCAACCAGGGTTTGGCAACCTGGGCGGGCATTGTTGTCATCAGCCATTTCCTGTTCAGGTATTGTGGTCTCTACACCACCGTCTGGCGGTTTGCCTCGACGCCCGACTTTTTCAATATCCTGAAGAGCTGCGCGATTTTGACGGTCACGCTGTATGCCACTTCGATGCTGGTTCGTTCTTTCCAGCCTGTGCAGGGGCTCAACGAGCGCCAGTTCATCGTCTTCTTCCTGGTCTCCTTCACGGTCATATCGGCGCCCCGGCTGTTCTACCGCTTCCTGCGTGACGGCGCGAGCTGGGGTATCCTGAGCCGCAAGACCGACAAGACGCAGGCCAAGCGAGCGTTGTTCGTTGGCCGGCTCGGCGAAGCCGACCTGATCATTCGCTTCACGCGCACGGCGGACCCGGCGGACTATGCCATCGCCGGGATCATGGCGACCGAGCGCGGCGTACCATTGGGCACGCGGATTCAAGGCGTTCCCGTGGTGGCGACCCGGCCGCGTCTGATCGACGTCCTGGAAGACTATACGACCGGCACCAAAAGCCTGGACCTGCTGATTTTCGGAAGCGGCGCCGAGCGCGAGATCGAGGAGTATTCGGAACTCGTCCGCGTCGCCCGGCACGGCGACATAACGGTCGTGCAGTTCTCCGGTCTTTCGGAGCTGGAAAAGCAGGGAAAGCTGGTTCTCGACGCTGTCGAGATGGAGACGATCCTGCGCCGCCCGACAGTGCCGTCCGATGTCGAGCGGATCGGTGCCTTCGTTGGCGGCAAGCGTGTCTTGGTGACCGGGGGTGCCGGATCGATCGGCCGAACGTTGGTCAAGCGGTCGTTGGAGTTGGGGGCGGAGGCGGTACTCGTCGCCGACAACTCCGAGTTCGGCATCTTCCAGTTGAGCCAGTACATTGACGAGAAGCACCACGACCGTCTCAAGGTCCGCATCGTCGATGTCGCGGACCGGCGCCAGATAACGCGTGTCGTCACCGAATTCAGGCCGGACATCGTCTTTCACGCCGCGGCGCTCAAGCATGTTCCGCTGCTTGAGGAAAACTGGGATTCGGCCATCCAGACCAATGTCTTCGGCACCCTTGTCTGTGCCGAGGTCGCCGCCAGATGCGGGGTTGCGCAGTTCGTCATGATATCGAGCGACAAGGCGGTGGATCCCTCATCGGTGCTTGGCGTGACAAAACGGGCTGCCGAACAGATCGTCAGCGCCTTGCATGGGACGCCCGCGAGCGAGCCGGGCGGGCGTCGATCCGTCACCAAGTTCGTCGCTGTCCGGTTCGGCAATGTCTTTGGCAGCAATGGTTCGGTGGCGACCATATTCCAGGCGCAGATCGAGGCCGGGGGGCCAGTCACCATCACCGACCGGCGCATGACGCGCTATTTCATGACAGTGGCCGAAGCCGTCGATCTCGTCATCATGTCGGCGGTCGATGCCGCGTCGCGGCAGGGCGGGGAAGATTATGCCGTCTATATGCTCGACATGGGCAAGCCGGTGCCGATCCTCGAAGTGGCCGAAACGATGATCCGCATGGCCGGAAAGAGCCCATACACGGACATTCCAATCCGGTTCACCGGCATAAGGCCGGGCGAAAAGCTTCACGAAACGCTGCATGGTGAGGATGAGGAACTCGTCGAGATCGGCATTTCGAAGATTTTCGGCCTCAGCACGGATGTCGTGGAATGGTCGGATGTCCAGGCCGCG
This sequence comes from Mesorhizobium calcicola, assembly GCF_042682105.1. NCBI lineage: Bacteria > Pseudomonadati > Pseudomonadota > Alphaproteobacteria > Hyphomicrobiales > Phyllobacteriaceae > Mesorhizobium > Mesorhizobium calcicola. Next base: position 64,860 of record NZ_JBHUGY010000048.1, read on the forward strand.
CTCACGGATCTGCAGCAGTCGGTGAAGAACCAGGACAAGGCCGCTGCACTCGCCGTGCTCGCAGGCCTTGACCGCGCCAAGAAGGCCAAAGGGAGCATTCATCAGGACGCGATCCCGAAAACGGCCGGGCAGACGACCTAGAGCAATTCCAGAAAAAGTGTGAAACGGTTTTCCGTCCGGAACTGCGTCAAAACCCGGAACTGGGTCAAAACAAAGAGATAGAGCGGTTCTGCGTTTCCGTGAAATGATGAACCGCTCCAAATTCAGAAAGCGATCTTGATGGTGGATCGGACAAGCCCAGCCATTCCTGGGCATTTGCAGGGTGTTGGAATCTCGTGAGCAAAGAAGATCTGCGCATCGCGGTCCTGATGGGCACGAAAGACGGCGCTGCCTTCATCGATGAGCAGTTGCAATCCCTGCTCGTGCAGTCGCACCCGCTGATCGACCTGTGGATCTCCGACGATGGCTCCATCGATGACACGATCGCCATCATCGAGACATGGAAATCCCGCTGGCCCAAGGGTCGAGTGACCCTAGTGGAGGGGCCGCGGCAAGGGTTCGCCGCCAATTTCCGGTCGATGATCCTCGATCGACGTATCGATGCGGACTGCTATGCCTTCTGCGACCAGGACGATATCTGGGAATCCGACCGGCTGGAGAACGCTATCAGCTGGATGCAGGCTTATGACGCAAAGATCCCGCTGATGTTTTGCTCGCGAACCGCGACCATGACAGAGACGGGAAGCCTTGTCGGCCATTCGCCGCTGTTTCGCCGGCCGCCATCCTTTCGCAACGCACTTGTGCAAAGCATCGCCGGCGGCAACACCATTCTGCTCAACGCCGCGGCACGCGACCTGCTGGCCAGGGCCTCGGCGCGAAGCGGGTTCGTCAGCCACGACTGGTGGGCTTATCTTATCGTGACCGCCGCCGGCGGCATCGTCCGCTACGATCCGCGGCCGCTGGTGCGCTACCGGCAGCATGCGGCAAACCTGGTTGGCGCCAACGTGTCGTGGAGGGCAAGATTTTCCCGGCTTGGCCGGTTGTTCAAGGGCGATTTTGCCGGCTGGACCGATCTCAATCTTGAAGGCCTTGCCGTCAATCGCGACCTTCTTACGTCAGATGCAGCGGCATGCCTCGACATGTTCACAAGCGGGCGGCGGGGCAGTCTCTTCCAGCGTTTGGGCGGCTTGCGCAAAAGCGGTGTCTATAGGCAGACTTTTCCCGGGACCCTGGGCCTCTATCTCGCATTCATCCTGGGCCGCATCTGAGCATCGAAACGGCTGCATGGCGCACTTGGTCAAGCGACGACCTCATGCTACGTCGACCGCATTGACGGGCTTCGCCTGCGGCGTCGCCTAGAGCCGGATGATTTCAGGTCGAATCGACCTGAAATCTGAATCCGCCTCTAATTCAAAGAGATAGAGCATGATGTCGTCCGAAAGCCGCTTCGCACTTTTCGGCATCATGCTCTAGGGGCTTTGGCAGGGAGCACGATCGGCCATTCATGAAGGCAACCAAGCAAATCTTCGATCTTGCCGGTGCGGCTCTGCTGCTGGTGGCCACGTCGCCCGTTTTGGTGCTCGCCGCCCTTGCCGTTCGGCTATCGTCGCCCGGTCCGGTTATTTTCTCGCAGACGCGGGTCGGCCGCGACGGCCTGCTTTTTCGCTGTCACAAGTTGCGCACGATGTACCAGGGAACACCGTCATTGCCCACGCATGAGGCGCCGGTGAGTTCCGTGACATCGGTCGGCAAGGTCCTGCGGAAGTTCAAGCTCGACGAGCTGCCGCAATTCTGGAACGTTCTGAAGGGCGAGATGAGCCTGGTCGGGCCGCGTCCCTGTCTGCCGACGCAAACGGAACTGATCGAATACCGCAGGCGGCTGGGGGTTCTGGCGGCACTTCCGGGCATAACCGGCCTGGCCCAGATCAGGGGCATCGACATGTCGAACCCGGAGCTTTTGGCGCAAACGGATGCCGCCTATCTCAAGACAGCGTCATTTTGGCTCGACCTTCGGATCCTGTTAGGAACAGTCTATCGGGGCTGAGCAGAAAAGATCATGGTCAAACAAGAAGTCGGGATTTGCTGAGCCGCGCCAATTCGGCCAGCCGCTCCAGCGTGCCGGTTTCAGGCGCCCACCCCTGCGACATCAAGAGGGCAGGGTCGCATATCTGCGTCGCGGTCATGCCGTCCCAAAACGCCCGCCTGCCCAGCACGGCCGCGGCCGGCCGCATCAGGCTGGCCGGTACGGCCATCAGGCGCATTGGCCGTCCGAAAGCGCTGCGAAAGGCGGCGATGATGGCGGCGACCGCGACCGGCGGCACGTCGGCGCCAACATAGATCGGGCGAAGTGACCCCGGATGGCTCAGCAGGTGCGATACTGCCCGCGCCGCGGCCTCGGAGGACATCAGCGAGCGGATTCCCGTCAAGGCGCCTGTCGGCAGCGGCAGCGCCGTATCGGCCAGGCGCATCAGCGTCGCCAGGTTTCCCTTCATGCCGCTTCCATAGACCGGAGGCAGCCGCAACACGGCGGCATCGGAACGGCCGTGCGACGCAAAGGCGTCCAGAACCTTGATCTCGCCTTCGCGCTTCGTGCGCCCATATAGGCATTGCGGGGCGGGAAGCGTGTTCTCGTCGATCGTTGCGCTGACGCGCGCGCCGATCACGGCCCGGATCGAGGAGAGATGGATGAAACGTCCGCTCGCCTGCGTGGCGGCGGCATGCGCCAGCCGCGCGCTCAACTCCACATTGGCGGCCCGATAGTCGGCTTCGGTGGCATTGCCCTGATCATTGTTGAGGCCGGCACAATGGACGACATGGGTCACACCCCTGGTAAGTTCCAGGAAGGCCGCGGCCGGCGCATCGAAACCGGGCATCAGCACAGCCTCGTTTCCCGAACCAAGCCGCTCCGGGTGACGGGAGGCGAGGCGAAGCTCGACACCGGCCTCGCGAAGGTGATGCGCGACAAGACGTCCGATGAAACCCGTCGCGCCTGTCACCAAGACTTTCATTGCCTTGCTCGCAACAGCTCTTGGGTGGCTGATGGAAGTGTCTGCTCTTCCATCACGGGTGGAAGTGCCAGCTCTTCCATCAAAGGCGCCTGACGTCCGGAGGCGAGATATGTTCCGCACACCAGGAACACCATCAGCACCGAGTCCAGGATGTCATGGCCAACGAGGATACCCGTCATTCCGGCCGTCAGATAGGTGATCACGACGACGACGATCATGGTGGCGCCGAACCGCTCGACCGGATCGCTGTTGTTTCGCAACACCCGTGCGGCATTTCCAGCGGCAACGACAAAGATCGCCGCCAGCGACGCGGCGCCCAGAATTCCTGCTTGCACCAAGGCGGTCAGGAAGCCGTTGTGGAAATGGTTGAAGCCTGTGTCCATTGCGAACTGATCATGAAACCCCTGCTTGATCAAAAGCTGGCTCGCACCCACACCATGTCCGAACACTGGCATGTCATGGAACGCTTTGAGGCCGATCTCCCAAAGGGCAACACGTATTCCCACCGAGGTGTCGTAATTGCCGCCGGTCCCAAGCGCATCCCAATCGGAGCGCAGAAAGTCGACGCGCCCGGATATCGCCTGGAAGCCGAAAGCGGCGATCACGACGCCGACTGCCGCCAGCAGCAGCAGGACGCGAACGGCATTCCTGCCTCTGAGCCTCTGATGATTGATCAGCAGAACAGCGATGCCGGCAATCAGCAGCGCCAGCCAGACAATACGCGAACCGGAATAGATGATGGCGATCGTCCCGGCCAGTGCGGCGTAGAAGAGGGGGTTCCGGGTTCGCTCTATGCCTGACAAAGCACCGGCCACACAGACCACCACGGCAAGGCAGACGACAGTTGCGAAGACGATCGGATTTCCGGCCCCGCCCTCGGCCCTGACCCCAATCCAATATTGCTGGACGACGGCCATCAGCAGCGCTGCAAAACAGGCGACCATGCTGCTGAGCACGATGACGCGGGCAAGCGTGGTTTTCTGTGTGATGCTCCAGGTCGAATAGGAGACCGGGAAGAACAGGAAGGTGACGAGCGGGATGAGGTGCGGGGCATCTCTGACGAACGAGTTGTTGACGACGGAAGCCACGAGATTGGCCGCGCAGTACGCATAGATTGCGGCTGTCAGCCAGATCACGGGCAGGTCGGCGTTGAAGCGCCTTTTCCCAGTGGCAATCAGCACGACGGACGCGAGGGCTCCGCCATTGAAAACGAAACTGACCACCGATCCCAGAACCGGTGGAAAAAAGAAGCAAAGGATGGAGAAGTAGATATTCACCCGCGAGGGCGTGAACTGCTGTCTTATGGATGAAAACCGGTTCAATGCTCTAGGTCGCAATTCTCTGGAAGCGATAGGTGTCATTAGCGGAAACGGATATGACCGCCTCGAATTTACACGTGTTCCATCGTGCGTCGTGCTCGTCTTCAACGGCCGGTATAGCGGCTGGCCCCTTTTTTCGATAGTGCGGCAAGGCGGGGTTGCCACCAGAAATCGGCGGGCCACCGACGGACGCCTGGCGAAGGCATGCGGATGGCAGCTTGTGTTTCAGCCAGGCAATATTTTTCCCGGCTTTTCTTGTCGGTTCGCCCAGTGAGCAGGAATTTCCGGCTTTTGCGGCGCGCATGGAAAATTCATTCCCGAACCGTGTCCCGCCGCGTCAGTCCAGCATTGTTCTCGACAACGGCGATCTGCTAGAACGCCGGCACGAAAGAGATTGTCCAGAAGCAAGGCTCGAACCGGGCGCAAAAAGCTCGATGATTTGAGGCAAGGTCTTCTGTCGGAAGGCACGAAAGAACGCTCACAGTCCATGACAACTGCGCTTACGCATCTTCAGCGGCTTGAAGCCGAGTCCATCCATATCTTCCGTGAGGTTGCGGCCGCCTTCGCCAAGCCGGTCATGCTCTATTCGGTCGGCAAGGATTCATCCGTGCTGATGCATCTGGCGATGAAGGCGTTTTATCCGGCCAAGCCGCCGTTCCCCTTCCTTCACGTCGACACGACGTGGAAATTCCGCGAGATGATCACCTTTCGCGATCAGATGGCGCAGAAACTCGGCTTCGATCTGCTGGTTCACGTCAACGAAGATGGCGTGCGCGACAACATCAATCCGTTCGATCACGGTTCGAACACCCATACCCATGTGATGAAGACCGTGGCGCTGCGTCAGGCGCTCGACAAATACGGTTTCGACGCGGCTTTTGGCGGCGCTCGCCGCGACGAGGAGAAATCGCGCGCCAAGGAGCGCATATTTTCCTTCCGCAACGCGCAGCATGTCTGGGACCCGAAGAACCAGCGGCCCGAGATGTGGAAGATATTCAACACCCGTATCGCATCGGGTGAATCGATCCGCGTCTTTCCGCTGTCGAACTGGACCGAACTCGATATCTGGCAGTACATTCTGCAGGAAAACATCCCGATCGTGCCGCTCTATTTCGCCAAGCAACGGCCGGTGGTCGAGCGCGACGGCATGCTGATCCTCAAGGACGACGAGCGCATGAAGCTGCTGCCCGGCGAGGTGGTGGAGAACCGGCTGGTGCGGTTCCGCACACTGGGCTGCTATCCGCTGACCGGCGCCATCGAATCGGATGCCGACACGCTGGAAGCCATCGTTGGCGAAATGCTGACTGCGCGCACCTCCGAACGGCAGGGCCGCCTGATCGACCGCGATGAAGCCGGCTCGATGGAAAAGAAGAAGCGCGAGGGGTATTTCTGACCATGCGCCACATCATGGCAAAGAGCCTCGCACCCACCGATGGCGTCCGCGACTATCTGGCGGCGCAGGAGAAGAAGTCGCTGCTGCGCTTCCTGACCTGCGGTTCGGTCGATGATGGCAAATCGACGCTGATCGGCCGCCTGCTGTCCGACACCAAGCAGATTTTCGAGGACCAGCTCGCCGCGCTCGAACGCGATTCGCGCAAACACGGCACAACCGGCGACGACATCGATTTCGCGCTTCTGGTCGATGGCCTCGAGGCCGAACGCGAGCAAGGCATCACCATCGACGTCGCCTACCGCTTCTTCGCCACGCCGAAGCGCAAGTTCATCGTTGCCGATACGCCCGGCCATGAACAATACACCCGCAACATGGCGACCGGCGCTTCGACCGCCGACCTGGCGATTGTGCTGATCGATGCCCGGCAAGGGGTGTTGCCGCAGACGAGACGCCATTCGATCATCGCCTCGCTGCTCGGCATCCGGCACATCGTGCTCGCCGTCAACAAGATCGATCTCGTCGGGTTCGATCAGGCGATCTTCGACCGCATCACCGAGTCCTACCGGCAATTCTCGCGCGATCTCGGCTTCCAGACCATCGTGCCGATCCCGATGTCCGCCCGCTACGGCGACAACGTCACCCGTCGCTCGGAAAGCATGGAATGGCATTCCGGCCCGACGCTGATCGAGCATCTCGAAACCGTGTCGGTCGACGAAGCGGTGATCGAACTGCCGTTCCGTTTTCCGGTCCAGTATGTCAATCGCCCCAATCTCGACTTTCGCGGCTTTGCCGGCACGATCGCGTCGGGTTCGATTGCACCCGGTGACGAAGTTGTCGTCGCCAAGTCCGGCAAATCCTCGCGCATCAAGCGGATCGTCTCCCATGGCGGTGACCTGGCCCAAGCGGCGGCCGGTCAGGCCGTCACCCTTGTCCTTGACGACGAGGTCGAGATTTCACGCGGCAACATGCTGGTTTCGCCGGCCGCAAGGCCGCAGGTCGCCGACCAGTTCGCCGCCAACATCGTCTGGTTCGACGAGCATGCGCTGCTGCCCGGCCGTTCCTACATCCTGCGCACCGAGACCGACCAGACCAGCGCCACCGTCACAGACCTGAAGTACCGGATCAACGTCAACGACTTTGCCCATGAGGCGGCCAAGTCGCTTGAAATGAACGAAGTCGGCATCTGCAACATCTCGACGCGGACACCGATCGCCTTCGATCCCTTCGCCGAGAATCGCACCACCGGCGCCTTCATCCTGATCGACCGCATCTCCAACGCCACGGTCGGCGCCGGCATGATCCTGCACTCGCTGCGCCGGGCCGAAAACATCCATTGGCAGTCGCTCGATGTCGGCAAGCGCGTCCGTGCCGACATGAAGAACCAGCGGCCCGCCGTGTTCTGGTTCACCGGACTGTCGGGCTCCGGCAAATCGACCATCGCCAATCTGTTCGAAAAGAAGCTGTTCGCCACCGGTCGCCATACCTATATCCTGGACGGCGACAACGTCCGTCATGGTCTCAACCGCGATCTTGGTTTCACCGACGCCGATCGCGTCGAAAATATTCGGCGCGTCGCCGAAGTGGCGCGTTTGATGGCCGACGCCGGACTTATCGTCATCGTCTCGTTCATTTCGCCGTTCAGCGCCGAGCGGCGCATGGCGCGCGAATTGATGGCCGACGGCGAATTCATCGAGGTGTTTGTCGATACGCCTTTCGAGGAATGCGCCAGACGCGATCCGAAGGGCCTCTATGCTCGGGCGCTGAATGGCGAGATCAAGAATTTCACCGGCGTGGATTCACCTTACGAAGCGCCGGAAACCCCGGAGATCCATCTGAAGACGCTCGGCAAATCGGCCGAGGAGATGGTAGACGCCCTGGAACACTGGCTGAACGAGCGCGACATTGCCGAAGACCAATACGACAACGGCGGCGGCATCTGACGACAGGCTGATGCTCGAAGTCTTCGAGCGGCTGGCCCTGATGGCCGGGCGCGAGGTGATGCGTGTGTTCCACGCTGGCTGTGCGGTCGACCGCAAGTCCGACGCCTCGCCGGTGACCGAGGCGGACCGCGAAAGCGAGAAGATCATTCTCGCCGGACTGCGTGCCGCATTTCCCGACATTCCCTGCGTGGCCGAGGAGGAAGCATCCGCCGGCATCGTGCCACCGCGCCTGGACGGGGCTTTCTTTCTCATCGATCCTCTCGACGGTACCAAGGAATTCGTCAACCGCCGCACCGATTTCACAGTCAACATCGCGCTTGTCCGTGATGGCGTGCCGGAAGTCGGTGTCGTCTTCGCCCCATGCAGCGGTCGTTTTTTTTCAGGCCGGCCGGGCAGGGCGGAAGCCATCGAGGTCGACAGCGACTATCAGATCACAGCCCGCCGGCCGATCTCGGTGAGAACGGCTGTGGAACCATTGGCCGTCGTCGCCAGCCGCTCCCACAACACGCCGGAAACCGAGGCCTATATTCGCGATCTCGGTGCCGCCGAAATCGTCTCGGTCGGTTCGTCCCTGAAATTCTGCCTTCTCGCCAGCGCCGAAGCGGATGTCTATCCGCGCTTCGGCCGCACCATGGAATGGGATACTGCGGCGGGCGATGCCGTGCTGCGCGCGGCCGGCGGCATGACGCGCACGCTGGATGGCCGGCCCCTGGTCTATGGCAAGCGCAGGCAGAGCGATGACGAGGATTTCGCCAACCCGCATTTCATTGCTAGCGGCAGGGCAGGGGTCAGCCCCGCCTGAGACGGGCCGGAATCTACTCGGCCGCGGCCTGTGCGGAATTCGAGCCGATGTAGTTGCGGATCGTTTCGATGATGCGATCCTGGTCGGCTTCGCTGAGATAGGGGTGCATCGGCAGGCACAGGATCCGCTTCGGCAGTTCCTCCGACACGGCAAGACCGGTCGGCGTGCGCGGATAGTCGCGATAAGCGACCTGGGCATGCAGCGGCTTCACATAGTAGATGACCGACGGAATGCCCTTTTCGCCGAGATGCGCCCTCAGCCCATCGCGCTTGGGTGTCTCGATCGCGTACTGCGCCCAGGCAGACCGGCTGCCGTCCAAATTGCGGGCGGCGGTCACGATGTCGCCAAGCCCTTCGGCGTAGCGGTTTGCCACCACCTGGCGGGCAACCATCTCGTCTTCGAGGATGGCCAGCTTCTCGATCAGGATCGCCGCCTGTATCGTGTCGAGCCGCGAATTGATGCCGACGCGGACATTGTCGTACTGCGTCTCGCCCTTGCCGTGGAAGGCGAACGACCTGAGCTGCTCGGCCAGCGCATCGTCATTGGTGAACATCGCGCCGCCGTCGCCATAGCAGCCAAGCGGCTTTGCCGGGTAGAAGCTGGTCGAGCCGACGGCGCCGAACGAGCCGCACATCTTGCCGTCGCTTGAGCCGCCCATCGACTGGGCGGCATCCTCGATGACCATCAGCCCTTCACGGTTGGCGATCGCCATGATCGCCCCATAGTCGGCGGCGAGGCCGAACAGATCGACGGGAATGATTGCCTTCGGCTTCAGCCGGCCTTCCTTCTTGATCATGGCGATCGCCGCCTCGAGGCTGGCAATGTCGATGTTGTAGGTGTGCGGGTCGACATCGACGAACACCGGCTCTGCCTTGGCCAGCGCCACCACTTCGGCGGTGGCGGCAAAGGTGAAACTTGGCACGAACACCGCGTCACCCGGGCCGACGCCGGCCGCAAACAGCGGCAACAGCAGCGCGTCGGTGCCGTTGGCGCAGGCCACGACATGCTTGGTGCCGACATAGGCGGCGAGCTTGTTCTCGAATTCGGTGACCTGCGGGCCGAGGATATAGCGGCCTTCTTCGACGACACGGTCGATCGCGGCCTTTAGCCGGTCGCGGATTCGTTCGCGCTGCGCGCCAAGATCGATGAACTGCATGTCGGCCTCAAAACGGGTTAGCCAGATAACCGGCCGCTGGTATCAGAGTTGCGCCAGCCGAGAAAGGCACGGGAGCAAAACCGAGAATTGCTTAAGTGTCGCAGTCTGTTACCTCGGATTTCCGGCCTGATCGTTCGAGATGCCTGAAATCCGGGCTTCGGCAGCTGCCGCCACCAGCCTATATCGGATCGGCACGGTCACGCGAAACATAAAGTGATCGACAATCCCAGCGCTCGTCAGGCGGCTCGCGGCCTGCTTAGGCGATCTCATGCCGCCAGGGCGGATTGGCGCCGGCGCGCGACACCGTTACCGCCGCTGCCTTGGCGCCAAGCGCCAGCGCCTTGCCGATGGCACCCTGCGAAAGGCCGGCAATCGCCGTCTTTGTCAGCAGGCCTTGTTCGTGCAGCGAGGCGAGGATGCCGGCGTTGAATGTGTCGCCGGCGCCGACCGTGTCGACCACCTTGACCTTTTCCGGCATCACTGTGACGGCGTGTTCCCTGGTATAGCCGACGGCGCCTTCGCTGCCATGCGTGACGACGATCAGCTTGGGGCCGCGGTCGAGCCAGTTGCGGATGACATCCTCGTGCGAGCCGGCTTCGCCGAACCAGTTCAGGTCTTCGTCGGACAGTTTCACGATATCGGCCATCGCCATCATCGCGCGGATGCGCCTGAGGTGCTTTGCCTTGTCCGGGATGAAGTTCGGCCTGATGTTGGGATCGAGCATCATGACGCGGCTTTCATGCTCGCGCCGCATGAACTCCTCATAGGCACTGCCGGCGGGCTCGGAGATCAGGCTGATGGCGCCGAACAGCATGGCCTCGATCTCGTTGCCGAGCTGTGGCAGGTCGTCGATGGTCAGCATGCGGCCGGCGGTGTTCTCATCGTAGAATGTGTAGGTCGCCTGGCCATTGTGCAGCTTGACGAAGGCCAGCGTCGTCGGCCGCGGCGAGGTGTGCGCATAGGTCGAGCTGACCTTGCTCGCCCCAAGCGCATCCCTGAACTGGCCGCCAAACAGATCCGACGACAGGCCTGAAAAGAAGCCGGCCGGCGCGCCGAGCCGGCCAAGCGCGATGGCCGTGTTGAACACCGCGCCGCCGACATAGGGGGCAAAGGCCGGCTCGCCCTCCGTCGTGGTGCGCGGCAGCATGTCGATCAGGGCTTCGCCGCAGCAGAGGATCATGGTTTCCTGGTCTCCGGCGGATAGATCACGCCCTTGCGGATGATGATGTTGGCGTAGAGCCGCGGCTCGCTTGTCGCGACGATGGCATGCGCCGATTTGACCCGTGCATAGAAGTCGGCACCGGCCAGCGCAACCACCTTGCGGCCGGGAGCGCGTTTTGCGCACAGCGCCTCGATCTCATGATGCACGGGGTCGGCAAGCGAGGGATCACCCTTGACCGAGGCACGAAACAGCGCCTCTGGTACGGCATCGTCGACCGGCAGCACGCTCAGGATCGCATCGAGCACCGGCAGGAGATGATGCCCATCGGCCCGGATGAGACGGTTGGCCTGCTCCTCTGCAGGGTAGTTTCCGTCGACGAGGGCGATCTCGTCGCCATGGCCCATGGCGCGCAATGTCGCCAGAAGCTCCGGACCAAGCAGCGCCGGGATTCCGATCAGCATCAGGCGCTCCTGGAAATCGTCGTCGAACCGATCAGGAAGCGTTCGGAAAGCGGCAGGCTGGCGCCGCCGAGCGCCCGGGCATGGATGCCGACGGTTCCCTCGCGGACGGCGGGAAGCTTCAAGCCTTCTCCGTCGATCGTGGCGATGGCCGCGATGATGGCGTCAACCAGCCGGCGGCGCACTGCCTTCGGCATCCATCCGTCGATCACCGCCGCTTCGAAATCGATGACCGAGGATGCGGCGACGATGGCATAGGCGAGCGCCTGCGAGGCGCTGGCGATCCAGTCATCGAGTTCGGGGCCGATCTCGCCCCAGTCTTCCGGCGATGTCCACAGATGCGAAGCCTCGACGCCGCGCGCATTGAGCGCCTTTTCGAGCATGGCGATGGACGCTACGTCGATCAGCTGGGTCGGCTTGCCATCCGGCCCCGGCACCGGCATCGAGCCGAGTGCACCGGCATTGCCGGTCGGCCCGCCAAAGAGCCGGCCATTCAGCACGATGCCGCCGCCGGCAAAGGCGCCGATGTAGAAATAAACGAAGTCACGCGCAGCACCCGTCTGGCCGAAGACGAGTTCGGCGCCGCAGGCCGATGTCGCATCATTCTGCAGGTACACAGGAAAATCGCATTGCGCCTGGATGTCGGTTCTGATGTCGCGGTGACGCCATTCGTCCATGACGTCGCGCGGGGCGCCGGCGGTATCGGCCCAGTTCCACAATTCGAACGGCATGGCGATGCCGAGGCCGGCAATGCGCTTGTCTTGCGCGGGCGTCAGCGCGCCGCGCATCTTCTTCATACCGGTGGTGACGAATTCCACTGTCTCGCGTGGCGCCGGATAGCGGTAGGAATGCTGCAGCATCGAACGGACCTGGCCAAGGAAATCGATCAGCACGAGTTCAGCGCTGCGGCGTCCGATCTTCAGGCCGATGAAATAGGCGCCGTCGGGATTGAGCGCCATCGGGATCGAGGGTTGGCCGATCTTGCCGCGCAACGGCGCCTGACGCAGCAGAAGGCCTTCTTCCTCGAGTTCGCGCATGATGACCGAAACCGTCTGCGCCGAAAGCCCGGTCATGCGGGCGATGTCGGACTTCGCCAGGCTGCCGTGCTGGCGCACCAGCGAGAGCACCAACCGCTCGTTGTGGTCCCGCATGCCGCTCTGGTTGGTGCCGCGGTGAATGAGACTGTCATTCGCCTCGGGCGAACCGTGCCTCGCAATGGCGGTCTCCACCCTTGTTCCTCCCGTCGCTTCCCCGCAATGCTTTTGAGGCCAGAATGGGTGAACGGAGCAAGGCTGTCAATAATAAATAAGAGTGATTTAATTATTGACAGGGACTTCGCTCTGGTGTCTGTTGAGGCAGCGTCCACGCTGGGAGAATTTCGTTGGATGCGCTGCAGATGCCGGTTGGCCGGCATCCGGATGGTTCCACTGGGAGGAAAGTCGTGACCAATACAAAACTTTTGAAATCGACCGTTTTTGCCGCCGCCGCGCTGGGTCTCATGGCGTTCGCGTCGTCCGCATCCGCGGCCGGTGTCGGCGCCTGCCTGATCACCAAGACCGACACCAACCCCTTCTTCGTCAAGATGAAGGAAGGCGCCACGGCGAAAGCCAAGGAACTTGGCGTCGACCTCAAGACCTATGCCGGCAAGATCGACGGCGACAGCGAGAGCCAGGTGGCGGCGATCGAAAGCTGCATCGCCGACGGCGCCAAGGGCATTCTGATCACCGCATCCGACACCAAGGGCATCGTGCCGACCGTCAAGAAGGCGCGTGATGCCGGGCTGCTGGTGATCGCGCTCGACACGCCGCTCGATCCGATCGACGCGGCTGACGCGACCTTCGCAACGGACAATCTCGAAGCCGGCAAGCTGATCGGCGCCTGGGCCGCCGCCACGCTCGGCGACAAGGCGAAGGACGCCAAGATCGGCTTCCTCGACCTGACGCCGTCGCAGCCGACCGTGGACGTGCTGCGCGACCAGGGCTTCATGATGGGCTACGGCATCGACGTGAAGGACCCCAACAAGATCGGCGATGAGGACGATCCGCGCATCGTCGGCCACGACGTCACCAACGGCAACGAGGAAGGCGGCCGCAAGGCGATGGAGAACCTTCTGCAAAAGGACAACACCATCAACGTCATCCACACCATCAACGAGCCGGCCGCTGTCGGTGCCTACCAGGCGCTCAAGGCAGTCGGCCTCGAGAAGCAGGTGCTGATCGTATCCGTCGACGGCGGCTGCCCCGGCGTGAAGTCGGTGACCGAAGGTGTCATCGGTGCGACATCGCAGCAATACCCGCTGCAGATGGCAGCACTCGGCATCGAGGCGATCGCTGCCTTCGCCAAGGACGGAACCAAGCCGAAGCCGACCGAGGGCAAGAATTTCTTCGATACCGGCGTCAACCTGGTCACCGACAAGCCGGCCAACGGCGTGAAGTCCATCGACACCAAGGAAGGCCTCGCCAAGTGCTGGGGCTGATGCCGGTCTGACCGGCAACTATAAAACCGAAGCGGTCGGGGCTTGATCCCCGGCCACTTCGGGTGGACGATGGATCGCGTGACCGCGAACAATCCCGGCAGCAGACCGGAAAGGCGTGGACCGGAGTCGGCGTGTGGCTGACACTCTACGGGGAGGAAACATGGCTCAAGCTCAGGAATTCGAGAAGGTTCTCTCGAGCAGCGACACAAGCGTTGCCGCTTTCGACGAGCACAAATCGGCCGTCAAGCGCATCCAGCATTTCCTGCATTCGACGCCGGCCGCGGTGCCGCTGATCGTGCTGGTTCTGGCCGTCATCATCTTCGGCATCGCCATCGGCGGGCGATTCTTTTCGTCCTACACGCTGACGCTGATCCTGCAGCAGATCGCCATCGTCGGCATTCTCGGAGCCGCGCAGACGCTGGTCATCGTGACCGCCGGCATCGACCTGTCGATTGGTGTGATCATGGTGATTTCTGCTGTGATCATGGGAAATTGCGCGGTCAGCTACGGCATGCCGAGCGTGGTCGCCGTGGCGATCGGGCTTGCCGCCGGCGCGGCCTGCGGGCTGCTCAACGGGCTGCTGGTCGCCTACATGAAGCTGCCGCCGTTCATCGTGACGCTTGGCACCTGGAACATCGTCATGGCCACGAACTTCATCTATTCGGCCAATGAGACGATCCGCGACACCGACGTCGACAACCAGGCACCGCTGCTGCATCTCTTTGCAATGAGCTTCAAGGTCGGCACGGCGGTGCTGACGCTCGGCGTCATTGCCACGGTCGTGCTCGTCCTGATCTTGTGGTACGTGCTCAATCACACGGCATGGGGCCGCCATGTTTACGCCGTCGGCGATGATCAGGAGGCGGCGAAGCTGTCGGGCATCCAGACCAAGAAGGTGCTGGTGACGGTCTACACCCTTGCCGGGCTGATCGCCGCCTTCGCTGCCTGGGTCTCCATCGGCCGCAACGGCTCGATCTCGCCGTCAGCCGCCGTCACCGACTACAATCTCCAGGCGATCACCGCGACGGTGATCGGCGGTATTTCCCTGTTCGGCGGGCGCGGCTCGATCCTGGGCACGCTGTTTGGCGCGATGATCGTCGGCGTCGTCTCCATGGGGCTCAACATGCTGGGCGCCGATCCGCAATGGAAAGTGCTGCTTACCGGTGTGCTGATCATCGGCGCCGTGGCGATCGACCAATGGATCAGAAAGGTTTCGGCATAATCATGACCCAGGAACCCATCCTTACCGCGCGCGGTCTGGTCAAGCGCTATGGCCGCGTCACCGCTCTCGACAATGCCGACTTCGACCTCTACCCGGGCGAAATCCTTGCCGTGATCGGCGACAATGGCGCCGGGAAGTCGTCGCTCATCAAGGCAATTTCCGGCGCGGCCGTGCCCGACGAAGGCGAGATCCGGCTTGAAGGCAAACCCGTCTCCTTCAAATCGCCGATGGAGGCCCGCGAATCCGGCATCGAGACCGTCTATCAGAATCTGGCGCTGTCGCCGGCACTGTCGATCGCCGACAACATGTTCCTTGGCCGCGAGATCCGCAAACCCGGCTTTCTCGGCCAATGGCTGCGCATGCTCGACCGTCCGGCGATGGAAAAGCGTGCCCGCGACAAGCTCACCGAACTTGGCCTGATGACCATCCAGAACATCAGCCAGGCGGTGGAAACGCTCTCGGGCGGCCAACGCCAGGGCGTGGCGGTGGCGCGCGCCGCCGCCTTTGGCAGTCGTGTGGTGATCATGGACGAACCGACTGCCGCCCTTGGCGTCAAGGAAAGCCGCCGCGTGCTCGAACTGATCCTCGACGTCAAGAAGCGCGGCCTGCCGATCGTGCTCATCTCGCACAACATGCCGCATGTCTTCGAAGTGGCCGACCGCATTCACATCCATCGGCTGGGTCGTCGCCTCTGCGTCATCGATCCCAAGCAATATACGATGTCGGATGCCGTGGCCTTCATGACCGGAGCCAAGGTTCCGCCGGAGGCGGTTGTGGCGGCTTGAACTGCCAAATTGCCGCAGGGTAAGCTGGCCCGGGTTCATCTAAATCGATTGAACAAGCAGCTGTATCGGCTAGCATGGGCTGGGACGAACGATGAAAGCCGGTATGATCATGGCAACCGCACGAGAGGCAGCATGACGCGCGCGATGATATCCGAACCCCTCCCGCCACTGCTCGAAAATCCCGACCCAGAGACGCTCGCAAGGGAAGTCTTGATGGCCCTCAAATACAGGGTCGGCAAGGACACCACGGTCGCGACCCAGTACGACTGGCTCACTGCCTCGATCAAGGTCGTGCGCGACCGCATTGTCGACAACTGGATGCAGGCGACGAAAGAGGCCTACGACCAGAAGGAAAAGCGCGTCTATTATCTGTCGCTGGAGTTCCTCATCGGCCGCCTGATGCGCGATGCTTTCTCCAATCTCGGCCTGATGGACAACATGCGCGAGGCGCTGTCGTCGCTGGGTGTCGACCTTGACCTCATCGCGGCACTCGAGCCGGATGCCGCGCTTGGCAATGGCGGTCTCGGCCGGCTCGCGGCCTGCTTCATGGAAAGCATGGCGACCGTCGACATTCCGGCGCATGGCTACGGCATCCGCTACGCCAATG
Source organism: Mesorhizobium calcicola (assembly GCF_042682105.1). Taxonomy (NCBI): domain Bacteria; kingdom Pseudomonadati; phylum Pseudomonadota; class Alphaproteobacteria; order Hyphomicrobiales; family Phyllobacteriaceae; genus Mesorhizobium; species Mesorhizobium calcicola. The sequence continues at coordinate 81,188 of NZ_JBHUGY010000048.1, forward strand.
GCATGTTCCGCCAGGAGATTCACGACGGCTGGCAGGTCGAACTGCCCGAGACCTGGCTCGACCACGGCAACCCCTGGGAGTTCGAACGGCGCGAACGCTCCTTCGAGGTCGGGTTCGGCGGTTCGGTGGAATCGATCACCTCCAAGGACGGCCGGCTCGAGCGCCATGTCTGGAAGCCGACCGAGCATGTTCTGGCCGTCGCCTATGACACGCCCGTCGTTGGCTGGCGGGCCAACCGCGTCAACACGCTGCGGCTGTGGTCGGGCATGCCGGTCGATCCGATCCTGCTCGACAAGTTCAATGCCGGCGACCACATCGGCGCGCTTGCCGAAAGCAACAAGGCCGATGCCTTGTCACGCGTGCTGTACCCGGCGGATTCGCACAAGGCCGGCCAGGAACTGCGGCTCAGGCAAGAGTACTTCTTCTCCACCGCCTCGCTGCAGGACATCGTCCAGCGCCATCTGAGCCAGTATGGTGATCTGAAGTCGCTGCCCGACAAGGCTGCGATCCATCTCAACGACACCCATCCGGCCATCGCCGTGCCCGAGTTGATGCGCTTGTTGATGGATGTCCACGGCATGGATTTCGACCTTGCCTGGAGCATCACCAAGCGCACCTTCGGATACACCAACCACACGCTGCTTCCCGAAGCGCTGGAAAGCTGGCCGGTGCCGCTGTTCGAGCGGCTTTTGCCGCGCCACATGCAGATCGTCTACGCCATCAATGCCGAAGTGCTTCTGGAGGCGCGCGCGTCGGACCAGTTCTCGGACGAGCAGATCAGCCGCATCTCGCTGATCCAGGAAAATGGCGACCGCCGGGTGCGCATGGGCAATCTGGCCTTTGTCGGCTCGCATTCCATCAACGGCGTTTCGGCTCTCCACACAGACCTGATGAAGGAGACGGTGTTCGCCGATCTGCACAAGCTCTATCCCGACCGCATCAACAACAAGACCAACGGCATCACGCCGCGGCGCTGGCTGATCCAGTGCAATCCCGGGCTGACGTCGCTCGCCCGCGAGGCGATCGGTGACCGCTTTCTCGACGACATCGACGCCATCAAGGATCTCGATGCCTTCGCCGACGATGCCGGCTTTCGCGACAAGTTCGCTGCCGTCAAGCGCGCCAACAAGGCGCGGCTGGCCAACCTTGTCGCCGACCGGCTCGGCATCAAGGTCGATCCCTCGGCGCTGTTCGATATCCAGATCAAGCGCATCCACGAATACAAGCGCCAGCTGCTGAACATCCTCGAAGCGATCGCGCTTTACGACCAGATCCGCTCGCACCCGGAACGGGACTGGATGCCGCGCGTGAAATTCTTCGGCGGCAAGGCGGCGCCCAGCTACCACAACGCCAAACTGATCATCAAACTCGCCAACGACGTCGCCAGGGTCATCAACCGCGATCCCGCGGTGCGCGGTCTGCTGAAGGTGGTGTTCGTGCCGAACTACAATGTCAGCCTGGCCGAGATCATGATGCCGGCTGCCGATCTTTCCGAGCAGATCTCGACCGCCGGCATGGAAGCGTCGGGCACCGGCAACATGAAGTTCGCGTTGAACGGCGCACTCACCATCGGCACGCTCGACGGCGCCAATGTCGAGATCAAGGAGTGCGTCGGCGACGACAACATCTTCATCTTCGGCCTGACCACCGCCGAGGTCGCCGAACGGCGCAACAATGGCTACAACCCGCGCGGTGTGATCGAAGCATCGTCTGAACTGGCACAGGCCGTGGCCGCTGTATCGTCGGGCGTCTTCTCGCCGGACGATTCGGATCGTTACCGCGACTTGATCAACGGTCTCTACCAGAGCGACTGGTTCATGGTCGCCGCCGATTTCGATGCCTACGCCGCCGCCCAGCGCGACGTCGATGCGGTCTGGCGCAACAGTCCCGACTGGTACGCCAGGGCAATCCGCAACGTTGCGCGTGTCGGCTGGTTCTCCTCCGATCGCACGATCCGCCAATATGCGAAAGAAATCTGGAACGTGCCCGCCTGATGTGATTGCATGAGGCCGCGAAACAATGTGGTCCTGTGCATGTTGCCCAAAAGTGCATAGCGGTTTTGGGATAACGAAATGCATGAGAACAAAGAGTCGTGCCCGGGGAGGGACACTGCCTGATGAAGAAGCCGCGCGCGACCGCTGCGACAAGCGGGCCGGACGGACTGGCGGCAGCCGGCGATGTCGCGGCGATTGTTGCCGGCACGCATGGCGATCCCTTCGCGGTCCTTGGCCTCCATGAGGTCGGCAAGAGCCTGTTTGCCCGCTGCTTCGTTCCGCATGCCCAATTCGTCACCGCCTACACGCTGACCGGCATCATCGCGGGTGAACTGTCCAGGCGCGACGATGGCGGCTTTTTCGAAGGCAGGCTGTCGATCAGGAAGCGGCAGCCCCTGCGCTATCACGCACGCAATGCCGGCGGCGACTGGTGGCTGACCGATCCCTATTCGTTCGGCCCGGTGCTCGGCCCGATGGACGACTATTACATCGCCCAAGGGTCGCACCTCAGATTGTTCGACAAGCTCGGCGCCCATGTTATCGAGCATGAGGGCGCCACGGGTGTGCATTTCGCCGTCTGGGCTCCCAACGCACGGCGCGTCTCGGTGGTCGGCGATTTCAACGAATGGGACGGCCGCCGGCACTCGATGCGCGACCGTCGCGATACCGGCATCTGGGAGGTGTTCATTCCCGATATCGGCGCCGGCAGGCCCTACAAATACGAGATCATCGGCCCTGATGGCGTCAGGCTGCCGCTGAAGGCAGACCCGTTCGCCTTCAAATCCGAACTGCGGCCGGCGACCGCCTCGGTGACCGCGGTGCCGCCGGCGCATCCGTGGGGCGACGAGGCGCATCGCAATTTCTGGCGCAATGCCGATCACCGGCGTGAAGCCATCTCGATCTACGAGGTCCATGCCGGTTCCTGGCAGCTTCGCGACGACGGCACGTTCCTGTCATGGGACGAACTGGCCGACCGGCTGATCCCCTATGTCGTCGAGACCGGCTTCACCCATATCGAATTCATGCCGATATCTGAACACCCCTATGATCCGTCCTGGGGCTATCAGACGACCGGCCTCTACGCGCCGTCGGCTCGCTTTGGCGATCCGGACGGCTTTGCCCGCTTCGTCGATGGCGCCCACCGCGCCGGCGTCGGTGTCATCCTCGACTGGGTACCGGCGCATTTCCCGATCGATGAGCACGGTCTCGTCCATTTCGATGGCACCGCGCTCTATGAGCACGCCGATCCGCGCAAAGGTTTTCATCCCGACTGGAACACCGCGATCTACAATTTCGGCCGCCGCGAGGTGATGTCGTTCCTCGTCAACAACGCGTTGTTCTGGGCCGAGAAATATCATGTCGACGGTTTGCGCGTCGATGCGGTCGCCTCGATGCTCTACCTCGATTATTCGCGCAAGCAGGGCGAATGGATCCCCAACGAAAAGGGCGGCCGCGAGAACCTCGAGGCAGTCAGCTTCCTGCAGAAGATGAACAAGGAGGTCTATGGCCATCATCCGGGCGTGATGACCATCGCCGAGGAATCGACCTCCTGGCCAAAGGTCTCGGCACCGGTGCATGAAGGCGGGCTGGGCTTCGGCTTCAAGTGGAACATGGGCTTCATGCACGACACGCTGGAGTATTTCTCCAAGGAGCCGATCTTTCGCAAGCACCACCACAACGATCTCACCTTCGGCCTGACCTACGCCTTCTCGGAGAATTTCGTGCTGCCGCTCTCGCATGACGAGGTCGTGCACGGCAAAGGCACGCTGCTTGGCAAGATGGCCGGCGACGATTGGCAGAAATTCGCAACCTTGCGGGCCTATTACGCCTTCATGTGGGGGTATCCCGGCAAGAAGCTGCTGTTCATGGGGCAGGAGTTCGCGCAGCGCCGCGAATGGAGCGAGGCACGCGCGCTCGACTGGAACCTGCTTGAGTTCCGTCCGCATCGCGGCGTCTGGCAGACGGTGCGCGATCTCAACTACCTCTACCGCTCGCGCCCGGCGCTGCATGGCCGCGATTGCGAACCGGAAGGCTTTTCCTGGCTGATCGTCGACGACAGCCAGAATTCGGTTTTTGCCTGGCTGCGCAGCGCGCCGGGCGGCAGCCCGGTGGCCGTCATCTCCAATTTCACGCCGGTGCCGCGCGACAATTATCGCGTGCCGTTGCCGACGGCCGGAAACTGGCGTGAAATCATCAACACCGACGCTTCGGAATATGGCGGTTCCGGCAAGGGCAATGGCGGCATGATCGAGGCGCGGAGCGAGGGCGGAGGCATCTCTGCAACGATGCTTTTGCCGCCGCTGTCGACGATCATGCTGGAACTCGTTGCTGACTGAGCCCATTGAAACTGGGTAACATGTCGAGACTGAGCAACTTGGGAGGGTAGAAATGGCAGACTTGAAACGGACCCAGCCGCTGGCGCGCGATGCCATGGCCTATGTACTGGCCGGCGGCCGCGGCAGCCGCCTCAAGGAACTGACCGACCGGCGCGCCAAGCCGGCCGTCTATTTCGGCGGCAAGACGCGCATCATCGATTTCGCGCTCTCCAACGCGCTCAACTCAGGCATTCGCCGCCTCGGCGTCGCCACCCAGTACAAGGCGCATTCGCTGATTCGCCATCTGCAGCGCGGCTGGAACTTCCTGCGGCCCGAGCGAAACGAGAGTTTCGACATCCTGCCTGCCAGCCAGCGCGTCTCGGAAACGCAGTGGTATGAAGGCACGGCCGACGCCGTCTATCAGAACATCGATATCATCGAGGCCTACGGGCCTGAATACATGGTCATCCTGGCCGGCGACCACATCTACAAGATGGACTACGAGATGATGCTTCGCCAGCACGTCGACGCCAATGCCGACGTCACCGTCGGCTGCCTCGAAGTGCCGCGCATGGAAGCCACCGGCTTCGGCGTTATGCATGTCGATGCCAAGGACAACATCATCGCCTTCGTCGAAAAGCCCGCCGATCCGCCCGGCATTCCCGACAAGCCGGAGTTTGCGCTCGCCTCGATGGGCATCTATGTCTTCAAGACCAAGTTCCTGATGGAGCAATTGCGCCGTGATGCGGCCGACCCGGGCTCGAGCCGCGACTTCGGCAAGGACATCATCCCCTACATCGTCCAGCACGGTAAGGCGATCGCCCACCGCTTCGCCAAATCCTGCGTCCGCTCGACCGCCGAAAACGAAGCCTACTGGCGCGATGTCGGAACGGTCGATGCCTATTGGGAGGCCAATATCGATTTGACCGACGTGACGCCGGAACTCGACCTCTACGACCGCGACTGGCCGATCTGGACCTATGCCGAGTTGAAGCCGCCGGCCAAGTTCGTGCATGACGAGGATGGCCGCCGTGGCTCCGCCGTCTCCTCGCTTGTCTCGGGCGATTGCATCGTCTCGGGGGCTTCGCTGAAGAAAAGCCTGATCTTCACCGGTGCGCGCATCAATTCCTATTCGACGCTGGAAGAGGTCGTCATGCTGCCCGACGTTCATGTCGGCCGGAACGCAAAGTTGAAGCGGGTCGTCATCGACCATGGTGTTAGGATACCGGAAGGGCTGGTGGTCGGCGAAGATCCCGCTCTTGACGCCAAGCGCTTCCGCGTTTCCGAAAAGGGCATCTGCCTGGTCACCCAGGACATGATCGACAAACTGGGGCTTTAGAACAATTCCAGGAAAAGTGTGACACGGTTTTCCGTCCGGAATTGTGCCAAGACAAAAGAACAATTCCAGGAAAAGTGTGAAGCGGTTTTCCGTCCGGAATTGTGCCAGGGCAAAGAACTCTAGGACGGACAGGATCGGATTGTAGGCGCATGCAGGTTCTGTCGGTCACGCCCGAGATTTTTCCGCTGATCAAGACCGGCGGGCTTGCCGACGTGACCGGCGCGCTGCCCATCGCTCTGGCCGCCAAGGGCGTGACCATGCGCACGCTCATCCCGGGTTTCCCAAGCGTGATGGCCGCCTTCAAGAAAAAGAAGGCGGTTATGCAATATCCCTTGCTGCAGGGCGGCAAGGCGTCCGTCCATTCCGTGCAGCTTGCCGGGCTCGAACTGTTCGTGCTCGACGCGCCGCACTTGTTCGACCGTCCCGGCGGCCCCTATGGCAATGCGACCGGCGTCGACTGGCCGGACAATTGGCGGCGTTTCGCGGCGCTGAGCCAGGTCGGCGGCGACATCGCCGGTGGTGCCATCTCGGGCTACCAGCCCGACATCGTCCATGCCCATGACTGGCAGTCGGCGATGACGCTGGCCTATATGCGCTACGGCAAGGCGGTCGGCGTCCCGTCGATGATGACCGTCCACAACCTTGCCTTCCAGGGCCAGTTCGGCGCCGGCATCTTCGGCGAGCTTGGCTTGCCGGCGGTGGCGATGGCGCTCGACGGCGTCGAATATTATGGCGGCGTCGGCTTCCTCAAGGCCGGCCTGCAGGCGGCCTGGGCAATCACCACGGTCAGTCCGACCTACGCACAGGAGATCCGCTCGCCGGAATTCGGCATGGGTCTCGACGGCCTCATCAACATGCGCTCCAGTGATCTCTATGGCATCGTCAACGGCATCGACACCGGCATCTGGGACCCGGGAACCGACAAGCATCTGGTCTCCACCTACACGGCCGGGACGCTGGAGGCGCGCGCGCCCAACAAGGCTGCCGTGGAGGACCGCTTCGGCCTTGAGCGCGACGACAGCCCGATCGTCTGCGTCGTCAGCCGCCTGACGTGGCAGAAGGGCATGGACATTTTGGCTCTGGTGGTCGACGGCATCGTTGCCACGGGCGCGCGGCTGGCCATCCTGGGTTCCGGCGATGCCGGCCTCGAAGGCGCGCTGCTTGCCGCCGCGGCCAGGCATCGCGGCCGTATCGGCGTCGTCGTCGGCTACGACGAGGGACTTTCGCACATCATGCAAGGCGGTTGCGACGCCATCGTGGTTCCCTCGCGCTTCGAGCCATGTGGGCTGACGCAACTCTACGGCCTGCGCTATGGCTGCGTGCCGGTTGTTGCCCGCACCGGCGGCCTGGCCGACACCGTCATCGACGCCAACGAGGCTGCCGTCTCGGCCGGCGTTGCCACCGGCTTCCAGTTCGCGCCCAGCAATGGCGGCGCCTTGCTGCACGCCATGCGCCGCCTTGTCGACGCACATGCCAGTCCGGCGGTCTGGGAATCGCTGCAGCGCCAGGGCATGAAGGCCGATGTGTCGTGGGACAAGAGCGCCGAAAAATATATCGAACTCTATCGCTCGCTGCTTTCGAAAAGGGTTGCCTGAAGCATGATACGGACCGTTCCCACCAAACCCTACGCCGATCAGAAACCCGGCACGTCGGGCCTGCGCAAGAAGGTGCCGGTGTTCCAGCAGGAGCACTACGCCGAGAACTTCATCCAGTCGATCTTCGACGCGCTGGAGGGGTTCGAGGGCAAGACCCTGGTGATCGGCGGCGACGGCCGCTTCTACAACCGCGAAGTCATCCAGAAGGCGATCGCCATGGCCGCCGCCAACGGCTTCGGCAAGGTGATGGTCGGGCAGGGCGGCATCCTGTCGACGCCGGCCGCCTCGCATGTCATCCGCAAATACAAGACCTTCGGCGGCATCATCCTGTCGGCCAGCCACAATCCGGGCGGCCCGCACGAGGATTTCGGCATCAAGTACAATGCCGGCAATGGCGGGCCGGCGCCGGAAAAGCTGACCGACGCGATCTTCGCCAAGACCAAGTCGATCTCGAGCTTCAAGATCGCCGATCTCGAGCCGATCGACATCGACACGGTCGGCACGGTCAAGGCCGCCAGCATGACGGTCGAGGTCATCGATCCGGTCGCCGACTATGCCGAACTGATGGAAAGCCTGTTCGATTTCGACGCGCTGCGCAAACTGTTCAAGTCGGGCTTCCGCATGCGCTTTGATGCCATGCATGCGGTGACCGGTCCCTACGCCAAGGAGATCCTCGAAAACCGCCTTGGCGCGCCCGACGGCACCTGCCGCAATTTCAAGCCGCTGCCGGATTTCGGTGGCCACCATCCCGACCCCAACCTCGTCCATGCCAAGCACCTCTATGACGAGATGATGGGAGCGGACGCGCCCGACTTCGGTGCCGCTTCCGATGGCGACGGCGACCGCAACCTGATCATCGGCAAGGGTATCTTCGTCACGCCGTCGGATTCGGTCGCCATGCTCGCCGCCAACGCCCGCCTGGCGCCCGGCTACAAGGAAGGCCTGAAGGGCATCGCCCGCTCGATGCCGACCAGTGGCGCGGCCGACCGTGTCGCCGAAAAACTCGGCATCGGCATCTATGAAACGCCGACCGGCTGGAAGTTCTTCGGCAACCTGCTCGACGCCGACATGGCGACGATCTGCGGCGAGGAAAGTGCGGGAACCGGCTCCAACCACGTCCGCGAAAAGGACGGCCTGTGGGCCGTGCTGCTGTGGCTCAACATCCTCGCCGCGCGCGGTGAAAGCTGCAAGCAGATCGTCACCGAGCATTGGGCGACCTATGGCCGCAATTACTATTCGCGGCACGACTACGAGGAGGTCGAGAGTGATCGCGCCAATGCGCTGGTCGACGAACTCCGCGCCAAGCTAGGCTCATTGCCGGGCACCAGCGTGCGCGGCATGACAATCGCCAGCGCCGATGACTTTGCCTATCACGATCCGGTCGATGGTTCGACCAGTGAACACCAGGGCATCAGGGTGCTGTTCGACGGCGGTTCGCGCGTCGTCTTCAGGCTTTCCGGCACCGGTACGTCGGGCGCGACGCTGCGCGTCTACATCGAGCGCTACGAGCCCGACAAGTCGAGGCACGATCTCGACACCCAGGCCGCCCTTGCCGATCTGATATCGGCGGCCGATGATATTGCCGGGATTCGCAGCCATACCGGCCGCCCCAAACCGAGCGTGATTACTTGACGTTGGCGGATAGCCTGCGTCGCAGGGCTTTCCCTTCTCCCGCAAGGGGAGAAGGTGACGCCCGTTCACGACCCTCTCCACAAGGGGCAGGACGGAAAGCGGTCGCATGAGTTCGCTCGGCGCCATCGTCACCGGCGAAGGCATCCGTTTCGCCGCCTGGTCTTCGATCGCGAGACGTCTCTGGGTCTCGATTTTTGACGAGCAAGGCAATCGCGAAATCCAAAGGCTTGAGCTGCAACCGGAAAGCGAGGGCGTGCATGCGCTGTTCGGCGCTGGTCTTGGCCCCGGCACCCGCTACGGGTTTCGCGCCGATGGCGACTATGCACCGGAGCGCGGCCTGTGGTTCGATCCCGACAAGCTCCTGATCGATCCCTACGCCATCGGGATCGACAGGCCCTACGCCTATGACTGGCGGCTGGCCCAGCGTCGGAGCGAGGGGGCCGACACCGCGCCGCTGATGCCGAAGGCGATTGCAACAGCCTTGCCGAAACCCTTGCAGGCTGCGCCACCGCTCTTTCAGCCCGGCGGCCTGGTCTACGAAGTGCCGGTGCGCGCCTTCACCATGCTGCATCCGGACGTTCCCGAAAAGCTGCGCGGCACCATAGCCGCACTTGCCCATCCGGCTATCCTTGAGCACCTGAAAAAACTCGGCGTCGGCGCTGTCGAACTGATGCCGGTGACGGCGTCGATCGACGAGCGGCATCTGCCGGCGCTCGGGCTGCGCAACGCCTGGGGCTACAATCCCGTCACCTTCATGGCGCTCGATCCACGCCTTGTACCTGGCGGCATCATGGAGTTGCGAAACACGGTGGCCGCGCTGCGTGAGGCCGGCATCGGCGTCATCCTCGATCTGGTCTTCAACCACACCGGCGAGAGCGACCGGCTCGGGCCGACACTGTCGCTGCGCGGCTTCGACAAGGCCTATTACCGGCACACACCCGACGGCAGGCTGGCCAACGACACCGGCACCGGCAACACGGTCGCGTGCGACCATCCCGTCGTCCAGGAGATGGTCCTCGACACGCTTCGCCATTTTGTCCGGCATGCCGGCGTCGATGGCTTCCGCTTCGATCTTGCGCCTATTCTCGGGCGGGTCGAAGGAGCATTCGACCCCCAGGCGCCGTTGCTGGATGCAATGCGCGAGGACGCGTTGCTGGCCGATCGCGTGTTGATCGCCGAGCCTTGGGACATTGGCCCGGATGGCTATCAGCTCGGCAATTTTCTCCCACCCTTTCTCGAATGGAACGACAAGTATCGCGACGATGTCAGACGCTTCTGGCGCGGCGACGCCGGCATGGTCGGTGCGCTGGCGACCCGGCTTGCCGGTTCGTCCGATGTGTTTGCCACGAAGGGACAAAACGCCAGCCGCACCGTCAATTTCATCGCCGCCCATGACGGCATGACACTGGCCGACATCGTGCGCTATGAGCGCAAGCACAACGAGGCCAATGGCGAGCAGAACCGCGACGGCCACAATGAGAACCTGTCCTGGAACAATGGCGTCGAGGGCGATGCGGACGAACCGGCGGTAGCCATTGCGCGCCTGAACGATCAGCATGCGCTGCTCGCCATACTATTTGCCTCGCGCGGCACCATCATGCTGACGGCCGGCGACGAATTCGGCCGCACCCAGCACGGCAACAACAACGCCTATGCTCAAGACAACGAGATCACCTGGCTCGACTGGACCGGGCGCGACCAGGCACTGGAGCGTTACACGGCGCTGCTCTCGACGCTGCGCCGCGCAGTGCCGGCGCTCGCCGATACACGCTTCCTTGCTGGCCGGCCACCAGCCGGATCCGACATGCCGGAGGTCGCATGGCTGACCGAGACAGGCGTGCCGCTTGACGAACAGAGCTGGCAGGATCCGCAGCGGCACCGCCTGGTGATGATCCTGGGTGGCGTCGCCAATGACGAACGCCGTCTTGCGGTGCTCGTTAACGGCGATCGCCGGGCCAGCATGTTCACCTTGCCCGGGCGCGAAGGGTTTTTTTGGGCACCAGCCCTCGAAACAGGCGTGGCGGCCGACATCTCGCGGCCGGTATCAGGGCGGACGGTGATCTTCATGATCGAACGCGCAGCCATGCAGGCCGGCACAAGGGAGAAGCGCAATGGCGGCAGGTGACAAGACCGGATGGTGGCGTGGCTGCGTCATCTATCAGATCTATCCGCGCTCCTTCCAGGATACGACCGGCGACGGCAGCGGCGATCTGCGCGGCATCACCAGACGTCTGGAGCATGTCGCCTCGCTTGGTGTCGACGCCATCTGGCTGTCGCCCTTCTTCAAGTCGCCGATGGCCGACATGGGCTACGACGTGTCCGACTATCAGGACGTCGATCCGATGTTCGGCACCATCGCGGACTTTGACGCGATGGTCGCCGAGGCGCACCGTCTTGGCCTGAAAATCATCATCGACCAGGTGCTCTCGCACTCCTCCGACAAGCACGACTGGTTCGTCGAAAGTCGCGCCAGCCGCGACAACCCCAAGGCCGACTGGTATGTCTGGGCCGAGACGAAGCCCGATGGCGGCGCCCCCAACAACTGGCTGTCCGTCTTCGGTGGCCCGGCCTGGGAGTGGGATTCGACCCGCCGGCAATATTACATGCACAATTTTCTCGCCTCTCAGCCGGACCTGAATTTCCACAATCCGGAGGTTCAGGATGCGCTTTTGGAAACGGTGCGGTTCTGGCTGGAGCGTGGCGTCGACGGCTTTCGGCTCGATACGGTCAACTACTATGTCCACGACCGCTGGCTGCGCAGCAATCCGCCCTTGGCGTCAAGCGTCGCCGGCACCAACAGCGAGACCAACACCTACCTCTACCAGGAACATCTGTTCGACAAGACCCAGCCGGAAAACCTGGCGTTCCTCCAGCGCTTCAGGGCGTTGCTCGACGAGTATGAGGACCGCGCCGCCGTCGGCGAGATCGGCGATGAGGGCCGCTCATTGCAGACGCTTGCGGCCTACACCACCGGCGGCGACAAGCTCCATATGTGTTACACCTTCGATCTGCTTGGCCCGCAGTTCTCGGCGGCGCATGTGCGGAGCTGCGTCGAAGCCTTCGAGACGGCCGTCTCCGATGGCTGGGTCTGCTGGGCGTTCTCCAACCACGACGTGGTGCGCCATGTCAGCCGCTGGACAAGGCCGGACAGCGACCCCGACGCGGTCGCTGGATTCTCGATCACGCTGCTCTCCTGCCTGCGCGGCTCGATCTGTCTTTACGAGGGCGAGGAACTCGGCCTGGAAGAGGCGGAGCTTGCCTATGAGGATCTCCGCGATCCCGTTGGCATCCGCTTCTGGCCGGGGGTCAAGGGCAGGGATGGTTGCCGCACGCCGATGGTCTGGGAGGCCGGCGCCGACAATGCAGGTTTCTCCACAGCCAAGCCGTGGCTGCCGATACCGGCCAGCCATCGCGCCCGCGCCGTCGACGTCCAGAACACTGACGCCACCTCGGTGCTGGCATCCTATCGCGCCACGCTCGCGCTGCGTAGAGAGCACCCGGCGCTGGTGACGGGCTCGATCCGGTTTCTCGATGCGGAGGGCGAAATTCTCGCCTTCATCCGCGAAGGCGGCGGCGAGAGGCTGCTCTGTGTCTTCAATTTCGCCGGGGAGCCGGGGAATTGGCCGTTGCCGCCGGATATCGGATCGGTCGCAAGGCTTGGCGATGCTGCGGTCATCGAAGCGACCGAGCTCTCCTTGCCGGCGCTCGGATGCTTCCTTGGCCGCCTCGATTGATTTATTGAACGAGAACCGAGCGCCCGCAGGTCGCGCCGGTAACCCGCACATCGGCCTGGCCGACGCTGACACCCAGCGCCGAAAGCACATTGTAGAGCAGGTCGTCGACCGGCGCCGTCACCCCGTTCAGCACGGCCACGACGGCCGGCTTGACCGTTGCGAGCAGGGCGGTCGGATCGATCCCGAGACCGAGCGCGTTGACCGAAAGCGACAGGTTGTTGACCAGCGACGTGGTGAGCGACTGCGAGATGTTGCGCGTCGAAACGGTCTTGACCGTCTTGTTGGCGATGTCGGTGGCATCGAAGGTCAGCGTCGTCGGGCTGTTGTTGGTGATCGCGGTCGCGGCGGAACCCATCACCTGTATCAGCGGAATGTTGATCAGCAGCAGGTGGAGGCTCACATCAGCGATCTCCGCGTCGGTGAATGTCTGCGGCTGGCTGAAGTCGGCGAAGCCTGAACTGTTGCTGTTGGCCAGATGCAGCGCGGCTATGCCTGGTTGCGCGGCGATGGAAACTTTTATGCTGGAGGGTCCGGTCGGACAGGTGATGTCGGTCAGTTTGGCTTCGGCATAGGCGACTTCCACATTGAGCGGCAGGTTGACGGCCAGCAGGCTGATACCGCCGCCGAGACCGGGCGTGCCGACACCGACGGCGGCCACCAGTTTGATGCGCGTCTGGGCGGTGCGCACCACGGTTCCGATGCCATCGACCGCGAGCCACGGCGACGATTGCATCGGCTCGCCGATAGCAATGGTCAGCGCGGTGGACAGAAGCCCGGGTATGGTGGCGCCGAGATTGACCTGGGCCTGGTTGGTACCGTTTGCCAGCACGGCGGCGGCGGTCAGCATTCCCATGGCGCTGGCGTCTACTCCAAGGCCGGCTGGTCTTTGCCCGAGGCCCAGGCTGCCGATGGAGCCGAGATCGACAAGCTTGCTGAGCGGGATCTTGGTCGTGCTGGTCGACTTGGACGCGATCGTCTGCAGCGCCAGCTTGGCCGTATTGCCAAGTCCGGGCACATTGGCCATGGCCGTGGCGATCTGGCCGACGGTCGCTTTCGATGCCAGTACGTCCGAATAGGTGACGCCGGTCAGGCTCAATTGTGTGGCAAGGCCGTCCATGAACGAGAGCACGCTGACATCGGCCGAGATCAGCCCGTTGTAGTCCATGACACTGAGCGAGATGTTGCCGCCGAGAAGACCGCTGAGCAGCGCATTGAGAATGCCGCCATTGACGCTGAGCAGCCGCGACCCGACCGAGAACGTCGCCTGCGGCGTCATGCTGGCGGTGGCCTCGGTGCCAATGACAGGAGAGGGGATCAGCGAACTCGCGAAATAGCGGGCGGGGACCTTCTTCAGGGTGACACGGACGGCATTGTAGGGCGTTACGCGGCCTGGAAGCGTTGGCTGACACTGGCGGTCGATGCCGCGTATCGCCCGGGCGTGACCGACACGACGGTTTTGCCGACGGCTGGCGCGATCGTTTGTCCCGAGCCTTGAACCACCACACCTGGCATGCCGTTGTCGGTCAGCGTGGTCACCACGGCGGTCTCGACGTTGGCGATGTTCGAGGCCGCGGTGATCGCCGCCAGGTCCACCATTGCCTGGGCTTCGCGGCGCTCGGTGTAGATCGAGGCTTCGTCGATGCCCACAGCAGCCAGCGCCAGCGCGACCGGTGCGCTCAATGCTATCATGACGGTAAGATTCGCTCGTGTGTCGCCCAGCATCAACCGGGCAAGCCGGCCGATCTCATTGCGCGCCCGCAGCAGCATTCAAATGCCCCCGACCCTTATCGTTGACTGGCGCTTGATCGTGGTTCCCGGCATGGCAATGTCCGGGAAGAGGTTCCAGATCGGCAGGTTGCGGGCATCGTACTGGATGGACACGACGAACTGGCTTCCGTCGGCCGTGCTGTCGTTGGCCTGGTAGGTCAACTTGCTGACATCCACGAAGGGATATCCGCCGGCGTTGTTGGTGACGAAGCTGGCTACGAGCGTCTGGCGTTCGGTCTGGTTCAGTCCGGCAATTGCAGTACGGGCCGCATCCGCCGCGATCTGCTGGACCGAGTTGGCGGCGCCAAAATATATACCATATGCAACCATTCCGAGCAGAGGAAGATGAAGATGGGCGAGAGAAAGGCGAATTCAACCGCCGAAGTCCCAGATTCTTCTTGAAATTTACGCGTTATTTGACGAACTTCTGGTAGTCTACTTGACTTGTTACTCATGGCCGCCACGCGTCCGGGGGTAGAATTCGTACAGAAGGTAGTCGTAATGTAACCTTTGGTTGCATAAGAGCGCATTAACACATTCCCGCAGACTGACGCAGCCACAGATTTCCCGTGATAAATCGCGTCGAGGTGAGGAAACCAAGTCAAGCTTCTGGTTTCGGCTGGTGTTTTGGCTGTCGAGGCACAGCTTTGGTGCCGCCTTACTTTGGGTGACCCAGAGAGTCTGTTGAAATAAAAATTCTCCGCGTTAGTGTTTGGGCACCAGCCGCAGGAAGGGAACCGGCGGCGCGCTCAAAGGGGTCAGATATCGGCTCCGGGGCGTCAACACTTAAAGGCGCGCCGACGGCTGCGCCGACAGGGAGAACTTCATGCTGAAAAACATGCTGAAGGCGACGGTGTTCGCCACGACCATGGCGCTGGCCGCCGGCACGTTCTATACGCCGGCTTTCGCCGAGACCGTCTATAACCGCGGAGCCGCCGCCGAAGCGGAGACGCTCGATCCGCACAAGACCTCGACGGTCTATGAAGCCGATATCATACGGGACCTGTTCCAGGGCCTCGTCATGCATGACCAGAAGACGAACCTCATTCCAGGCGCCGCCGAAAGCTGGACGGTGTCCGACGACGGCACCGTCTACACCTTCAAGCTGCGCAAGGACGGCCTCTGGTCGGATGGCACTCCGGTAACGGCGGACGACTTCGTCTATTCGTTCCGTCGGCTGGAAGATCCGGCCACCGCTGCCGAATACGCTTCCATGCTCTATCCCGTGAAGAATGCCGAGGAAGTCAACACCAAGAAGGGCAAGCCGGAGGATATGGGCGTCAAGGCGATTGACGCAAATACTCTCGAAGTCACGCTCAAGGCGCCGACGCCTTACTTCCTGGAGATGCTGACCCATCAGGCGACCTATCCGGTCAACAAGGCGTCTATCGAAAAGCTTGGCGCCGACTGGGTCAAGGCGGGCAAGCTGGTCTCCAACGGGGCCTTTACAGCGGCGGAGTGGATTCCCAACGACCATCTGAAGCTGGTCAAGAATCCGAAATTCTGGGACGCCGCGAGCGTCAAGTTCGACGTGGTCAACTACATCCCGACCGAGGATCGCTCGTCGGCGATGAAGCGCTTCGAGGCCGGCGAACTCGACAGCTACGGTGACCTGCCAACCGAACAGCTCGCCGATCTCAAGACCAAATTCGGCGACCAGGTCCGTGTCGGGCCATATCTCGGCACCTACTATTATGCGATCAAGACCGACAAGGCGCCATGGGACAATGTCGAACTGCGCAACGCCATCTCCATGGCGATCGATCGCGACTTCCTGGCCGAAAAAGTCTGGCAGAATTCGATGCTGCCCGGCTATTCGATGGTACCTCCGGGCATCGAGGGCTACACGCCGGCACTGGCCAAATATGCCGATATGCCTCAGATCGACCGCGAGGACGCTGCCAAGAAGATCCTCGAGAAACTCGGCTATACACCCGAGCATCCGTTGAAGATGGAGATCCGCTACAACACCTCGGAAAACCACAAGAACACCGCTGTCGCCATCCAGGAACAGCTGAAGCCGCTCGGCGTTGAGGTCACGCTGCTCAACACCGACACCAAGACCCACTACTCCTTCCTCGAGCAGAAGGGTAACTACGACGTGGCGCGTGCCGCCTGGATCGCCGACTACAAGGACCCGGAAACCTTCCTCGGCATATCCCGCAAAGCCAGCGGCAACAATTATTCGAACTACAACAGCCCGAATTACGAAGCGGCCATGGACAAGGCCGCCGCCGCCGGCGGCAAGCCCGAAGAGCGCATGAAGGACCTCGCCGAGGCCGAGCGCATCCTCATCGACGACGTCGGCGAGATCCCGATTCTCTACTACAGCTACCACGACATCGTTTCCTCGAAGCTGCATGGCTTCGACGACAATGTGATGGACATCCATCCGTCCCGCTTCATCAGCAAGGACTGATCCCATAGCTGGGCCGCCGCGCAACCCAATGCGCGGCGGTGCTGGTTTGCCATCGCATCGGCCCGGGAACCGGAATCGATTTTCGACAAAGTCGGTGCGAAGATTTGCAGGCTGGAGCATAATCGTCCAACTGGACGCGCGCTGCTCTGGATCAAGCGGGGCACCGATGCTGCGATACGTATTTAGGCGGCTTCTGACCGCCATTCCGACGCTGTTCGTCATCGTGACCATGGCGTTTTTCCTGATGCGCGTCGCTCCAGGCGGCCCATTCAACCAGGAGCGGGGGCTGAGCCCCGAGATCAGGGCCAATCTCGAAGCCCAGTTCGGCCTCAACGACCCGCTCTGGCTGCAATTTGTCCACTATCTCGGCAATCTGCTGCGCGGCAATTTCGGCCCGAGCTACAACATGCCGGATTTCACCGTCACCGAACTCTTCGCCAAGGGCCTGCCCATTTCGGTCCAGCTCGGCGCCTCGGCGCTCGTCCTTGCACTTCTGCTCGGTTCCATGCTTGGCACCATTGCCGCGCTCAACCAGAACAAGCTTGGCGACTATACGGTGATTGCGCTGGCAACCGCCGGCAGCACCATCCCCACCTTCGTCATCGCGCCGGTGATCCAGCTCCTGTTCGGGCTGACCTGGAAGCTCTTGCCGATCGGTGGCTGGGGTGATGGCGCCTTCATCAACAAGGTCGGCCCGGCGCTGACGCTGGCCTTGCCGCAGATCGCCATCGTCGCCCGGCTGATGCGTGGCTCGATGATCGAATCACTGCGCTCGCATCATATCCGCACAGCCCGTGCGCTCGGCCTTTCCGACTGGTCGGTGGTGGTCAAGCACGCGCTGCGCGGCGCCATCCTGCCGATCGTCTCCTTCACCGGTCCGGCGGCCGCGGCGCTGCTGACAGGCTCGGTCATCGTCGAGACGATCTTCTCCATTCCGGGCGTCGGCCGCTATTTCGTCGACGCCGCGCTTAACCGCGACTACACGCTGGTGATGGGAACAGTGGTGGTGATCGCCATCTTCACCATCGTCTTCAACCTGATCGTCGACGTCATGTACGCGGTCGTCGATCCGAGGGTGCGCTATGACTGATATCGCGGCCACCGCTCCCGCCATCATCGGCCGCTCGCTCTGGGGTGACGCCTGGGCGCGCCTCAGGGCCAATCGCGCCGCTATGTTCAGCCTCTATTATCTCGCCCTGATCGCGGTCATCAGCGTGTTCGGGCCCTGGCTCGTGCCGCATCAATACACGACCATCTATGCCGATTATGTGCGTACGCCGCCAAGCCTGTCGGCCTATCCGAAGGCCGACATGATCGAGACGGCGCTCACCGAGGCGATCAAGCGGATGCGGGTCGACATCAAGGAATGGCGGCAGGAAGGCAATAAGATCTTCGTCACCGTCAAGTCGGCCAAGCCGATCGACGACCGCAACATCCGCTATCTCGACCGTTCCGATGCCTTCGACAACACCAAGATCGAGAGCAAATCGCCCGACGGCCTCGAAATGACGATGAGCGCGTCGGTCAAGCAGCAATATTTCCTGTTCGGCACCGACAACACCGGCCGCGATCTGTTGGCGCGCACGCTGATGGCCGGGCGTATCTCATTGGCCATCGGCATGCTCGCCGGCGTCGTTGCGGTGGTCATCGGCGTGATCTATGGCGCCGCGGCCGGCTTTGCCGGCGGCAAGGTCGACGAGGTGATGATGCGCATCGTCGACGTGCTGTATTCGCTGCCCTTCATCTTCTTCGTCATCATGCTGGTGGTGTTCTTCGGCCGCAACTTCGTGCTGATGTTCCTGGCGGTCGGCGCCGTGCTGTGGCTCGACATGGCGCGCATCGTGCGCGGCCAGGCACTGTCGATCCGCCGCCAGGAATATGTCCAGGCGGCGGAAGCCATGGGTGTCGGCCAGCGCGGCATCCTGCTGCGCCACGTCATTCCCAACCTGCTCGGTCCGGTCGTCATCTACATGACGCTGCTGGTGCCGCAGGTCATCATCCTGGAGAGTTTTCTGTCGTTCCTCGGGCTCGGCGTGCAGGAGCCGATGACCAGCTGGGGCGTGCTGATCTCGGTCGGCGCCAAGAACATCGGCACCGCCAACTGGCTGCTGCTGTTTCCCGCCTTCTTCCTTGTCTCGACGCTGTTCGCCCTGAATTTCGTCGGCGACGGCCTGCGCGACGCGCTCGACCCGAGAGATCGATAAAGATGGGGATCGCTAAGATGGCCGCTTCCGAAACGATCCTCAGCGTCAAGGACCTGCGCGTCCGTTTCCGCACGCTCGACGGCGCGGTCGAGGCGGTGAAGGGCATCAACATCCACGTCAATGCGGGCGAAACCGTTGCCGTTGTCGGCGAATCCGGCTCCGGCAAGAGCCAGACGATGATGGCGGCGATGAGCCTGCTGGCATCAAATGGCGAAGCCACCGGCAGTGTCGACTATCGCGGCCGCAATCTTCTGACATTGAGCAAATCCGAGCTGAACAAGGTCCGTGGCCGCAAGATCAGCATGATCTTCCAGGAGCCGATGACCTCGCTCGATCCGCTCTATTCGATCGGCAACCAGCTGATCGAACCGATCCGCCGGCATCGCGGCTTAGGCGCCGCCGAGGCACGCGAAGAGGCGCTCAAGCTGTTGCGCCTCGTGCATATCCCCGATCCGGAGCGGCGGATGAAATCCTATCCGCACGAAATGTCGGGCGGCCAGCGCCAGCGCGTCATGATCGCCATGGCGCTCGCCAACGACCCCGACATATTGATCGCCGACGAGCCGACGACGGCGCTCGACGTGACCATCCAGGCGCAGATCCTGATGCTTTTGGCCGAGCTGCAACGCAAGCTCGGCATGGCGATCGTCTTCATCACCCACGATCTTGGCATCGTGCGGCGTTTCGCCGACCGGGTCTATGTCATGCGCCAGGGTGAGGTTGTCGAGGAGGGGGGGGCGGAGGCCATCTTCGTCAACCCCCAGCACGCCTACACCAAAATGCTGCTGGCAGCCGAGCCGACCGGCAGCAAGGCGCCGCCGCCCGCCAATGCCCCGGTGGTGCTCGAAGGCAAAAATGTCGAAGTGACATTCAGGATCGGCGGCGGGTTCCTTGCTGGCGAACCGCTGATGCTGCGCGCCGTCGACCACATCTCGATCCGGCTGCAGCGCAACCAGACCATCGGCATTGTCGGTGAATCCGGCTCGGGCAAATCGACGCTCGGCCGCGCTTTGCTGCGGCTGTTACCGAGTGATGGCCTTATTCGTTTCGGCGCTCGCGACATTTCCCAGGCCGACCGACAGGCGATGCGGCCGCTGCGGCGCGAGATGCAACTCGTCTTCCAGGATCCGTTCGGTTCGCTGTCGCCGCGCATGACCGTCGGCCAGGTCATCACCGAAGGGCTTCTGGTGCATGAGCCGAACCTGTCGGGCAAGCAGCGCGATCAACGCGCGGTCGAGGCCCTGCGCGAAGTCGGCCTCGATCCCAACGCACGCAACCGCTACCCGCACGAATTTTCCGGCGGGCAACGGCAGCGCATCGCCATCGCCCGGGCCATGATCCTGAAGCCCAAGCTGGTGGTGCTGGACGAGCCGACCTCGGCCCTCGACCGCTCGGTGCAGAAGCAGATCGTCGAACTGCTGCGCAAGCTGCAGGCCGACCACGAGCTGTCCTATCTCTTCATCAGCCACGATCTTTCGGTCGTGCGCGCCATGGCCGACTACATCATCGTCATGAAGCAGGGCAAGATCGTCGAGGAGGGGCCGACCGAGGCGATCTTCAGCAATCCGCAGCACGCCTACACGCAGACGCTGATGGCCGCCGCGATCGATGTCACGCGGTTCAGGTTGAGCGCCTGATCGCCTCAACCGGGGGGTCAAGCTTATTGCGATGGCGAGGTGCACCTGCGCGCCCTTGCGCCGGCAAGAACCTCCTGCTGCTGCTTCAGCCGGTCGATCCTGGCCGTTTCACGCTCCGCGACCGCGCCCTTCACGCGCGCGCCGCCCAGCAGCCAGCGCGGGACGCTGGTGTTAGCGACTTTGCCGCGGGTGATCGCGGTCTGCGAGATGTCGCGGGCGATGTTTCCTATCGCGCTGTTGAGTTCGGTGCAGGTCATCGAGTCGTATTTTGCCGGATCGACCGTTCTGCTGAACGATGAACAGCCGGCGACGAGAAACAGCGCAATCACAAGAATCGGTGGCGAGGCAGCCGTTGAAATCCGATTCATGTCGGCATCCGGCATCGTCGATCTACTGGGCCTAGAATATCCATCGAACCAACCTAAAGCTGACCGCCATTTTCGTCAAAGTGCGCCGCCACCAGAACGTTCGGCAACGCCCAGGCGCGCTCCCCGCCAGCGGCAACGCCAAATGTGGCCTTCAGCAGAAGGCTATGGAGATAGCTGGGCTGGGCGCGTGTGCGTAAGAACCTCAAGAAAAATTGCCGAATGGCCCGACTCCAAAGAGCCGGGCCGACTGTCGGTGATCAGTAGCCGCCGTTTTCGATCACCACACGGTGATGCCGATGGTAATAGCGGTGAGTGGAGCCTGTCACAATGACGGTGTCTCGACGATGATGCCGGCGGCCATGGTCGTAGAACGCAACTTCGCCGTGACGACGGTGATGCAGGCGTTCACCTTCCTCGTTGATGATCTTGACGTTGTTATGGTGTCGATGGTGGGTTCTGATAACCACATCGGCCTCGGCTGCCGAAGCTATGGTCGGTAATCCAATGGAAAGCGCCAAAGCGCACATGATCATTGTTTTCATTGCAGTTTCTCCATTCCTTAATTGGCCCTTCGTTGGATAAATGCCGCTGAGTTCCCTTGGTTCCGGTTTCGCCAGGGAGCCGGGAAGTCTGCCGCAAGTCGAAAGACCGGCGACGGCATCGCTTAAGGCTGGGAGGGAACTGCCTCTCGCTGACGGTACCTGCAAAGAACCATGTGGCTCGAGGCGTCGGTCTGGCTCGTATCGGGCCGCGCAACGATCTGCCCCCAAAAATCGCAATATCTGGCTATTGCCCGCGGCAGTTCCTGGCTGCTCATGCCAGAGATGGTAGCGATATCGCCATCCCTACAGTTGGTCTTCTCCGAGAGCTGGGCTGCCGCCGCCACTATATCGCAGGACCGCTCGTCGTCCGCCTGGGGGGGCGCACAGAAACAGGCAAGCCCTACTGCGGCTGTGAAAACCAATTTGCGCATAGTGGCTCCGGCATCACCGGCATTCTGTCGCTGCTGCCGGTCGAAACATGGCCATTGCCAACATAAGGCGATTCACCGGGCTATCTCTCGATCTCGCCAAATGGCGGAACATTAGGCTCGCCTAATAGTTCTATTCCTCACAGCCGACACCACGACTGCCGGCTGAAGATCAGCTGGCAAAGGCTGGTCGGTCCGCGTTTCGCCAGAGACGCGGTCTTAGGCAACGGGAGAGAGATCATGAACAATATCATTTGGCTTGTTGGAGCGATTGTCATCGTGTTGGCGATATTGAGCTTCTTCGGCCTCCGATAGGCGCAACGCAAGTTCTGCCCGTCGGCCTTTCGTCACCCATTCATCGGAATGTGATCAGCCGAGGAAGAAGGGACCATGCCGGACAAGTGATGGGCCTGAAGGTGGCTGGCGCCAGTTGGGAGCTTGGGTGGCCAGACAAAATCAAAGCCGCCGTCAGAGGTAACAGCGGCGCCGCCGCTGCCCTATATCGTGTGATCGCAGAAGGTCTGGCCCAAGCGCTCCCGGCCGGCCGACACTATCGCAACTGGCCTGCCGAACCAGCGTCACAGCCAGGTTAGATGAGCACAAGACGATGGGATGTTATTGACAGCCAGCAGCGTTCAAAATCGATTTCGCGACTGAGCGAGTTGTCGAGCGGACTAGTGAAGCTGTACGGCTTGCCGATGACCGAATGGAGAGCGCACGATTCTTGTCGACATAGGCCTGCAGCTTCACGGTTTCGAGCGGGCCGGTCGTGGCTGTCTCCTCCAGAGGGAGTAGGTTCAATTGGGCGTCTCATTCGCCTGTTGTCTCACTGCATCTATCAAGTCTCGTGTCGCTTGAGCGACCTTGGCAACTGGTAGTCGATGAACGCAGTAGACGCCGCCCGGGTTGTTGGGTTTGCACAAATCGGGCGCAACACACTGGCAAGGCAACGGCGGCTCAACGGTGCGGTGAAGCACCCCAAAAGGCCCCCAGATGTCGGGGGGCGTCAGGCCATACAGGCCCACAACTGGAGTTCCGACTGACGCAGCTAAATGCATTGGGCCGCTCTCGTTTCCCAGAAAGATAAATGCATCCGCAAGCAATGCTGTTAGTGTCTCAAGCGAGGCTTTACCAACAACGCTCACCAATGGTGACACTGCCACATTCAGGATAGCTTGTGCGGTTGCGCTCTCATCAGGTCCACCAATCAGCAGTGACCGCAGGCCCGTCGTTGCATAAACCTCGTCGATTACTGCAGCGAACCGTTCAGGTTGCCAACACCGCCCTTCGAACCTTGCTCCAGCGTGCACTGCGACGAAAGCTTTTACAGCCAGATTGCTTTGCACCAGAATTTGGGTAGATGCGCTTCGCCCGACTGGTGTGGGTTCAAGCCTCGGTGTCACTTCGCGCAATTCTATCCCAAGCGCTTCAAGCGGGGACAGATATCGGTACAAGTAGTGCGCGCCTCCATGGCCGAAGGTGTCAGCAAATATATTAGCAGGCTGAACTTCCCAGAATTTCAGGGGGTTTTCCGGGGGATTGTATCCAACGCGCAGAGGAGCGCCGATTGACCTGTGGATTATCCTTGATGTCTTCGAGTCAGTTAGATCAATGGTGAGATCGAATTTCCGGCGGCGGAGGTCAGCGACCAAGGTTGAAAACTCCTTCACTCGCTGAGGCAGACTTCTACCATGACCTCGACGGTCGAATCCGATGGCCACGTCTGCGATATTCTGGCTGACTACGAAGTCCCGCAGGCCAGGAGCGCAAAGCATGGCTATCGCAGCGTTTGGGTAAGCGAGGCGCAGATTTCGCACGAGCGCCGAGGTCAGAATGACATCCCCGATGTACTTCGTCTGAATTACGAGAATGGACTTGATAGCCAGCCGATCAGCCATCGAGATATTCAGCACATCGACCTCACGAGGGGCGGGTCAGATTGGTCTTTGGTGGGCACCAACGTCCAATCGAGCTCACGGTTCCGGCTAACGGATATCTCTCTTTTCGATATCGAAGCAAGGCCGTCTTGAAAGCAGTTCAAAGACGAAACCTCAATCCTTGGCCCTGTCGTTGCTTGGCTCACCATCATTACGCGCTCTTAGAAAATGCTAGGCAATGCCGCCCTGATTCGACCATCTGCCATTCGCCATCGGGCTGCTGCTGTCGTCGTCATGGCATCTGTCCCTGCCACAAGGGCAATCCACTTTCTGCAGCGAAGTCCCTATCCTCTGCGTAGATTGGCTCGCCTCTTCTCACCATCCGTCGAAGCAAATCCGCATCCTCGTCGGCATGATATCGGAAGGCATTTCGGGTGTCGTATCCATGTCCGGCTTGGGACAGGGAAAACCCGCTGACTACAACAGGAGCGAAACCGGCGAAACGCGCCAGCATGATCGCGAAGGCTCCTGTGGAGATTTTGCGGTGCCAGCCGCGGGACACATGATATTTGCCGCTGAGCCGCCAGACGATGTTGGCAAGCTGCCATTTGGTAAGCGCCTGCAAGGTGTCATAACGATAATCGAAGGTGCGACAACCGGCTTTCAGCTTGTCCTCAACGTCCGGCCAAATCGGGATGATCAGATGCTTTGCCTGCCGTCCTTTTAACAAATCACGCTTGTAAAAATCCTGCTCGCCCTCGCCGACCAAAATGCCGCGGCGGATCAGGGCGATATGAGGAACGGGGAGGCCGAAGGTTTCCGCCAAAAGCTGGGAAGCATTGACGGTCACAAGTGCCCAATCGGCATCGTGTCCCTCCGGGAGGCGAAAATTCGGCGCCGACCCCATCACCAAGGCGGGACCCGTGACCCTAGGCAAGCGAAGAATTGGCTTTGAGAAGGTTGGCAAGAAATGCGAAAGCGTAGTCTTCATGTGGGAATCTGAACCGCGTCTTCAAAGGCGCGCAGAATGCTTTCTTCTCGGCGCCACAATTCGTCCCATTGCGTGACGCCGGACCAGCCCGCAAACCAGGGACCACCGAGCGTGTAGTGCGCCAGCGAGACATCGGCGGGCTTGAGTTCGGAAGCCGAAGCCCCGACGAGGTAGTTCCATGCCAGAGGCAACTCTCCGATCTCATGGTCCTCAAGCCATTTGAAGGCGTGAAGATCACGTCCGGGCCACGTGTTGAGCATCTCGGTGGTAAGCCGTTTGTTGGCGGGATGATCCAGATTCCACAAAACGACCGACGACCAGTTTTTGCGGCGATAGAACGTCTGCGTTTGCCCGTCCATCTTGACCGCTTCGGATTCGCGTTGCTGGTGCTTAACCGCCATAATCGCGTAGGAAGGATCGACCAGATCGAGCAGCGTGACTGGATCCTTCAGAAACAGGACGTCACAATCGCAGAACATGGCCCAGCCGCCTTGCCTCATAAACGGAACGGCAAAGCGCGATATGGCAAACTCGGTCGACATCGGTGCCTCGGAAATCGGGCACCAGAGCTTACCATCACGTACCACCATCGGTCGCTTCATGATTCCTTGGGTTTCAAGGTCTTTGAGCACGAGTGGCTGTATCTGCAACGGCGTGCTTGTCCGTCGGTAGGCGCTCCATCGCGCTACGTCTAGAACTCGGGATTCGCGTGGATCATACCCAATGTAGATTGGTATCACGGGGCAACTCTATAATTTGGTGTGAATTTACTCGAATTAAGCATGGCAGCACCGCAAGCGGAAGGCCCGAAGTACAGCGGATCACTACGGGTGGCGCGACGGTATGAGTCCTGCGTACCTTCGCGAGCTTGTCACCTATTGGTGATCCAGCGTCAGCGTGACATCTCGCGACTGCGAACTTCGCTGGAGTCACATGACTGCGCTGGCCTGAACCATCATTGCCGTTCGCCCAATGAGAAAGGTCGTGAATGGCTGTGGGGGCGCCAAAGTCGGGATGCGCTAACACATTGTTTTTTCTGGTCGGAGTGGCAGGATTTGAACCTGCGACCCCCTCGTCCCGAACGAGGTGCGCTACCAGGCTGCGCTACACTCCGTGACCAGACCGCGGGCTTATAGCCGCCGCACTTCGTTCCTGCAAGCGGCAATGGCAGCACTTCTGTCGCATTTCGTCCTCTTTCGTCGGGCATTCCCGGAAAGCCCGGATTTCCACCCGGGATAAACGTGGCTTAAAGCCTTGTGTGCTAAGCCGCTGCCTCGACGGATCGTATTTCTGCCGCCTGGAGCTCTGCTGTCTTGTCCCCAAAAATCCTTGGCCCAAAAATCGTTGGCGAAGCCCGCCCCAACAGCTTCGAATTCGAAACCGAGGCGCTGATCAAAGCGTCCGGCTTTCGAGAATATGATGCGCGCTGGTGGTTCGGCCATCCGGGCTCGACGCAACCGCCCGAACTCAACCTGATCGGCGTCCAGGCGCTCGGCATGGGGCTCGGCACGCTGATTCGCCGCCTCGGCGCCGGACCCGATATCGCCACCGGGCACGATTTCCGTTCCTATTCGCTGTCGATCAAACTGGCGCTTGTCACCGGCCTGATGGCCACCGGCGCACGGGTCCGGGATATTGGCCTGGCGCTGTCGCCGATGGCCTATTTCGCCCAGTTCGCACTCGATACGCCGTCCGTTGCCATGGTCACCGCCTCGCACAACGAGAATGGCTGGACCGGCGTCAAGATGGGCGCGGCGCGGCCGCTGACTTTTGGCCCGGAGGAGATGGGTGCGTTGAAGGCGATCGTGCAGGCCGGCGACTTCGATCTTGCCGGCGGCGGCTCCTATGATTTCGTCCGCGATTTTCGCGCCACCTATCTCGACGATCTGACCCGCGACAAGCGCATCACGCGAAAGCTGAAAGTGGTCGCCGCCTGCGGCAACGGCACCGCCGGCGCCTTTGCCCCGGAAGCCTTGCTGCGCATCGGCTGCGAGGTGATCCCGCTCGATGTCGAGCTCGACCACACCTTCCCGCGCTACAATCCCAATCCCGAGGACATGCGGATGCTGCACGCCATCAGGGACAAGGTGCTGGAGACCGGCGCCGATGTCGGCCTGGGCTTCGACGGCGACGGCGACCGTTGCGGTGTCGTCGACAATGAAGGCAACGAGATCTTCGCCGACAAGGTCGGTGTGATGCTCGCGCGCGATATTTCGCTGCTCCACCCGGGCGCGACCTTCGTCGTCGACGTCAAGTCGACCGGCCTGTTCAACACCGACGCGGTGCTGCGCGCCAATGGCGCCGTCACCGACTACTGGAAGACCGGCCACTCCTACATCAAGCGCCGCGTCGCCGAACTCGGCGCCGTCGCCGGTTTCGAAAAATCCGGCCATTTCTTCTTCAACCCGCCGATCGGACGCGGCTACGACGATGGGCTGGTCACGGCAATCGCCATTTGCCAGATGCTGGATCGCAGCCCCGGCAGTTCGATGGCCGACCTCTACCGGGCGTTGCCGCTGACCTTCGGCACGCCGACCATGTCGCCGCATTGCGCGGACGATGTGAAGTATGGCGTGGTCGAGCGGGTGGTTGCCGATTTTCAGGCGATGAAGCAGAGTGGCGCCAGCTTCGCCGGCCAGAAGATCGCTGATCTGATCACCGTCAACGGCGTGCGCGTCGTCGCCGAGGACGGCACCTGGGGACTGGTGCGGGCGTCGTCGAACAAGCCGGAGCTTGTCGTGGTCGTCGAAAGCCCGGTCTCGTCGGATCGTCGCCGGCAGATGTTCGAGGCCGTCGACGCCGTGCTGCGCCGCAGTCGGGAAGTCGGCGCCTACAACCAGACCTTCTAGCCTTCACGACCTCGTCGCATCGCAGACTGTCGGCGACGGTTACTCAGCCGGCTGAAGCTGTCCGCTCCAGAGCGCTCCAGTCGAACGCTCGCGCCCAGTCGGCGAAATCGTGCCAGCGGACCTCGGGGAAATCCCTGCGCAAGGCCGCGATATCGACGTCGTAGCCGACGCGGTCGAACCATTCGAACATCAGCGCCGCATCCTCGCTTTGCTGGCGCGCCACGGCAATCGGTATTTCCTGATAGCGGATCGGGCGACCAATGGCCTCGAACAGGATTTTCGCCTGCTCTTCGCCCGACAATTCGTCCCCGGCGAAATCGAAGCGCTTGCCGAACACCTGTTCTCGCCGTTCGGCCAAAGCGGCAACGAAGCCGCCGATGTCCGCCAGGGAGACCAGTTGGAGGACGCGTTTGGGAGGCATCGCGAAGGCATAAGTGCCCTGGCTGAGCGCGCCGATCGACCATGGCGCCACGATATTCTCCATGAACGCGGCCGGCGCGCTGATCGTGTAGGGGATGCCAAGCCCGACGACATGTTTCTCGACGAGATATTTGCTGTCGAAATGCGGGATGCCGGTCTCCTTGTCGGCGTCGGCAACGGATGAATAGATCAGATGTCCGACGCCCGCAGCCTTGGCCGCATCGGCGGCGATGATCCCCTGGAGGGTCTCCTCCTGCATGCCAGCCTCATAGCTGTTGCCCATCAAGAACATGGTGTCGACGTCTTTGGCGGCCTTCATAACGGAGGCCGCGTCAGCGAGATCGCCGGCGACGACATCGGCGCCCGCCGACGCCAGTTGCCGCGCTGCCTCGCTGTCGGGCCTGCGCGTCAGTGCCTTGACGCGGTGTCCCCTCGACAACAGGGCGCGCGCAACCGCGCCGCCTTGCTGGCCGGTAGCGCCGGTCACCAGAATGCTTCGTTTGCTGGTCATGATGTCTGCTCCTTCTTGTTTCTCCTGGAGCAAAATTAGGACCTGTCGCATTGATGCATAATTGGCTATAATTGGAAAACTTAGTTCCAATTTTGGATACAATGATCGACTTCAACGATATCGTCGTGTTTGCTCGGGTCGTCGAAGCCGGCAGCTTCACCGCTGCCGCGCGCCTGCTCGCCATGCCCAAGACGACGGTCAGCCGCCGCATCGCCGCGCTCGAACGCGAAGTCGGCGTCCGCCTGCTGCAGCGCACGACACGCAGCCTCAACCTGACGGATGCCGGGCGTCTCTACTATGAGCAGAGCAGCCAGGGGCTGCGGACCATCGAGGAGGCAAATCTGCGCCTTGCCGAGGCGAGGGCGGAACCATCGGGCACGATTCGCATTTCGGCCCCGGTCGGCTTTGGCGGTCATTTTCTCATCCGCACGGTGGTTGACTTTCTCGCAATGTATCCGAAGACCAATGTCGAGCTGCGCCTCACCGACGACAGGCTCAATCTGGTCGAGGACGGCATAGACCTCGCTTTCCGCACCGGGATCCTTCGGGATTCGACGCTGATCGCCCGCAAGCTCGGTTCCGCGCATAGGCTGCTCTGCGCCAGCCCGGACTATCTCGCACGGCACGGCATGCCGGAAAGTCCGGCGGACCTCACGCACCACCGATGCGTCATCGCAGGCCCGTCGGCCTCAGGCGCTCACTGGGTGCTGGACGGGCCGCACGGCCAGGAAACGGTGATTGTGGCCGGGCGCTTCGCCGCCAATGAAATGCAGGCGGTCGTCGCGGCCGCGCTCGCCGGCTTCGGCATCGCCCAATTGCCGCAGCCGATTGCCGAAGGGCTGATCGATGACGGACGGCTGCAGCACATTCTCAGGGATTACACGACACCGGCCGGCGGCCTGCATGCCCTCTATCCGAGTAGCCGCCACCTTTCGCCGCTGGTCAGGGCATTCATCGAACTTGCATCAGAGCGCATTCCCAATGGGATAAACACCGCTTAAGGCTTGTGTGGTAGCAACCGGCCACCAATTACCTTCTGAGCGCGAGACCCGAATGACCGAGCGGATCGTCAGTTTTGTCATGAGCGGCGGCGTCGGCTCACGGCTGTGGCCGCTGTCGCGCGAGGACAATCCCAAGCAGTTCCACGATCTGTCGGGCGACGGCTCGATGCTGGCCAAGACCTTGCGTCGGTTGACGGCGAGGCCGGAAGGCGACACGCCGATCTTCCTGATCGCCTCGGAGCGCCATGCCGAACGCGTCCATGCCGATCTCGCCGGCCTCGATCTCGCCGGCGGCGGGCCGCTGTTCGAGCCGACCGGTCGCAACACCGCCGCCGCCGTGGCACTGGCGACGTTGCGCACGCTGTCCGAGTTCGGCGACAGCCTGGTGCTGGTGGTGCCGTCCGACCATGAGATATCAACCCCGCGCCAATTCTGGCAGAGTGTCGAAGCCGGCACCGAGGCGGCAAGCGCCGGCCGGCTGGTGGTGTTCGGCATCAAGCCAACGCAGCCCGAGACCGGCTACGGCTATATCGAGGTCGCAGCCGAAAGCGGCGGCACCTTCGACGTGTCGCGTTTCGTCGAAAAGCCGGACCTTGCGACTGCGCAGAACTATCTCCAGGCCGGAAATTTCTACTGGAACACCGGTATTTTCCTGTTTCGCGCCGGCGCCATGCGCGATGCCTTCGCAGTGTTCCAGCCTGATATCTGGCAGGCCACCGAAGCGGCCTACAGGGCGGCGACATCGGATCTGTCGGGCCTCTATATGCCGCTGGAACTCTACGCCGCCATTCCGTCGAACTCGATCGACTACGCCGTCATGGAGCGGGCAAGAGACATCGCCATGGTGCCGGCCGGCTTCCGTTGGAACGATCTCGGCTCCTGGCAGTCGCTGCTCGATGTCGGCCCAGCCGACGGCCAGGGTAACATCGTCATCGGCGATGTCGTCGCCATCGACTGCGAGAACTCCTACATCCGCAGCGACGGCCGCCTTTTGTCCGCGATCGGCATGAAGGACGTCGCCATCGTTTCCACCGCCGACGCCACCTTCGTCGCCCCGGTCAGCCACAGCCAGCACGTCAAGAAGATCGTCGAACAGCTCGAGAAGTCGGGCCGGCTGGAAACCCGGTTCACACCGGCGCATGACCGCGTCATCGAAAGCGGCGCCTGGCGGCGGCGCGTGCATCACTGGCTGTTTCAGGAGACCTTGCCGCTGTGGTCGACATCAGGAGTCGACGAGCGCCATGGCGGGTTCCACGAAGCGCTCGGCCTTGACGCCGCGCCGCTGATGAAGCCCAAGCGCATGCGCACCATGGCAAGGCAGGTCTATGCCTTCGCCGTTGCCAAGGCGCGCGGCTGGGACGGTCCGGCTGACCGGCTGATCAGCCACGGCATCGACTTCATGGCCGGGAAGGGCCGCACCGACAAAGGCGGCTGGGTGCGCACGCTGAATGTCGATGGCAGCGTCGCCGATGCCACCGAGGATGCCTACGATCATTCCTGCGTGCTCTTGGCGCTGGCGCATGCGCATATGTCGGGCAATCCCGATGCGTTGCGGCTCGGCGAGGAAACCCTGGCCTTTCTGGACGCGCATCTCGAGGACAGCCGCATGACCGGCTTCCTCGAGACGTCGGACGGGGAGGGTGAGCGGCGCTCGAACCCGCACATGCATCTGCTCGAGGCCTTCCTCGCCTGGTATCAGGCGACCGGCGAGCGTGCCCATCTGCGCCGCGCGGCACGCATCATCGACCTGTTCCGCAGCCATTTCTTCGACCCGGACAGCTGGACGCTTGGCGAGTATTTCGATGCCGAATGGAAACCGTCGGCTGGCGAGAAAGGGTCCTGGACCGAGCCCGGCCATCACTTCGAATGGGCCTCGCTGCTGGTCGATTTCGCGCGGCGCAGCGGCCAGGCCGAGCTGAGCGGCTTTGCCAGGAAACTCTATGCCTCCGCTATCGCCAACGGCCTCAACCGTGCCACCGGTCTTGCCTATGGCGCCGTCTCGCGGCAGGGCCTGCCGCTCGACCGCGTCTCCCGCAGCTGGCCACAGGCCGAGGCGCTCAAGGCGGCGATTGCACTGGATGGTTCGGGCGGGCCGGATCTCAAGCCGGAGATCGAGGCACGCGTCGGCCGGCTGTTCCGCTGGCACATCGACCCGGCGCCGCTCGGCCTGTGGATCGACCGCATCGACGAGCGCGGCCGCTCGCTGGCGACCGACGTGCCGGCCAGCATTTTTTATCATCTGGTCTGCGCACTGACGCAGTATCTGGATGGGACGGCGGAGAAGGTAGGCTGAGGGGGGCGCTGTCCCGCCAACGTTTTTGGAGACGGTTCGCCAATTCAGTAAGGCGCCGCCACATCCCCGGTCTCGACATAGATCGACTTGAGCTGCGAATAGAGCGCCAGCGCCGCCAGCGAATTCTCCCGCCCGATGCCCGATTGCTTGAAGCCGCCGAAGGGGATTTCCACCGGTGTCAGATTGTAGGCATTGATCCAGCAGGTGCCGGCCTGCAGCTCGGCGATGACACGGTGGGCGCGCGGCAGGTCGCGCGTGAAGACGCCGGCGGCAAGGCCGAACTCGGTGTCGTTGGCGCGGTCGATCACCTCGTCCTCGCCGTCGAATTTCAGCACGCTCATGACAGGTCCGAAGATTTCTTCGCGGGCAATGCGCATCGTGTCGGTAACGCCTGTAAACACCGTCGGCTCGACGAAGAAGCCGCCGTCAAAACCCTGCAGCGACGGCACATTGCCGCCGCAGGCCAGAACAGCACCATCCTGCTTGCCGACCGCAATATAGCCGACCACCTTCTCATGCTGCGCCTTGGAGACCAGCGGACCCATCTGGGTCTCGGGGTCGAGCGGGTCGCCGATGCGGATCTTCTTCGTCCGCTCGACAAGGCGCTCGACGAAGCGGTCGTGGATGCCGCTCTGGACGAAGACGCGCGTGCCGTTGGAGCAGATCTGGCCGGTCGAATAGAAATTGCCGAGCATGGCGCCGCCAATGGCATTTTCGAGATCGGCATCGTCGAAGACGATCAGCGGCGACTTGCCGCCGAGCTCCATCGTCGCGTGCTTCATCTTGGAGCCGGCCAGCGACAGCACCTTGCGGCCGGTCGGCACCGAGCCGGTCACCGAGACCTTGGCGACGACGTCGTGGCCGACGAGGCCGGCGCCGACATCGCCATAGCCCTGCACCACGTTGAACAGCCCGTCAGGCAGGCCGGCCTCGCTGTAGATCTCGGCCAGCGCCAGCGCTGAAAGCGGCGTGTTTTCCGACGGCTTGAACACCATGGCGTTGCCCATGGCGAGTGCGGGTGCGGATTTCCAGCCGGCGATCTGGATCGGATAATTCCAGGCGCCGATGCCGACACAGACGCCGAGCGCCTCGCGCCGTGTGTAGGCGAAGGGTCCGCCGAGATCGACAGCCTCGCCATTGTAGGCGGCGACCGCGCCGCCGAAATATTCCAGGCAGTCCGCGGCCGACGGTGCATCCGCGACCAGCGTTTCCTGGATCGCCTTGCCGGTGTCGAGCGTCTCGATGCGAGCGAGATCGGCGTTGCGGGCGCGCAAGATGTCGGCGGCACGGCGCAGGATGCGTCCGCGCTCGACCGGCTTCAGCCGGGCCCAGGCAGGCTGCGCGGCCCGTGCGGCCTCGATGGCGAGTTCCAGAACGTTCGGCGTCGCCGAGCGCAGCATGGCGATGGTCTCGCCTGTTGCCGGGTAGATGACCGGCAGCGGCGCGCCTTGCTCATCGTCGATGTAGCGTCCGTTGACATAGTGCGATGCCGTGGGCTGGGCGCGCATGGGAGGTCTCCAAATCGTCTTCGCTTGGGCGCAACGTCCGCCGGATCATGCTCTATCTGTCGGATGCCTGCCAGCGCGGATTGATCCATGGTTCCTGGTTGGACGGCGCCAGCGGCGTGCGGCCGAGAATGTGGTCGGAAGCCTTCTCGCCGGTCATGATCGACGGTGCGTTGAGATTGCCGTTGGTGACACGCGGGAAGATCGAGGA
Organism: Mesorhizobium calcicola; assembly: GCF_042682105.1. NCBI lineage: Bacteria > Pseudomonadati > Pseudomonadota > Alphaproteobacteria > Hyphomicrobiales > Phyllobacteriaceae > Mesorhizobium > Mesorhizobium calcicola. Next base: position 114,820 of record NZ_JBHUGY010000048.1, read on the forward strand.
ATCGGCGACCCGCAAGCCGTCGACACCGATGACCCGGCATTCCGGATCTACGACGCTCATCATGTCGTCGGCGCGGCCCATCTTGCACGTGCCGCAAGGATGGTAGGCGCTTTCGGCGTGGTCCCGGATGAAGACATCGAGATCGTCGTCCGACTGCACGTGCGAACCCGGCGAGATTTCCTTGCCGCGATAGCCGTCGAATGCCTGCTGGCCGAAGATCTCGCGGGTCAGCCGGATGCAGTGGCGAAACTCCGTCCAGTCGTCCGGATGCGACATGTAATTGAAGCGGATCACCGGTTTCGATTTCGGGTCTGGCGAGCGCAGTGTCACCGAGCCGCGCGACTTCGAGCGCATCGGCCCGACATGTGCCTGGAAGCCGTGCGACTTCGCTGCCGCCTTGCCGTCGTAGCGGACCGCCGCCGGGATGAAGTGGTACTGGATATCAGGATAGTCGACGCCGGCGCGCGAGCGCACGAAGGCGGCCGCCTCGAAATGGTTGGTGGCGCCAAGCCCCGTCTTGAAGAACAGCCACTGCGCTCCGATCAGCGCCTTCGAGAACGGGTTGAGCACCGAGTTCAGCGTGATCGGCTGCGTCGCTTCCTGCTGGATATAGAGTTCCATATGGTCCTGCAGGTTACGGCCGACGCCGGGCCTGTCGGCCACCACGGCAATGCCGTTTTCCCTGAGATGCTCGGCCGGACCGATGCCCGACAGCATCAGGATCTTGGGCGAATTGATCGACGATGCGGCGACGATCACCTCACGTCGCGCCTTAACGACCTGAATCTGTTTGTGAGCTTCGATCTCGACGCCTATGGCGCGTTGATTCTCGATGATCACCCGCCGGGCGAAACCCTTGAGCAGGCTAACATTTTTTCGCTTGAGCGCCGGCTTCAGATAGGCGCTTGCCGCCGACCAGCGGCGGCCGCCGCGAATGGTCTGCTCCATCGCCCCGAAGCCTTCCTGCTTGGAGCCGTTGTAGTCGTCGGTCAGTTCGAACCCGGCCTGGCGGCCGGCCTCGACAAAGGCGCCGTAAAGCGGATTGCGTCGCGAGCCGCGCTGCACATGCAATGGCCCCCCATGGCCGCGCCAGCCATCCTCGCCGCCGTCATTGTCCTCCATGCGCTTGAAGTAGGGGAGCACGTCGGCAAAGCCCCAGCCGGTCGCACCTTCTTCGGCCCAGTGATCGAAGTCGCGGGCATGGCCGCGCACATAGACCATGCCGTTGATCGAGGACGAGCCGCCGATCACCTTGCCGCGCGGCGTCGCCAGCACGCGGCCGCCCAGATGCGGCTCCGGTTCGCTGGCAAAGCCCCAGTCGTAGAGGCTCATGTTGAGTGGGATCGAAAGCGCCGACGGCATTTGGATCAGCGGCCCGATATCGGTGCCGCCGAATTCGATGACGATGACCGAATGCTTGCCGTCCTCGGACAGCCGATAGGCCATGGCCGAGCCGGCCGAGCCGGAGCCGATGATGACGAAATCCGCTTCAAGCATGGTTCATTTCAGCCCATCGTTCATATGCGCGATGAAATCGGCGAGCGAAACGTTGCCGCCAGTTGCCATCACGAGCACGGTCTTGCCCTTTACATCCACCTTGCCGCCGAGCAGCGCCGCCAGCGAGGCGGCGCCCGACGGTTCGAGCACCAGCTTCATGCGCTCGAAGGCGATCCGCATGGCGCGCCGCACCGATTGATCGTCGACGGTGATGCCGCGAACGCCTGATATCTTGACCGCCGCGAACGGCGCGTCGCCGGGCCGTCGCGACATCAACCCGTCGCAGATCGACTTCGGCCCGATCGGCATCGTCTCGATGCTGCCATGCGCGAGCGACGAGCCCATGCCGTTGAAACCTTCCGGCTCGACGCCGATGATCTGGGTCTCGGGCGACAGATAGTGGAAAGCGAGCGAAACGCCGCCGATCAATCCACCGCCACCGACCGAGCAGAACAAAAGGTCGGCGCTGGCGTCCTTGGCGGCAAGCTGGTCGAGCGCTTCGAGGCCGGCGCCCGCCTGGCCGGCGACGATCTCCGGATCGTCGAACGGATGCAGCAGTGCCAACCCCTCGGTGTCGGCGATCTCGCGCGCCTTGGCGGCGGCGACTTCCTCCCGCGCACGCTCACCATGGTCGGTCAGCACGACGCGGGCGCCATAGCCTGCCGTGGCGTCGCGCTTGGCGGCCGGTGCATCGATCGGCATGACGATGGCGACGGGAATGCCAAGCGCCTGGCCGGCCGCCGCCAGCCCTTGCGCGAAATTGCCGGAGGAATAGGCGACGACGCCCTTTTTGGCCTCATCGGCCGAAAGCTGCTTCAGCCGCCAATAGGCGCCGCGCACCTTGAACGACCCGGCCCATTGCAGCGATTCCGGCTTGATGAACACGCGAGCCGCACCGGTCTCACGCGCGAGTGCCGCCGATTCCAGCAGCGGTGTGACCTGCGTCGCCCGCGAGGTGACGGCATAGGCCTGTTTGAGATGGTCGAGGGAGGGGACGAGAAGGTCTGGCATCATTCGCCTCGTGGATACCGTTTGCTCTCCTCGAGATTGTCGAGGTTCATGTGGTTGCGCATGTAGCGCTCGGACGCCTTCTGCAGGGGCTGGAAATCCCAGGGGTAATAGGCGCCGTTGCGCAGCGCCGGATAGACGACCCAGCGGCGAGCCTGGCTTTCGCGCACGGCGGCGTCGAAGCCGGCCATGTCCCAGCGCGCCCTGACCTTGCTCATGAACGTTGCCACCAAGCCCGCATTGGCGGGGTCGTTGGCCAAATTGTCTCGCTCGAGTGGGTCGGCTTCGAGATCGAACAGTTGCGGCGGGTCGATCTCGCAATGGACGAACTTGTATCTGCCGTCGCGGACCGCCACTAAGGGCGCGGAGGAACCTTCGGCGGCATATTCCATCAACACAGGCGCGGTGCGCTCACTGCCCATGGTGAGCGGCAGCAGCGACTGGCCGTCGGTCCACGGCGCGATCGCCCCGATGTCGATGCCGGCGAGGTCGCAAAGCGTCGGCGCCACGTCGAGATTTGAGACCGGCGCCTCGATCAGCCCGGCGCGAATGCCGTTGCCGGCGATCATCAGCGGCACCCGCGCCGAACCCTCGAAGAAGCTCATCTTGAACCACAGGCCACGCTCGCCGAGCATGTCGCCGTGGTCCGAGCAGAACAGGATGACGGTGTCGTCGAGCATGCGCGTTCGCCGCAGAACGTCCAGAACCTCCCCGAGCTTGTCGTCGACATAGGAGATGTTGGCGAAATAGCCACGCCGGGAACGACGCACCTGCTCGGCGGTGATCTCGAAAGCGGGATAGTCGCTGGCATGGTACAGCCGCTGAGAATGCGTGTCCTGCTCGTCATGCGCGATAAACCCGGTTTCAGGATCCAGCGCCTGGCAATGCTCATAGAGATCCCAATACTGCTTGCGCGCGACATAGGGATCGTGCGGGTGCGACAGGGAGACGGTAAGGCACCAGGGCCGATGGTTCGCATCGTCCTGTTCGCGCGAAAGCTGATAGAGCTTCTGCGTGGCCAGGAACACGACCTCGTCGTCATACTCCATCTGGTTGGTGGTCTCGGCGACGCCGGCGCCGGTCACCGAGCCCAGATTGTGATACCACCAGTCGATGCGCTCGCCGGGCTTGCGGTAGTCCGGTGTCCAGCCGAAATCGGCCGGATAGATATCGGTGGTCAGCCGTTCCTCGAAACCGTGCAACTGGTCCGGCCCGACGAAATGCATCTTGCCCGACAGGCAGGTGTAGTAGCCGGCGGCGCGCAGGTGATGGGCGAAGGTCGGGATCGACGAGACGAATTCGGCGGCGTTGTCATAGACCCCGGTGCGGGACGGCAACTGCCCGCTCATGAACGAGGCCCGGCCCGGCGCGCAAAGTGGCGATGCGGTGTAGTTGTTGGCAAAGCGCGCCGAGCGGGCGGCCAGCGCTTTCAGATGCGGCACATGCAGGAAGTCCGCCGGCCCATCGGGGAACAGCGTGCCGTTGAGCTGATCGACCATGACGATGAGGAAATTGGGTCGCTTGGTTGTCACTGTTTGCGCCGCTCGCCGAGTTTGGTTTCGAGATAGTCTTCGACCAGCGCGATCGCGGTCGCGGCGTCGGGCATGCCGTCCTTCAGTGCCCGCCTGATGTAGAGCCCGTCGATCATCGCCGCTGTCGCTTCGGCGACGCGGTCGGCTTCGGCCCTGGGCAGGATGCCGGTCAGCCCGCTCATCAGGTTCGAATGCAGCCGCCGTGCATAGACCCTGAGCAGCCGGCGCAAGGGCGACGATTTCTGCGCCTCGACATAAAAGGCGAGCCACGCGGCGATGGTCTCCGGCTGGAACTGGATGTCGGAGAAGTTGACGGCAACCACCGCCGAAACGCGTCCGCGCGCGGTGCCGGCGGATTGAAGGGCGCGCCGCATATCGATGGTGAGTTCGGCCAGAATATGCCGCATCGTCGCTAGCAGCAGCTCGTCCTTGGCGCCGAAATAATGGTGGGCAAGGGCCGAGGACACGCCAGCGCGGCCAGCGATCTCGGACATGGTCACGTCGAGCGAGCCGCGTTCGCCGATCGCCGAGATCGTCGCGTCGATGAGCGCCTTGCGGCGCAGGGGTTCCATTCCGACTTTCGGCATCTCGCTAGGTCCTTTGAGACAGGATTATTTTTTATTGACGGGTCAATCAACAAAAAAATCGAAGCTGGCTCCGCCTGTACCAAACGATTGTCTGCTTCCGGCTCTTCCCGGTTCGGGCATGATTGTTTATATTTGAACAATAAAGGCGAAGTGCGCCACGAGCCCACATGATAGGCTGGCGCCAAGGATGGAGACCGCCATGACCGCATGCATCGTTGGCTGGGCGCATTCGCGCTTCGGCAAGCTCGAGGGCGAGACGCTCGAAAACCTGATCGTCAAGGTGGCGACGGACGCACTCGACCATGCCGGCATCGGTCCGGACGAGGTCGACGAGATCGTGCTCGGCCACTTCAACGCCGGCTTTTCGGCGCAGGATTTCACCGCAAGCCTGGTGCTTCAGGCCGACGACCGGCTGCGCTTCAAGCCGGCGACGCGCGTCGAGAACGCTTGCGCCACGGGGTCGGCGGCGGTCAGACAAGGCATCCGCGCCATCGATGCCAATGCCGCCCGCATCGTGCTGGTGGTCGGCGCCGAGCAGATGACGACGACGCCCGGTCCCGAGATCGGCAAGAACCTGCTCAAGGCTTCCTATCTGCCCGAGGATGGCGACACACCGGCGGGTTTCGCCGGCGTCTTCGGCAAGATCGCGCAGGCCTATTTCCAGCGCTACGGAGACCAGTCCGACGCGCTGGCGATGATCGCCGCCAAGAACCACAAGAACGGCGTCGACAATCCCTATGCGCAGATGCGCAAGGATTTCGGCTATGAGTTCTGCCGCCAGGAGAGCGAAAAGAACCCCTTCGTTGCCGGTCCCCTGAAGCGCACCGACTGCTCGCTGGTCTCCGACGGCGCCGCCGCCCTTATCCTTGCCGACACAGCGACGGCACTGAAGATGCGCCGCGCCGTTGCCTTCCGCGCCAACGAGCATGTGCAGGATTTCCTGCCGATGTCGAAGCGCGACATCCTGGCCTTCGAAGGCTGCGAACAGGCCTGGACCCGGGCGCTGAAGAACGCCGGCGTGACGCTCGACGATCTGTCCTTCGTCGAAACGCATGACTGCTTCACCATCGCCGAACTGATCGAATATGAAGCGATGGGCCTGGCCAGGCCGGGCGAGGGGGCAAAGCTCGCCACGAGCGGCGAGACCGCCAGGGATGGCCGGCTGCCGGTCAATCCGTCCGGCGGGCTGAAGGCCAAGGGCCACCCGATCGGCGCCACCGGTGTCTCGATGCATGTTTTGACCGCCATGCAGCTGGTCGGCGAGGCCGGCGGCATCCAGGTGCCGGGCGCGAAACTCGGCGGCATCTTCAACATGGGTGGCGCAGCGGTCGCCAACTACGTTTCCATTCTCGACCGGATCAGATAAACCGCCCGCATTACAGCGCCGCGCGCCTTTTTGAGGCGCGCAAAGGACGCTGTAACACTTTGATTTTGCGCATGGTCCTTTTCGAAGATCGATTCTGATCTTCGAGGTCATGTGCTAGCGGGAGGTGACATGACAAATCCGGTTCTGATCGAAGTCCTGCGCGGCGCGATCGTCGAGAGCGCGCACCGGGGTGCGGTCGCGGTGTTCGACGCCGACGGCAAGCCGGTCCTCGAGATCGGCGACACCTCGAAGCCGGTGTTTCCGCGCTCCGCGGTCAAGGCGATCCAGGCATTGCCGCTGGTCGAAACGGGTGCTGCCGATGCGTATGGTTTTGGTGACCGCGAACTGGCGCTTGCCTGTGCCTCCCATTCGGGCGAGCCGGCGCATGTCGACCTGGCGCGTTCCATGCTGGCCAGGGCCGGGCTGGACGGCTCAGCGCTCGAATGCGGCGCGCATTGGCCGTCCAATCATGACGCTGAGATTGCGCTCGCTCGCGCCGGCGGTTCGCCGAACGCGCTGCACAACAATTGCTCCGGCAAGCATTCCAGCTTCCTCTGCACCTGCGTCCACGCCGGCATTGCGCATCGCGGCTATGTCAAGGCCGGACACGGTTTGCAGGAGATGGTGCGCGACGCCATGCAGGCGGTCACGGGGGCTGTTCATGGCGTGGACGAGCGAGCAATCGATGGCTGCTCGATCCCGACCTACGCGGTGCCGCTCAGGAGTTTTGCGCTTGGCTTTGCCCGCATGGCCACGACGAATGGTTTTGGCCCCGAGCGGGCCAAGGCCGCGAGGCGCCTGCTGGCGGCCTGCATGGCAGAACCGTTCTTTGTCGCCGGCACCGACCGTGCCGACGTCGCCTTGATGGAGGCCGCACCCGGGCGGATTTTTGCGAAAGGCGGTGCCGAAGGTGTCCACTGTAGCGCGATACCTGAACTTGGCCTCGGCATCGCCATCAAATGTGATGATGGCGCCGGCCGCGCTGGCGAAGCCATGGCTGCCGCCGTGCTGGCCAGCCTGCTGCGGGCTGACGAGGCCTTGGCGGCAAAGCTGGTTGAATTGGCGAACACGCCTATTGAAAGCCGGATTGGCGCCAAGGTCGGGGCGCTCAGGCCGACGTTGGCACTCAGCTGACGTGATTGCGCTCGACGGTCAGATGGGCATAGCCGCTCTTGTCCGATAATGTCAGGTCGCCTGTCGCCGGTTCGGCCCAGCGCTGGCCGACAACGGCGCCGTTCAGCGCGCCATCGATGACATTGTCCGAGATGACGGCCGTGCCGGCGCCCTCGACCACGCTGACGACGATGCCGGTTCCAGCCTTGCGGATGATGTTTCCCGTGGCGACGACATTGCGCAGGTACGGCCCCCAGCCGATCTGCATGCCATAGAGCGGTGCGTTCTCGATGACATTGTTGGAAACGGTGGTGTCGGCCTCGACGCCGATGCCGACGCCAAAGCCGGGCGGGTCGGCGGGGTAGGGGCCGCTGGTCGACAGATTGCGCACGATGTTGCCCGAGCACACACCCATGCGGCCGCCTTCGTTGAAGTTGACGATCGAGATGCCGTTGGCAGCGCCGTCGACAATGTTGTTGCTGATGATGGCGCCTTCGAAGGAGAATTCGGAATAGACCGCGGTCTCGCCCGAGCGCGAGCAGGTGTTGCCGGAAATCTGCAGATTGCTGGCGCTGTTGGCGCGGATTGCCGAAAAGGCGCAGTCCGAGACGATGTTGCCGGAGATCACGACATTGCCGGCCCGGAAAGCATTGATGCCGTTGCCGTTCTGCCCGGTTCCGCCACTGCGCGCCTGGATGCGTTCGACGCGGTTGCCGGTGATCATGGTGCCGTCTTCCGCCGCCTGCCAGCGGTGCACCAGAATGCCGCCATTGGCGCAGTCGGAGATGGTGTTGCCTGTAATTGCCAGCCCGCCGGCCTCGACCGAATAGATGCCGGCATCGGCGGCCCCCGATATGTCCGAGCGCTCGACCCGGCCCGCCGCGTGTTCTAGCGCCAGTCCGTTCTTGCCGCTGCCGGTTATCTGGCAATTGTCGACGACGAGGTGCGCGACCCGGCGCAGATCGAGCAGCCCCTGCGCGTAGTCGCCCATCGAGCGGTTTGTGCCGTCGAAGACCAGCCCGCTGAGTTCGATATGGTCGGCCTGTTCGGCCTTGAACAGGTGGCCATCGCCGCCATAGACGATCCGCGTTGCGCCCGGCACGCCGGAAAGACGCACACGGCCGGGCAGCGCGAGGTTGGACACCACATAGGTGCCGGGCGGCAGGAACACCGGCATGTCGCGCTCGTTGGCGTCGCGCAGCAGCTTGGCGAAGGCCTTGCTCTGATCATCAAAGATGCCAGGTGAGACGCCAAGTTCGGTGGCGTTGATCGAACCGCGCATCGACGCTCTCTCGATGCCGGTCAGGCTGGCGGCCGCCGCTCTGCCAAGCGAGAGGCCCATGACGGTAAAGCCGGCGGTTCCGGTTAAGAGCGTTCGTCTGTTCAACATCGGCACAGGATCCTGGCGTTCAACCGCGATACCGCAGGAATCGTGCCAGACATTCTGTCTCTCATCGCCAGCGCGGCGACAATGGCTTGTCGAGTAGCCTCAGCGCGCCTAAGTTCAGTGGATGAGCAGAGCTTTCACCCGCGAGGAAGACAGCGAAAACGCCATTGCCGGCGTCGGCGAGCGGCCGATCAGCCACCACCGCAATCTGGTGACGGAGCGCGGCCTGGCGATGATCGAGGAGAATCTGGCCGACCTGCGCGACATAATGGCCAAAGCCGAGAGAAAGGCGGATCGCGAGCGCATCGCGGTGGTCTCGCGCGACCTCCGTTATTGGACCGCCCGACGCGAAAGCGCCGAATTGTCGGTGCCGGAACCGGGCAGCGACCTTGTGCGCTTCGGCATGGGCGTCACGCTTGCGGGCGATGACGGCAGGAAGGTGCACTGGAAAATCGTTGGCGAGGACGAGGCCGACCCGGCCAAGGGCACCATTTCCCACGTCTCGCCGATGGCCATCGCCTTGTTCGGCAAGAAGGTCGGCGACTTGGCAGTGGTCAACGGCAACGAATGGCAAATTGTCAAGCTCTCCGACAGCTAGTCCTCGAGCTTGACAACATGGTCTCGGAAGAAAGCTGCAGCTCCGGCTTCATCGATTTCGCCGGCGGCAACCATCAAGACCAGCTGAATGATATCCTGTTGCTCGGCTTCGATGCTGAACCCGTTGAAGTAGAGGAACAAGTCCGCTGCGGTAAAGGCGGTGCGTTTGTTGCCGTCGACGAAAGAATGGTTCTTGGCTATGCCGAAGAGATAGGCGGCCGCCAGTTCGCACAAATCCGGTTCGCCATAAATCTCTCTTTGTTGCGGCCAGTGGAGAGCCGACTTAAGCATTCCCTCGTCGCGGATGCCTGCCGTGCAGACGCAACTGCTCGGCGTGCAGCGCTCCACGAATTCCCGCGAATGATGCTCGGTCATTTTGCGAGCGCACGGTAGGCAACCTCGTATTTTTTCATCCGCTCACGCGCGACGCGGCTGACTTGCGTTGCAACGGATATTATAACATGGCCTGTCAGGCCTGTAGCAGCCGGTCCATCAGCCGGTCCGCCGCCTCCGGAATGACCGTACCCGGCGGGAAGATTTCCGCCGCACCCGCCTGCACCACCGCGTCGTAGTCCTGCGGCGGAATGACGCCGCCGGCCACGATCAGCATGTCGCCGCGACCGAGCTTTTTCAGCGAGTCGCGTAATTCCGGGATCAGCGTCCAGGTGTCCCGCCCGCCAGCGACGAGGCGCCGATGATATGGACGTCGTGCCGCGACCGCCAGCCTGGCGATCTCATCCGGTGTCTGGAACATCGCGCCGACGGTGACGTCGAAGCCGAGGTCGGCAAAGGCGGTGGCGATCACCTTCTGCCCACGGTCGTGGCCGTCCTGTCCCATCTTGGCAACGAGGATGCGCGGCCTTGGCGCCGATTTCTTCTCGAAGGCATCAAGCTTGCCCTGCAGTCCCGTCGACCACGGCATTGTCGCCGAGCGCCTTGGCGATAGACGCCTGAAATGGTCTGCACCGTAGCGACATGGCGCCCAAATGCCCTTTCCAATGCGTACGAGATTTCACCGACCGTGGCATTGGAGCGCGCGGCGCGGATGGCGAACTCCAGCAGGTTTTCATTGCCCTCCGCCGCACGGGTCAACGCATCGAGTGCGCTCTCGACGGCGCCGACATCGCGTGTGCCTTTCAGGCTTTGCAGCTTCGACAATTGCCGCGCCTGACTCGGCATTGTCGATCTTCAGCACATCGACCTCGATGTCGGTCTCGGGGCGATGCGCATTGACGCCGACCAGCATCTGCTCGCCGGAAATCGATGCGCGCCTGCGTGCGCGCTGCCG
>NZ_JBHUGY010000049.1:0-41525 GCF_042682105.1 Mesorhizobium calcicola
CTTCGTCGACGGTGCCATATGCGTCCACCCGCAGATCGGATTTCAGCCGCCGTTCGCCGGTGCCGAGACCAGTGGTGCCATCATCGCCGGTGCGGGTGTAGATCTTGTTGAGCTTGACCACGTCGCCTCCCCAGCTGCCGATATCCTCATTTGCGGGTGAAATACACCGCCAGCAGGATCAGCGCCAGCGCCACGGCCTGCAGCAAGACACGCGCCTGCATCAGCTTGTTCGAGGTGACGCCGGACCCGCCACGCATCATGTTGATGAGACCGCGAACGAGCACGATCACCACGGCGACCATGACCAGAATGGCGAGGATGTTGAAGACGGTTGCCATGGTGTATTCCCGGTTCGGTTGGTTCAGGCGCGTTTGGCAAGGAAGCGGTAGAGCGTCGATGCGGGCAGGATGCGTTTGAGCATCGCACCGATCTTGGCCGACGCTGTTACCACATAGTGCGGGCGCGGGCGCCGCGACAGAAGTGCATGGCGTAGCGCCGTATGGACCACTTCCGGCCCTGGTTTCAGCCGCGATTGGCTGCCGCCAGCCCGCAGCCTTGCCAGTTGCGCCTGATAGTCGAGGCGGTGGACCGAATTCTCGTGGTCGATGTTCTCCAGGAACCATGGCAGCGCATTGCTGGCGATCTTCGACGTTACCGGACCGGGTTCGATCAGCGAGACATGGATGCCGCTACCCCTGAGTTCCTGGTGCAGGCACAGCATCAGACCTTCGAGCGCGTGTTTCGATGCCGAATAGGCGCCGCGAAAGCGCACCGGCGCGAGACCGAGGATCGACGAGCAATGGACGATGCGGCCATGGCCCTGGCGGCGCATCACCGGCACCAGACGGCGGGTCAGGTCATGCCAGCCAAAGAAATTCGCTTCGAATTGCTGCTTGAGCGCCGCCACCGGCAGGTCTTCGACGGCGCCGGCTTGCGCGTAGGCGCCATTGTTGAACAGGGCATCGAGCCGGCCACCCGTGCGGTCGAGTACGGCCGTCACCAGCCTGGCGATGGAGTCCGGTTCGCTATAGTCGAGGTAGAAAGCCTCGATGCCGTCCGCCTCGAGCCCGGCGATGTCCTCCGGCTTGCGCGCCGTCGCGAACACCCGCCAGCCTTCGGCTTTCAACGCGCGGGCGCAGTGGGCGCCTATGCCCGAAGAGGCGCCGGTGACGATGATCGAGCGCAATTGTTGCGCCTGACTGTTCGTGGTTTCGCCATGGGTTGCCATTTGCCACAATCCCTTCCCATATTCGCGGCGTCGAGACAATCGAAGGGAGCGCGGGTTCTTGCTGCGGAATATTGTCGCCCTGCGCCGCGTGCTCTACGACGCGCTCGGCCATTTCAACACCGATGACGGCTGGGCGATGGCCAGCCATCTGGCGATCACTTCGCTGATGGCGCTGTTTCCATTCCTGATCTTTGCCACGACGCTGGCGAGCTTCCTCGGCGCGCAGGCGTTCTCCGACACGGCCGTGCATCTGGTCTTCGACACCTGGCCCGAACAGATCGCCAAACCCATCGCGCGCGAGGTGCTCAATGTGCTGACCGTCAGGCGCACCGACCTGTTGACCTACGGCGTGGTGCTTGCCGCCTACTTTGCCTCGAACGGCATCGAGGCGCTGCGCACTTCGCTCAACCGCGCCTATCGCGTCTCGGAAACGCGCGGCATCATCTATCGCCGGGTGCAGAGCATCATCTTCGTGCTGATCGCGACGGCCGGTTTCCTGGCGATCAGCGTGCTCCTGGTGTTCGCGCCGCTGCTGGCGCGGCTCGCCGAAGCCCATATCGAAGGGATCAAGCCCTATATGGGCACGATCACGCTGTGGCGGTACGTCATCGCCTCGGCGGTCATTGTCGGCGGATTGTTTGCCGTGCATTTCTGGCTGCCGGCGGGCAAGCGCCGCTTGGTCTCGATCGTACCGGGCATCATCTTCACGCTGGCGGCATGGCTTATCGGTTCGACCATCTTCGCCACCTATCTCGATCATTTCTCGTCTTATGTGACGACCTATGCGGGCCTCGCCTCGATCATGATCGCGGTGGTCTTCCTCTACATGCTCTCGGCGATATTCATCCTTGGCGGCGAGCTCAATGCCGCGATCAGCCGCTATCTGGAGGCGCGCGCCCGAGTCGGTTGATTGACAGGCTGAGGCTTGGTCTGTCGAGCCGTCGCAAGGCCGACGCCGAATGTCGTGATCGCCATGCCGACGATCTGCAGCGCATTGAGCTGCTCGTCGAACAGGGCCCAGGCGATGATGGCCGTCACCGCCGGCACCAGATAGAACAGCGAGGCCACTTTCGACATCTCGCCGTCGCGGATCATCACCATCAGCAGGAATATGGCGCCGAGCGACAGCACCAGCACCAGCCAGGCCATGGCGAAAATCAATTCGCCGTTGATGACGACGGTGCGCGTCTCGAAGGCAAGCGAGGCGAGGATCATCAAAGAGGCGCCGCCGACATATTGCCACATGGTCGCGGCGACGAGGTCGCCGCCGGAAGCGAAGCGCTTCTGCCAGATGGTGCCGGCGCTCATGCCGAGCACCGAGACCAGCGAGGCGGTCAGCGTCGCCGCCGTCACGCCGCCGCCGAGCGCGCCGAGCTTCGGCCACAGCACGATGACGATGCCGACGAGGCCGATGCCAAGGCCGGCCCAGTGGCGCGGCAGGATCGCCTCGCCGAGGAACTTGCCGGCAAGCACTGCCGTGATCAGCGGCTGCAGGCCGACGATGAGGGCCGAAAAGCCGGCCGGCATGCCCCGATGAATGGCCCAGAAGACGGCGCCGAGATAGACGCCATGCATCAGGATGCCGGCGCCGGTGGCGTGCAGCGCCTCGGTGCGGGTGGCTCTTTTCGAACCCAGCACGAGCATCAGGACGGCAAGCAGGATGGCGGCCAGCACAAAACGCGCGGCAAGAAAGGTGAACGGCTCGGCCCATGGCATGGCATAGCGCGCGCCGATGAAGCCGGTTGCCCACAGGACAACGAAGGTGGCGGGGATGAACCGCTTGATGCTGTGCATGTTCGGGAGACCGCCGCACGAGGGAGAGTTGATCGTGGCGCTGCTCTAATGCGGTTCAAGCCGGCGCGCAAAACGAAACGATTGATCCATGCATCACTGGAATTCAACCGACGGCGAATTCGCCACGCGGTTTCCCTGGCCTCGCCAGGCTCAGAGCCCGACCATGCGCCTGACGTCGTCCGGCGATGCGCCGGCATGGCGCAAGGCGGCAAGGCCGGTATCGCCGAGGCTCTTGGACAGCTTTCGTCCGTCCGGCCCGAGGATGAGGCGATGATGGAAATAGGTCGGCCGCGGCAGCCCGAGGAGTTCCTGGAGCAGGCGCTGGACGCCGGTGGCGGAAAACAGATCCTGGCCGCGCACGACATGGCTGACGCCTTGCAGCGCATCGTCCATGACGACGGCGAGGTGGTAGCTGGTCGGGATGTCGCGGCGCGCCACGATCACGTCGCCCCAGTCCTGTGGCCGGGCTTCGACGGGGCGCGTCGCAAGGAGCGTCTCATCGACGAATTCGGCCCATGACAGGTCCTTGCCGGCTCGCGCCATGGCGGCGCCGACATCCAGCCGCCAGGCGAAGGGCGCGTTCGCGGCGATCCGCCGCTTGCGTTCCTTCACCGGCAGCGCCTTGTCGGCGGCGGGGTAGAGCGGCACGCCGTCGGGATCGCGCGGCCAGTCGCGCCCGCGCTTTTCGCTGTCGGTGATGAAGGCCCGGATCTCGCCGCGGCTCATGAAGGCGGGATAGACGAGCTCTTCCTCGATCAGCCGGTCGAGCGTCGACTGGTACTCGGCGAAATGCTCGGACTGGCGGCGCACCGGCCCGTCCCAGCCAAGCCCCAGCCACTTCAGATCGGCAAGCACGCCGGCCTCGAGCCGCGGCGTGCAGCGCGTCGTGTCGATGTCCTCGATGCGCAGCAGCAGTCGGCCGCCCGCGGCGTCAGCCAATTTCTGATTGAGCAGCGCCGAATAGGCGTGGCCGAGATGCAATTCGCCGTTGGGGCTGGGGGCGAAGCGGAATGTCAGGAGTGTCATCTGTCCGGCGGCAATCATGTTTTGCGGCGCTTCGCCAATTGCTACCCTGTCGAGGGTCAAGGAACAAGAAAGCATGCAACGCATCGCCACATCAGACGACATTGCCCGGGGGCTCGACGCGCTTTGCGTGATCGACCCGCGCCTGGAAAAGGTTCGCGGCATGGCCGGCGAGGTGCCGCTGCGGCTTTCGGAACCGGGGTTCCGGAGCCTGGCGTCGATCATCGTCTCGCAGCAAGTGTCCCGCGCCAGCGCCGATGCGATTTTCGGCCGGCTGACCAAACTCGTCGATCCGCTGACGCCGCAGGCGATCCTTGCCGCCGGCGAAGACATGTTTCGCGAAGCCGGCCTGTCGCGGCCGAAGCAGCGCGGCCTGATCGCTATCGCCCAGGCGGTCGACGACGGGCTCGACCTTCATCACCTCTGTTCGCTCGATGCCCAGGAGGCGATCGCGGCGATGACTTCGGTGTCCGGCATTGGCCCTTGGACGGCGGAAGTGTATCTTTTGTTTGCCGCCGGGCATCCCGATATTTTTCCGGCGCGCGACGTCGCCCTGCAGAGCGCGGTCGGTCATGCGCTCGGCATCGAGCCGCGTCCGCCGGAGAAAACACTGATCGCACTGGCCGAATCATGGAGCCCGTGGCGAGGTGTCGCATCGCGGCTTTTCTGGTCCTATTATCGCGAAACCAGAGGGCGGGACGCCGCGCCACCGGCTTAAATCCGCAAAAAAGCATAAAAATCATGCTTTTTTGGCGTTTCAGCGACGCGACAATCCGCTTCACATCCCTGTCATGTCGGGCTTACAGTATCCGCGCCGTTCGGGTCTAGAACCAAGGAGGTAAACACGTGACGGTTGCCGTATCTCCGGATGGGCTTCCAGCACTGGTGCTGAATGCGGATTACCGTCCGCTCAGCTATTACCCTCTGTCGCTCTGGTCCTGGCAGGATGCCATCAAGGCGGTGTTCCTCGACAGGGTCAACATCGTCGCCGAATACGAGCACGCGGTGTCCTCGCCGACCTTCTCGATGAAGCTGCCGAGCGTCGTCAGCCTGAAGGCCTATGTGAAGCCGTCCAGGCATCCGGCCTTCACCCGCTTCAACGTCTTCCTGCGCGACCGCTTCCAGTGCCAGTATTGCGGCACGCCGGAGGATCTGACCTTCGATCATGTCATCCCCCGCCATCGCGGTGGCGCCACGACGTGGGAGAATGTCGTGGCCGCCTGCTCGCCCTGCAATCTCAGGAAGGGCGGCATGATGCCGGCGCATGCCAAGATGTGGCCGCTGCAGAAACCATACCAGCCGACGGTGCACGACCTGCACAATAACGGCCGCCTGTTCCCGCCCAACCATCTGCACGAAAGCTGGATGGATTATCTATACTGGGATGTCGAACTGGAACCTTGAGATGGTTCGATAGTTCGGGAGGCTGGCCGCCTGAAGCGATTTTCTGCGCTTCCGGTGCTCGCATGTCTACCAGACCATGATAATCTCGGACCAGCTCGGGCGCGCTTACTTGTCAGCGGCTTCGTGATTAAGGACCGGCTTCCCCCACTCCGTCGCTGCTTCGCAGCGCCACCTCTCCCCCTCCGGAGGGAGAGGAAGGGAGCCTGTTGGAGGAGCGCTGGCTGCAATAGGCTGGCGCCTTTCCTCTACCCCGTCGATCGGGGGAGAGGTGGCTCGGCGAAGCCGAGACGGAGTGGTGGTCGATCTGGCTCGGACGTCGAAAGCCGCGCCACGCGACTCAGCCTGCCGAATTTCTCGACGAACTCTGCGTCGGGCTGGTTTAGTCGCGCGTAAAAACGCCGCGCAGGGCGACGGCGGCCAGGACGAGGCTGGCGATGGCGTTCCAGCCGGCCAGCGACAGGCCGAGGATGCGCAGCGCCGCCTTGTCGCAGGACGGCGGCACGAATTTGTCGAGCGCGTCGAGCACGCCCTTGCCGCCGGTGTCCACCGGTCCGGCGCCCGCGGTGCAATCGGTCGGGCCGGCCCACCACTGCCATTCGACGCCGGAGTGATAGACGCCGAGGTAGAGGCCATAGAGCATCAGCAGGCCGCCTATGGCCAGCAGGCCGCGCGTCAGCCACGCCGGCGCGTGCAGCATGGATGCAAGCACCGCCAGCAGCATCAGCGGCACGCCGATATAGTAGGGCGTGCGCTGCTCAAGGCAGAGGTGGCAGGGGATGTAGCCGCCGATGTACTGGAAGCCGAGCGCCGAGCCGACGGTCGCGGCCATGGCGACCGCCAGAAACAAGGCCGTCCGCGTCCGCTGACGTCCGGTGTCGGCATTCATGGTCGCAGTCATCGTGTCTTTCGTCCGTCGAGTTCGCCGCGCCTTTGTCCATGCCGTCGTCCCAAAGCCGCTGGTTTTGGGCGACGCGGACTAAAGCGCGTATTTGACTGTCATATAGAGCAAAATCAGGGCAGCCGCCCCGGCGCCTGCGATCAGTCCGAGGCGCTTTTCGATGAATTCGCGGATCGATTCGCCATAGCGGCGCAGCAGCCAGGCCAAGAGCAGGAAGCGGCCGCCGCGCGCGACGATGGCCGAGATGATGAAGATCAGCAAATTGACGTGCAGGGCGCCGGCAAGGATGGTGACGACCTTGATCGGCGGCAGGTGCGCGAGACCGGAAGTAACGAGCAGCACCAGCATCAGGCCAGTACCAGAATTCTGCCAGCGCTCGAAGGTCGACAGGCCGCCGAAATGCTCCAGGATCGGACGGGCGATGGCGTCGTAGGCGAAATAGCCGATCATCCAGCCGGCGATGCCGCCCAGCACCGAGGCGGCTGTGGCGGTCAGCGCATAGCGGTAGGCGCGGTCGGGGCGTGCCAACGCCATCGGCAGATAGAGCACGTCGGCCGGCACGAAGAAGAACGAGCTTTCAATGAAGGCGATGATGGCAAGCCACCATTCCGCGGATTTCCTTGCCGCCAGCGACAAGGTCCAGTCGTAAAGTCCGCGAAGCATCGGCACTCCTATGCGTGTCGCCCAAAAGTGCGCAGCGGTTTCGGGACATTGGCATGCACAAACCAAAGGGCATGCACAAGACAAAGACCCAAAGCGCGCGCCATCCATCCCGTCAGACGCGCCGCGCTTTGATGCGCCACCTGTCTAGAAAGATTTTCCGCGCCGCACAATGGCAGCGCCGTCACGAAATCGAAAGGTGAAGTTTGGTCGCATCCGGGGCGTCGACAATTGGCAAGTTGACGTCAGGTCGGTTCGACCTGAAATCATCCGGTCTAGGGGCAACTGCCGCTGCGTTCGTCGACTGCCAGGATTTCGCGATAACGTCTGGAGCCGCGCACTTCAGTGCCGCTCAGCAGACGCACCACGAAATCGCCATCGCGTGTGGGCAGCACTTCACGCACCTTGGCGCGATTGACGATGCGAGAGCGATGCACTCGAACCACAGCCACTCCAGACCGCGTGAGCAGGTCCTGCAGCCCCAGAAGTGTCATGCGCAGGAGACGTGAGCCGCCGCCGCCATGAAGTTCGACATAGTTGCCCGCAGCGCAGGCCCATTCGAAGCTGGCGGCATCCACCCAGACGGTGCGACTGCCAGATCTCAACGCCAGACGGTCCGCCGGCTGTGACTGCACCCCGGCGGTCGTCAGGTCGCGCCGTTTTTCCTCAAGCCGCCGCACCAGGTGGCAGATCAGCACGATAACCGAGAAGGACAGCAGGTCCTTGCGGTATTCATAGAGAAAATCGGTCAACGGTGCGTTGAAGAAGATGTAGGAGCGGTCCCAGAAGGCCCAGAAGAGTGCTTTGCGCAGTGTCACCATGCCGAGCACATGCAGAGCGGATAAGGCAATGCTCATGCCCAGATAAAGCGGCAGGGCAACGAGCCATTGCGAAGGCTGCAATGGCACCATGCGCATGAAGACGCTTATCAGGGGAATTAGTGCCAGGAGTACCGATACGCTGGAGAATTCCAGCACCAGGGGAATGCCGGCATCGAGCGGAGTGCCGGCGCGCTGTGCCTCCGTAAGCAGCGTCATCACGTTGATCACGGCCACGGCGGCGAGGCTGACCGCAGCCGGCCAGAAGATGCGACGCAGGACGCGGCGCTCCAGATCCTGGCCCTTATCCGCCCGCGGCATGTCCGCCATTTGTCCTCCACCGCCGCCGATCGGCCCTCCGATGCCACGGCTTGCGCCGCTTGCACCACCCATCCGCCGCTCGTCCCATGGCGGCTGCAATGCGGCACGGACGTCGCTAGACCGGCCGCATCGCCAATCTATCACGGGAACAGCGGATGTCGTCTCCAGCGTCAGGCGCGAACAAACACCGCGAATTCTACATCGACCACCTCAGGACGCTTGTCGTCCTTGGGCTCATCCTGTTCCACTCGGCCCGGCTGTTCGACAGCGAGGACTGGCATATCAAGAATGCGCAGACCTTCATTGCCGCCGATGTGCTCGTCGCCGTTTTCAACATCGTCGGAATGCCGCTCCTGTTTCTCCTGGCCGGTATGAGCGCGTATGCAAGCCTCAGCGCACGAAGCGTGCGCCGCTTCCTGGGCGAACGATTCCAGCGCCTGTTCGTGCCGTTGCTTTTTGGCATGATGATCGTCGTGCCCCCGCAAGTTTATGTGGAGCGGATCTCGCCGCTCGTCACATTGCGCACCAGCCCTGTCGATTTCAGCGGCAGCTTTCTAGCCTTTTATCTCAGCTTCTTCACGTCGTGCTGCTACCCGGAAGGAAATTTCAGCTGGCACCATCTTTGGTTCCTGGCCTATCTCTTCGTATTCTCGGTGTTGCTCCTGCCGCCGTTGCTGCTTCTGTGCTGGACCATGCAAAGGCCTCGAATTCCGTTCTCACCTGTCACCGGGAGCGTGGTGCTGGCGGCGTTGGGGTTGCCGCTTCTGCTGATCGAGTTGACGCTTCGCGCCTCTTTCCCAAGCACTCACGCCCTCATCGACGACTGGGCGAACAACTTCCACTATATGTGGTTGTTGCTGGCCGGCGCCTTTGCCATGGCGTGTCCCAACCTGACCGTTGCCGCCCGACGCCACCGCCGGACATGGGTACTGGCGGCTGCCATCCTGTCGGCTGGATGGCTTGCGCTGCGCTTCGGAATGATATCCGTCGTGCCGCCGCCCGGCACCGGCCTTGCCTTGCGGACGGTAGCGGAGTGGACGTGCCTGGTCGCTCTGATCGGCTATGGCAGCGCCTATCTCTCGCGGCCGCTGCCGTTCCTCACCAGCTTCGGCGCAATCGCCATGCCGTTCTACATCGTCCACCAGACGGTGATCGTCCTCATCGGCTTCTGGTTGCTGGGCTGGGTCGACGCGCCGTTCATCAAATATGCGACGGTGGCAGCCCTGTCGTTCGCGACAAGCCTGGCGATCGCCGCAATCGCCGCACGCTCTGCGATTCTGCGTCTGGTTTTCGGTCTCAAGGTTGGGCGCCGGAATGGCAGACGTTCCGCAGCCATGACCTCGGCGCCAACGTCATGATCGACCGGCGCAGCATCACGACGCGTTTCGTCTGCCTAGAGGCCTTCAAAGCCCCTCCCGAAATCGGAAAGCGAATTTCATGAAAGCTCGGCGTCTTCGAATTGGCCAGTTGACGAACAGGCCTCCGACCGTATAGTCCGCGCCCATCCAGGCCGCCCGGCCTGAGCCCCTATGGCGGAATTGGTAGACGCGCTCGACTCAAAATCGAGTTCCGCAAGGAGTGCTGGTTCGATCCCGGCTAGGGGCACCACTGGACCCTCCGTGGCCCAGGAAATTCAACAGCATCTGAAGGTGTCTCCGGGGTGGTCGGCCTTGGTGAGGCGCGAATGTTCAGGCGCGTATCTGCCTATCCGTGTCTTTCCCGGCGGACAGCATCAAAGCCGGGGACGTCAGCCTTTGGGTTGGTCGCTGCCAGAGTGCAATTTGGCACGGATGGCACTAAGCTCGGCTTGTCTCTTCTTGCGCTTGGCGTCCCTTGCCTTCTGCTCGGGAGTGGCGGTGCCGTTTGCAATGGCTGCTTCGTCGGCTGCTTGCTGCATGTGCTTCCTGAAGCCCTTCCCCTTGGCCATAGCCGGTTGCGGAAAGGTCATGGCGCATACAATCAAGACGGTCAAAATCGCCAGTAATGCCTTTCTCATGTCCCACCTCCTTCGCGTGTTGTATCGCAAGGTGGCGCAAGTGTCAGGCTCCGGACGGGCACCCCGAGATGTCAAGTCCCGGCGAGTTTCCACGAGACGGCTTAAGGATCACAGCAGAAGGAGCGAGAATGAACGCTGGAGACCGGCTAGGCACCATCCCTTTTTTCAGGCACTGAGTTTGTTCAGTTTTTCGCCGGCTGGCCTATGGCGCCCTCTGTTTCTTGGCTTGCGCGGCAATCGCGCAGAGGAAAGCCAATGCGGCAGCGTCGCATGCCGTCCGCGACGGTCCTTTTGCGAAAAGCACGGCGTCCGCAATCGGGATCGTCAGGCCGTACTTTTGGGCGAAAGAGGTAATTTCGTACGGCTGATCGTCAGTTGGATGGCGGATGTCGAATTCTAAATCCATGTCTGCTTCCTCCCAGTTCGTAACCCTTCCACGCCGCGGCTCGATGCAAAAATTAAACTACCGACGCATCGCGCGAGTCCAGCAATTGGAAATTGTGTGAAACGATACACTTTCCAGTCGCGCCGACATCTCGGTGTTTTTCGAGGATGCCGGCTTCGCCGTCGGCAAGCTTGTGTTGGCGGGGCAGCCTGAAGGCGATAGCCTTGGCGAGGGAACGTTAGCGGTTTCGAATGGTTGAGTTGATGCTTCGGACGCCGCTGCTTTGGCTCCGTCGCAGGCCGGTGCGCACATCGGCCGGCCCGCGTCATCGGTCCCTCCGTGGCGCGGGCTTTTCCGGGTCAGCTCCTGGTCAACGGCGTTTCAGCCGTCGGAACCCTGCCAGTGACGCCCGCGCGCTCAATACGGTGGATGACACCACCAGAATGCCTCGGCTTCCTCTTCAGGTGTCATCGGACGGGACTCCCACGAGTCCGTTTTGGCAATGTAACGTTGCCAAATGGGCCTGCCTTCCGCACTGACACCTTCGTGCCAGTCGGCAAACCCCATCAGCGGCAACAACACTTCTCGGATCGATCGAAGCCGCAGCGCTGCCGTGTGCATGGGAAAGACCTCCCTTCGCTGGTTGCGGTGAGGAATTCCGACATATCCGTCAGCGCTCCGCCACCGATTCTTGCGCAGCCTCAACCCGGCACCATCGCCGTAGCGTTGCCGGCCGTTTTCCAGCGGCCCGGCGGCCATGGCGGGGGGCTCGGGGTTTGACCGCCGGGCCTAACCGGCAAACGGGGTAGGTTTTGCCGGCTGGCAAATTATAGACCGTCTATTCGAATATTCAATTTTGCTAAAATGGTCGGGGCTAATTCAGGCGCCACGTCTCGCTGCGGTATTTCGGTGAAACGATCACGCCGAAGCCGAAATCGGTTTGGCCTCGCTTATGCGCGAAGTCCGAAATCCAGCCTGGAACCCCTAATCCCTGATCGATGAAAAGCCCGCCACGGGAGCTACCTGTGGCGGGCTTTCGGAGTGGCTACATCCCTAAGGAATCGACCGCTTGTAGTTGTATTGTGAACTGCTTGATCGCGTTAGCCTATGGTGTGATCGCGGAAGCCTTGGCTAAGGCTTGCCGTTCGTCTGGCTTTCCTCACCGATCATCCGGACCGGCAGCGGGATGGAAGATGTATCTCACCCTCGGCACGATCCGATATTGACAATCATCCTACTAGAAGGTAGGTACGCCCCATGAGCAATCTTGTAATGACCTCCGATCAGATTTTGGCGTCGGCGCGGAACTTCATTGTTTCGGGCGGCTACAACGGGTTCAGCTATGCCGATATCGCCGAGGTGGTGGGGATCCGCAAGGCGAGCATCCACCATCATTTCCCCAGCAAAGTCGACCTTGTTCGCACCCTTGTGGCGCGCCATCGCGAGCGTACCGAGGTCAGCATGGCAGATCTGGAAAGTAAATTCCCTGACCCGCTTGCACTGCTTCAAACCTATGCTGGCTACTGGGCAAAATGCATTGAAGACGCGAGCATCCCGTTTTGCGTCTGCGCGCTGCTTGCCAGCGAACTCCCGGCGCTCCCGCCTGAGGTTGCCGTCGAGGTGCGGGCCTACTTTCGGTTTCTGTCGTCCTGGTTGACCAAGGTCATGCAGCGCGGCGCTGAACAGGGGGTTCTCAAATTCGCCGGCTCGGCGGAACTGGAGGCTGAGACCTTCATGGCGACTGTCCATGGCGCGATGCTGTCGGCGCGTGCCTATGGCGATCCTGCCGTCTTTAACGCCATCCTGACGCCGACCGTGCAGCGGTTATCGGCGAAGGTTCACTGACAAGTTCATTTGCGCGGGAGGCGGCGAGCCCCGCTCCGCCCGAATTCTGGTGGCGTCGCAATTTGCCGCACAAGCCCGATAACGTCGGAATTATTGCCTGCCTATTAGTAGGTAGATAAGGTATCGAATACGAAGGAGAACCAAAATGCTTGCCAAGACGAATGAATCCTATCTGGTCCAATCCTCAACCACCTGGCTTAAGAGCTACTATTTTATCCGCTTTGCCGTTTCGACCGCCTGGATCCTGCTGGCTTTCACTCTCGCCAAGGCAATGCCGCCCCTGGCAGCCATCATGCTGGTTGCCTATCCGGCTTGGGATGCGCTGGCCAACTTCATCGACGCCCGGCGCACCGGCGGCTTGAACCGCAACAAAACGCAGCTGCTCAACTTCGTCGTCAGCGTCATCACCACTGTCGCAGTCGCCGTGGCCCTCGCTAAGAGCATGAATGCGGTGCTGGCTGTCTTCGGCGTCTGGGCGGTCCTTTCGGGCCTCTTTCAACTCGCTACCGCGATCAGACGGTGGACGTCTGGCGCGCAGTGGGCAATGGTGCTGAGCGGCGCTCAGTCGGCACTGGCGGGCATTTTCTTTGTGAAGATGGCGGGCAGTGCGGCGACGGTCGACGTCACCAATATCGCGCCCTATGCCGCCTTCGGCGCCTTCTACTTCTTCGTTTCCGCTGTCTGGCTGACGGTGAGCGACGCGCGGCGCAAGTCGGCCCCAGTGGCTAGAGGTTAACGCAATTCCGGACGGAAAACCGTTTCACACTTTTCCTGGAATTGCTCTGGCGGCCCCTACCGCCGTCCCAGCAAGCTCTTCATCCGGAGGCGCAGCAGGCGGGCCATGTTGCGGGTTTCGCGGTAGAGGTGCAGTTGCGAGGCGGCCTGGCGGGCGAGGCGGTCGGCGTCCGGCGTCAGGCCGATCACCAGCGTGCCCATCGGCTTGCGCTCGGTCCACAGCCGGCTCATCACCGGATGGTCGGGCATGGCGCAGGAATCGGTCACCATGATGTTGGGATCGTCGAGATGCTGCCTGGTCACCTCGATCATCAGCAGCGTGCCCGGCGAGTAGGCGGCCAGCGTCTCGTCATAGGCCGTCTTCCAGGTGTAGGCGACGCCGGCTTCGACGAAGACGATCAGGCAGGCAATGGTGCGGCCGTCGAGCGTCAGCGAATGGATGCGGCACATGTCCTGTTCGGCCAACCGGTGCACGGCCTCGCGGGCGAAGGCGGCGCGGTAGCGGTCGATCGCCATGGCGGTGCGTTCGCGGCCCTTCCAGCCGGCCGCTTCCAGTGTCAAGAAGCTTTCGATGGCGTGGCGGATCTCTTCAGGGCCGCGCGCCACGACATGTTCCAGTTTGCCGAGGTCGCCGAGGCGCCGCTTCAGCCGGCGGAACTCGCGATAGTGGTGCGAGCGCAGCGAGGCCTTCAGATAGTCGTCTCCGTCGGCTTCGCTCTCCAGTGCCGGGCGCTGGCTCTGGCCGGTGGTGACCAGCATCAGGCCGCGTGTCTCGGCCACGGTGGCAAGCAGGCTCGCCACCGGGCCATCGAGCCGGATATCGGGCAGCACGAACACCTTCGGCAGCTTGAGGTGCGGGCGCGACAGCATCGAGAAGAAATCCTCGACGACGCCGACCGGGTCGTCGCGGTCGACCAGCAGCGTGCCGAGCGGGCCGAACGGGCTCGACCACGTGCGCATGACCGGCACGCCGAGCGGCATCCCCGGCCGTTCCACCGAGAACGGCACCAGAAGGCGCAGCCGGTTGCGGTATTCGTCGCCGTCGCGGATCACCGCCAGCCGCACCTCGCGATCCTCCAGCCGGGGCATGGCCGGCGCCAGGAAGCGCGGGTTGAAGAAAACGTTCGGCTCGATCGTGCGGGTGCAGAGATAGTCCAGTTCTTCGACCAGGTCGAAGCCGGCCGATGCCGGGTAGATGGCGAGTTTGCGCTCGGGCCGGTTGTTGGCGAGGATCTCGATATGGGCGGGATCCGCGTCGCGGGTCAGCCCGGCAAGGCCGGACACCATGGCGCCGGCGGTGCCGCCGCTGGTTTCCTCAAGCAACGGGACGGCGGCCATCACGCGGCTCCTTTTACAGGCACGAAGATGAGCATGACGATGCCGAGCTGGCGCCAGACCGTGAAGGACAGCGCGCAGGCTTCGAAGATCATGGCAAAGGCGGTGGCCATGGCCGCGCCCCACAGGCCGAAGAGCGGGATCAGCATCACGTTGAGGCCGATGTTGAAGGCCAGCGTCATGGCGTAGACGGCGGCGCAGATGTTCTGGTTGCCGCTCATCGTCAGCAGGCTTTCGCATGGACCGACGGCGGCCCGGGCCACGACGCCGAAGACGAGCAGGAACAGCAGCGGATAGCCACTGCTGAATTCTGGGCCGAACAGCACCAGCATCGGCTCGCCCAGGGCGAGCACCAGCAGCGCCATCAAGAGCGACGGCCAGAACGTCCACGACACCGTCTCGCGGGCGAAGGCGGCGAGCTTGTGCGGCTCGCCATGGGTGAACTGCGCATAGCGCTGGGCAACGCCGGCCTTGACCGCGAAATAAACGAAATGCACCAGCGCCAGCGTCTTCACCGTGGCGAAATAGACGGCGACGTCGTTGGGATCCATATAGGCGCCGACCATCAGCACGTCGGCATTGGTGAGCAGGAAGAAGAAGCTCTCGACCAGGAAGATCGGCAGCGACACGATGAACCACTGCGCGAAATGGACCTTCATCGGTCCGGCGGGAATCTTCCGTTCCATTCGCTGGGTGACGCCGATGAGCTGGCCGAGCGTGGTCACATAGGTGGCGGCGATCGAAGCGAAGATCGCGGTTTTTGCGTCGGGCGCGTAGCCCGCCAGCAGCATCAGCGCCATGAACAGCAGGATCAGCACCGGCCGCACCAGATAGGTCGGCGAGAGCGCGAACAGCGCCCATGAATTGGCACGCGCCAGCCCTTGCAGCAGGTCGGACATGGCGATCATCGGCAGGCAGATGACGCCTAGGATGAACGGGATCACATAATAGTTTTCGATCCACGGCGAAGCCAGCCAGACGCCGAGCGCGCCGAGCCCGGCGATGAGCGTGGAGGCGATCAGCACGAACAGGCGGCTGGCCAGCACGATGCCGCGCAATTCCGCCAGCATGCCGCGCTCGCGGTATTCGGGGATGAAGCGGATGACCGAGGTGTGGAAGCCGAGACAGGCGAGGTTGCCGACGATGACCATCGTCACCCAGACGAGGACGAAGATGCCGTATTCGAACGAGCCCATCCAGCGCGCCATCAGCACCTGGCTGACGAAGGCGATGACGGCGCTGACAATGCGGATGGAGAAGGCGATGACCGACATGCGGCCGGCCTCGCCGCGCTCGTCGGCGGTGAACAGCACGGCGTCGATGCGGCCAAGCAACGGTCGCATGCGCAGCGCCAAACGCTGCGGCAAGAACCGCCCGGCTGTCGTGGCCGCGGAAAAGCGCACCCCGATATCTCTCCGTTTCCCCGCCTCTTTTCAGGCTTTGGTGTAGCGGAGACACATTAAGAAAGCGTGGGCGGGAGCGCCCTTCTCCCCGTATAGTGACGGGGAGAAGGAAGAGAGCGCCCTTACGCGAACGCCCCGTGGCAGTGCTTGTACTTCTTGCCGGAGCCGCACGGGCAGGCTTCGTTGCGGCCGACCTTGCCCCATGTCGCGGGGTTGTTGGGGTCGCGGTCCTCGGGGGCGACGATGGCGGTCGTCTCCGGGCGGACCAGCAGCGCCGTCTCGCCGCCGTCGAAGTCATTCTCCCCGGTGGTGCCGTCGATATGGGTGCCGAACATGTCGGGCGCCTCGGGCGGCGGTGCTTCGGCGGCCTGGCGCACGAGTTCGACGCGCATCAGCTGCGCGGTGACGGCCTGGCGCAGATTGCCCAGCATCGCCTGGAACAGCTCGAATGCCTCGCCCTTGTATTCCTGCAGCGGATCGCGCTGGGCGTAGCCGCGGAAGCCGACGACCGAACGCAGATGGTCGAGATTGACGATGTGCTCGCGCCACAGATGGTCGAGCGTCTGCAGCACCACCGAGCGCTCGACATAGCTCATCACCTCGGGGCCGAAACGCTCGGAGCGCTCCTTGGCGGCGGCGTCGGCGGCCGCGGCGATGCGCTCGCGGATGTCGTCCTCGGCGATGCCCTCTTCCTTGGCCCAGTCCTCGACCGGCAGGTCGAGATTGAGGAATTCGGCGACCTCGGCCTTCAGCCCGGCAACATCCCACTGCTCGGCATAGGCGTTTTCGGGAATGGCCTTGGCGACGATCTCGTCGATGACGCCCTCGCGCATCTCGGTGATGGTTTCCGAGAGGCCTTCGCCGTCCATCAGCTCGATGCGCTGCTCGAACACCACCTTGCGCTGGTCGTTGGAGACGTCATCGTATTTCAAAAGGTTCTTGCGGATGTCGAAGTTGCGCGCCTCGACCTTCTTCTGCGCCTTTTCCAGCGCCTTGTTGATCCACGGATGGATGATCGCTTCGTCTTCCTTCAGGCCGAGCTTCTGCAGCATGCCGTCCATGCGCTCGGAACCGAAGATGCGCATCAGGTCGTCCTGCAGCGACAGGAAGAATTTCGAACGGCCAGGGTCGCCTTGTCTTCCTGAACGACCCCTGAGCTGGTTGTCGATGCGGCGCGACTCGTGGCGTTCGGTGGCCAGTACGTAGAGGCCGCCGGCGGCGAGCGCCTTTTCCTTCAGGCGCTCGACGTCGTCATTGATTTCCTTTTCCCGCGCCTCGCGCTCGGGCCCGGCCGGCATGTCGCCCACCTCATCGGCGATGCGCATCTCGGCATTGCCGCCAAGCTTGATGTCGGTACCGCGGCCGGCCATGTTGGTGGCGATGGTGATGGCGCCCGGCTTGCCGGCCTGGGCGACGATCGCCGCCTCGCGCTCGTGGTGGCGGGCGTTCAGCACCTCGAAATCCTTGAAGCCTTCCTTGCGCAGGCGCTCGGCCAGCTGCTCGGATTTTTCGATGGAGGTGGTGCCGACCAGCGTCGGCTGGCCCTTGGCGCTGGCTTCGCGGATTTCCTTGACGATCGCCTTGTACTTCTCCTCGACCGTCCGGTAGACCTCGTCGTCCTCGTCCTTGCGGATGACCGGCAGGTTGGTCGGGATCTCGGTGACGTCGAGATTGTAGATGTTGCCGAACTCCTCGGCCTCGGTCAGCGCCGTGCCGGTCATGCCGGAAAGCTTCTTGTAGAGGCGGAAGTAGTTCTGGAAGGTGACCGAGGCGAGCGTCTGGTTCTCCGGCTGGATCGCCACATGCTCCTTGGCTTCGAGCGCCTGGTGCAGGCCTTCCGAATAGCGGCGGCCCGGCATCATGCGGCCGGTGAACTCGTCGATGATGACGATCTCGCCGTTGCGGACGATATAGTCCTTGTCCTTCTGGAACAGCTGGTGCGCCTTCAGCGCATTGTTGACATGGTGGACGATGGCGACGTTCTCGACGTCGTAGAGCGACTCGCCCTTGAGCAGATCGGCGTCGCGCAGCAGGTTCTCCAGCTTCTCGGTGCCTTCCTCGGTGAAGATCGAGGTCTTCTGCTTCTCGTCGATCTCATAATCCTGCGGCTGCAGCTGGATGATGAAGGTGTCGATGGTGTTGTACATTTCCGAACGGTCCTCGAGCGGACCGGAAATGATCAGCGGCGTGCGCGCCTCGTCGACCAGGATGGAATCGACCTCGTCGACGATCGCGTAATTGTGACCGCGCTGCACCATCTGGGCGCGCTCGTACTTCATGTTGTCGCGCAGATAGTCGAAGCCGAGTTCGTTGTTGGTGGCGTAGGTGACGTCGGCGGCATAGGCGACGCGGCGCTCCTCGTCGGACAGGCCATGGACGATGACGCCGACCGAAAGGCCGAGGAACTTGTAGACGCGGCCCATCCATTCGGCGTCGCGGGTGGCGAGATAGTCGTTGACGGTGACGACGTGGACGCCGTTGCCGGCGAGCGCGTTGAGGTAGACCGGCAGCGTCGCGACCAGGGTCTTGCCCTCGCCGGTGCGCATCTCGGCGATGCCGCCATTGTGCAGTACCATGCCGCCGATCAGCTGGACGTCGAAGGGGCGCATGCCGAGAACGCGGCGCGCCGCCTCGCGGGCGGTGGCAAAGGCCGGCACCAACAGGTCGTCGAGCGTGGCGCCGTTGGCGATGTCCTGGCGGAATTTCGCGGTGCGGGCGACCAGATCCTCGTCGGAGAGCGCCCGCATCTCGTTTTCCATGGCGTTGATCGCCTCGACACGGGGCCGGGTCGATTTGACCCGACGGTCGTTGGAGGAACCGAAAACCTTACGGGCGAGACCGCCGAGACTGACCATACAATGGCCCTTTCGATAGAATTCTCAATCTTGAGACGGGCGCCGGCTGGCCCCATCAAATCCACGTGAACGCACCGCCTGAACACGGGCAAACACAAAAAGCGCCCGGAAAACGGTTCTGGACGCAAAGTCGTTGGACAGATAAGAGGGGGCTCAACTGATGTCAACGCCGCGCTGGCTCTGCCGGTCGCGCCAAATTCCGCCACAATCTGGCTGATCTGGAAGCCATCCCTCCTTACAATCCCTCACCGGAGTCATCTTCATGTCCTTGTTGTTCCGCCGTGCGTCGCTCGCCAGCCTTGGCCTGGCATTCGGCCTGTCGGCTATTTCGCTGTCGCCGCTGATGGCGCAGCAGACCGCTCCCGCCCCCGCGGCAGCACCCGCCGCGGCACCGGTCGATCCGAACACCGTGATCGCCACGATCAACGGCCAGCCCTTGACCGAAGCCGATCTGGTGCTCGCCGAAGGCGAGCTGTCGCAGCAGTTCGCGCAGCTGCCGGCCGAGCAGCGCCGCGCCGCGGCCCTTTCGGCGGCCATCGAAATCCGCGTCATGGCCGCCCAGGCGGTCACCACCGGGCTCGACAAGGATCCCGACTTCCAGCGCCGCATGGCCTTCCTGCAGCAGCGCGCGCTGCATGGCGAGATGGTCGAGAAGGGCGTCGTCGACAAGGTCACCGACGCCGAGGTTCGCGCCCGCTACGACCAGGAAATCGCCAGCACGCCGCCGGTCAACGAGGTGCATGCCCGTCACATCCTCGTGAAGACGAAGGAAGAGGCCGAGGCCATCATCAAGCAGCTCGACGGCGGCGCCGACTTCCAGAAGCTCGCCAACGAGCACACCAGCGATCCCTCAGGCAAGACCAGCGGCGGCGATCTCGGCTGGTTCGGACCTGGCCAGATGGTGCCGGAGTTCGACAAGGCGGCCTTCGCGCTCGAGGTCGGCAAATACACCGCGCAGCCGGTGCAGTCGCAGTTCGGCTGGCATGTCATCAAGCTCGAGGACAAGCGCACCAAGCAGCCGCCGGCCTTCGACGACGTCAAGGACCAGGCCAAGCAGGCGGTCATCCGCGACAAGTATTTTGCGCTGGTCAAATCGCTGCGCGCCGGCGCCAAGGTCGAGATCCCCGATGCCAACCTGAAGAAGGCGGTCGATACGCTGGAAAGCGCCAAGTAAGCCTGAAGAAATTTTTCGAAAAGGGCGCGGCAGCCAAGGTTGCCGCGCCCTTTTTATCGACCAATGACGATCGGTTTCAGCTGCCGGGCGCGGCTATGCCTCGCATCACGTAGTGGACTGCCTTGTGTATCGTCGCTTCGTCCTCGTCGAGCCGGTTGGTCAACAGATGCCTCCAGGCGAAGGAGGCGATCAGGTCGGCGACCAGCGCTGAATCGATGTCGGCGGCGATCTCGCCCCTTGCCTTGGCGCGCTCGACCATCTGGCCGGTATGGGACCGTCGGCCCAGCGCGTAGTCGGCAAGTGCCGCGGACGCCGTGTCGTCCGACTGCGCCTCGGCGATCAGGGACCGGAAGACGCTGCCCGACGATGTCTCGCGCCAGTGGGTGAACAGGTTCTTCAGGAAGCCGACGAGATCTTCCTCCAGCCGCCCGGTATCGGGGACATCGACGCGTTTCTGGCGCTGGTAGACTTCGAGCAGCAATGCGGCCTTGCTCGGCCACCAGCGATAGATGGTGGGTTTGCCGGCGCGGGCCCGCCGCGCCACCGCCTCGATCGAGAAACCGGCATAGCCGGCCTCGACCAGCACTGCCTCGGCGGCTTCGAGAATGGCATCGGCGCTGTCGGGGTTGCGCCGTGCGCCGATCGATCTGCGCGCCGGATCGGCGTCTTCGGCCATTCCTGTCATCCTCGCCAACAATTCGCCGGCACTATACGCGACCCGACGATCAAACAAAACGGCCCGTTTTCAAGCTGCTGGCGGCAGCGGCGGCAGGGCAACGAATCCAGGTTAACGGGTTCCTTCGGAGCCTTCGCCGGCGCGTTGGTTGACCGAAGCACCAAAAAGCAAAAAACCCGCCTGGGCGGCGGGTCACTGGCGCAAATCAGCACCATCGACAGACATGTAGCATAGCTGCCTTCACCGGGTCAAGAAAAAATTCCTATCGACAGGAGACGCGACCGGCGCAAGAGCTGCCGACACCGCTGGATTGGCCGCCGGCCGATGTCTATTGCATCGCTTGCGATGTCTCGGATTCGATGCGCCAGCCGCCGTCGGCCTTGACCAGGCCAAGCGTGACACGCGCCTTGCCGGTCAGGCGCGCCGCCGCCTTGTCCTTCGGCACATAGTCATAGCGCATCGCAAAGACGGCCCCGGCGCGATCCTCGCCATGCGGGGTGATCTCCAGGCTGCCGGGCTCGAGGCCGAGCGACCAGGAGGCCCACTGCGCGAACCAGTCGGCCTTGACCTTGATGATGGCGTCGGCGTCGTAGCGGGTGCCGAAAATGGTGGCGGACGAGCCGTAGAGCCGTTTGACGGTCTCGCTCATCGCCTTGGTGTCCGGCGTCAGATAATCCCTGCGCAGGAATTTCTCGATCGATCCCTTGTCGTCACCGACGGACCGTTCGAGCGCGGCAACTTCCGTCGAGGGTGCGGGAGCCGCGGCCGGCTTGTGCGGCTGGGCGGGCTGTCCGTCCGGGACGAATTCGAAGCGTTCGAGCAGCGAGCCCTGTTCCCACGGGCGCTGCGCCTCGCGCGTTTGCGAGACCACGTCGCGGCGCACCGCGATCATCATGTCGTTGATGCTCTGGCCGGGGTCGGCAATGTGGCGCAACAATGCCTCGGCGAAAGGCGAGTTGCGCCCCCTTCCGTCCATGGCGACCGCACCTGGCGCGGTCGAGAAGGCGATGAACGAGCCGCGCGTCGAATCGAACTGCGCCAGCCCGGCCAGCGCCGTCGCCGAGCGGGTGGTGGCGGTGCGGCTCAGGCTGCGGGCAAACGGGTTGTTGCGGCAGGCATCGAGAAACACCAGGCTGACCTTGGTCTGCTGCTCCATGATGTCGAGGACCTCATCGATCGGTACGGCCTCGAGCTGCAGCTTGACCGGCATGTCGAGCCTGGCGTCGACCGGCACGATGTAGTTGCGCCCCTCGACCTGCAGGCCGTGGCCGGCATAGTAGAAAAGCCCGACGCCGGCGCCTTCGAGCGCATCGGAGAACTCACCGATGCTGCGTTCGAGCTCGCGCTTGCCGAGATCATTGCCTTCGATGACCTCGAAGCCGATGGAGCGCAGCTTGTCGGCGATGTCGAGCGCGTCGTTGACCGGATTGGCCAGCGTGCCGGCTTCGGCGTAGGTGCCGTTGCCGATGACCAGCGCCACGCGCCGTTGCGGTTGCGCATCCGCGCTCAGCAGCAAAAGTCCCAGAAACGCCCATGCGAGGATCGCAAGCCTGCCCATGGGGAAGATCATAACGCCACAGGCGCCGGCGACGCCAACAGATTTGAAATGCAGGCTTAATTCCGATTGGGTTGCCGCCGCCGGCGACAAGCGAAAACGCCCTTGCGCCCGCGCGTCGTATCGGGCAAACCGGCCTTCCCTTGCGATTTTCCCGCCCGAGGTCTCCATGTCCACGACGATTTCGCCGCTCGCGCCGAAGAAATACCCCAAGATGCCGGCCATCGAGGGGGTGCGCATCGCCACCGCCGAGGCGGGGATAAAGTACAAGAACCGCACCGACCTTTTGACCATGGTGTTCGATGAAGGCACCGCGGTCGCCGGCGTGTTCACCAAATCGAAATGCCCCTCGGCGCCGGTCGATTTCTGCCGGCAGAATCTCGGCGCCGGCAAGGCGCGGGTGCTGGTCGTCAATTCCGGCAACGCCAACGCCTTCACCGGCAAGAAGGGCCGCGAGTCCACCGCGCTGACGGGCGAAGCGGCGGCGAAGGCGGCCGGCTGCAAGGCAGCTGAGGTTTTCCTGGCCTCGACCGGCGTCATCGGCGAGCCGCTCGACACCGGCAAGTTCAGCCATCTGCTGGCCGGGCTGGTCAGCAACGGCAAGCCTGACCTGTGGACCGAAGCCGCAAAGGCGATCATGACCACGGATACCTATCCGAAAGTGGCGACCCAAACCGTCAAGCTCGGCGACACCGATGTCACCATCAACGGCATCTCCAAGGGCGCCGGCATGATCGCGCCCGACATGGCGACGATGCTGTCGTTCATCGCCACCGACGCGCCAATCGCGGCCCCTGTCCTGCAGGACCTGTTGTCGCGCGGCACGGCCAAGACCTTCAACGCGGTCACCGTCGACAGCGACACCTCGACCAGCGACACGCTGCTGATCTTCGCCACCGGCAAGGCCGCCAAGCGCGGCGCGCCTGAGATAACCGACCCCAGGGATGCGCGCCTCGGCGCGTTCCGCCGTGCGCTCGGCAAGGTGCTGAAATCGCTGGCGCTGCAAGTGGTGCGCGACGGCGAGGGCGCCCGCAAGCAGGTCGAAGTCACCGTCACCGGCGCCAAATCGGCGCGGTCGGCCAAGCGCATCGCGCTGTCGATTGCCAACTCGCCGCTGGTCAAGACGGCGGTCGCCGGCGAGGACGCCAATTGGGGCCGCGTCGTCATGGCCGTCGGCAAGGCCGGCGAGCCTGCCGACCGCGACCGGCTGTCGATCTGGTTCGGCGACAACAGGCTGGCGCATGAGGGCGAGCGCGACCCCGGCTATTCCGAGGAAGCGACCTCGGCCTACATGAAGCGCGACGACATCCGCATCCGCGCCGATATCGGCATCGGCCGCGGCAAGGCGACAGTGTGGACCTGCGATCTCACCAAGGAATATGTCGCCATCAATGGCGATTATCGGAGCTGACGGTCTTGGCTTCCAGGCATCCGGCAAGCATGCTCGCGATCGTGCGCCGCTACGAGGCGGCCGGCTTTCGCGCCTGGCCGGCAGCGGCCGTCCACTACGACGGCACCTGGGTGGTGCGGCTGACCGCCGGCCATCCGGCCAAGCGGCTGAACTCGGTCAATCCGCTCGATCCCGGCGATATCATGCACATTGCCGACCGCATCGGCCGCGCCAGCCGCCGTTTCGATGCCTATGGCAGGCCGCTGACGTTTCGCATGTCGCCGCTGTCGGGTCCGGATCTGGCCAGCCACCTCGACCGCGAGGGCTGGAGTCGTTTCGACGAATCGCTGGTGATGCGGCTGCCGCTGGCCGACGCGCAACTCGATGCGGCCATGGACCAGATCCCGCTGAAGGACATCAGCCGCTTCATCGGCGCGTCGCTCAAGGTCAGCGGCTCGGATGTTTCGCTGCGGCCCGGCCTGTCGGAGATCATCGGCGCCATCCAGCCGGAGGCCGGGCTGTTCGCGCTCGAAGATGGGGCCGATCCGCTGGCGACGCTGATCTGCGTTCACGACGGCGATCTTGCCGGCCTGTTCGAGATCGCCACCGACAAGTCGGCGCGCAACAAGGGCCACGGCCGCAACCTGATCCTGTCGGCGCTGAAATGGGCGCGCCTGCGTGGTGCCCGCGAAGCCTGGCTGCAGGTCGAGGCCGGCAATGTGCCGGCGCTGGCGCTCTATCGTTCGCTCGGCTTCGACGAAGTCTATCGCTATCACTATCGCCGGCCGCCTGTTCATGAGTGAAGTTGGGCATGAGTGATCCGACGATCGCCGGCAAGCGCCTGCTGCTGGTCGCCGCCTGCGCGCTGGTCGATGCCGATGGCCGGGTGCTGCTCGCACAGCGGCCCGAGGGCAAGCAACTTGCCGGCCTCTGGGAATTTCCCGGCGGCAAGGTCGAGTCCGGCGAAACGCCGGAACAATGCATCATTCGCGAACTGCACGAGGAAATCGGCATCGACACCGACATTCCCTGCCTGGCGCCGCTCACCTTCGCCAGCCATTCCTACGATGATTTCCATCTGCTGATGCCGCTGTTCATCTGCCGCCGCTTCCGCGGCATCGCCCAGCCCAGGGAAGGGCAGGCGCTGAAATGGGTGCGGCCAAAGCAGATGCGCGACTATCCGATGCCGCCAGCCGACGCGCCGCTGATCCCGTTCCTCATCGATCTTCTTTGAGGGCCGTCCGGCTGGTTGCCGGCGGAGGCTCTCCATCAGCTGATGTTCCCTCTATCAGCTGATGTTAATGGAAGATTTATCTTGCCGTGAAAAATAGAAGCGAGGTCGTTTCGCGGCCGTTCCGCCGATTCGCTGGGGAGCGAGAGCATGAGCCTAGACAGGGATTGGGACTCGATCCGGCCCGAGCGCGGTTTTCGCGCCGCAGACGCGGGCATGGGCATATTGCGCATCACGCTTTTGTTCGGTTCGGCCGCGGTGGCGCTGGCGCTGATCGCGACACCTTTCCTCGACAGCCAGACACGCTCGCTGTCGACCCGCGACGATCTTGCCGGCGGGCTCGACATGACGGCCACCGGCTCGGTCAGCCATCGCGAAACCTACACGCTGCGCCGCAGCGTGTTGCAGCCGCAACCCGGTTCGGTCTGCATCATCAGGTCCAATGGCAGAAGCAGCGGCGACTGCTGACATGGTTAAGAGATTCCGGGAAGGGCCGCGGTTTCACCGCCTGTTAAGCCTTTGCCGTTAACCTTTCTTAACAGATCGACGGTAATATCCTGGCGAGAGGGGTTGAGGTCATGAAAGCAGTGCTGCTGCGATTTCTGAAGGACGAGACCGGCGCCACGGCCGTTGAGTATGGCCTGATCGTC
Source organism: Mesorhizobium calcicola (assembly GCF_042682105.1). NCBI lineage: Bacteria > Pseudomonadati > Pseudomonadota > Alphaproteobacteria > Hyphomicrobiales > Phyllobacteriaceae > Mesorhizobium > Mesorhizobium calcicola. Next base: position 25,377 of record NZ_JBHUGY010000049.1, read on the forward strand.
GCTGTGCTGTCGCTGACCATCGTCGGCGGCATCAGTCAGGTCTTCAACTCGATCACCTGGCTGTTCAGCGACAACGGCAGCCGGCTTGCGAACGCCTTCGCACCCTGATCCGGCTGTCCGCGCCGGACCCGATCACTGCCCGTCGGGAGCCTCCAGTATCGTCTTCAGCGAGACCTTGGCCGAACCCGGCTTCAGCGGTTTTTGCTGCGAGGCGTCGGGCGCCCAGCCGGACATCCAGACAATCGAGAAACTCGCCCTCACGCGGCCGTCGGCGTCGGAAAACCGCTCGGCGTAGATTTCCGCCGCGCGGGCAAACAGCTTGCGTGCGCCCGGCCGTCGGCTGCGATCGGTGAGCGCGCTGGTTTCGCCCATGGCCCGCAGATCCGCCATCAGGCCGAACAGGTTTGCATAGCGCACCGTCACCGTCTCGACGTCCGCGACCGGCAAAGCGAGACCGGCTCGCTGCAAAAGCGCGCCGGCATCGCGCACGTCGGTGAACGGGATGACACGCGGGCTGGCGCCGCCGTAAAGCTCCGTCTCGGCCGCAAGCAGGCTTTCGCGCAACTCGAAAAGCGTGCCGGCACCGGCAAAGGCGCCAAGGAAAAGTCCGTCTGGACGCAGCGCGCGGCGGATCTGGATCAGTATGCCGGGAATGTCGTTCATCGCCTGCATCGACAGGAGGGAGACCGCCAGATCGAGGCTCTCCGGCTCGAACGGCACGGTTTCGAACGGTGCGATCAAGCCAGTACCGCCGCCAATCAGGAAAGCCGTGTCCGCCTCGACGCGGACAATGTCAGCGACCTTGCCGCTCCCGGCGAGCGTTTCGGCTGCCGCCGGCGTCTGGCAAAACAGCACCGCCGCCTTGCCGAACCGGCGCTCGACGGCGCCCAGCCGCTCTGCAAGGTCCTCGGCGGCGCGGCGCATGAGGAAGTCGGCGCCGTCAACCGGATGGGCAAGCGCGCGCCGCTTGTGCGCCAGCCAGAGAGAAATATCCATTATCGGCTGCAACGGCAGATCCTTGTTTGTGCGCGCTCTGATATCGTTGATATAGTGGCGCGCAGGACCAATGACGTGGCCGATCCGATGCCCAAGATCAAGCCCATCGAGATCAAGAAACTGGCTCGATCGGCCCTCGGCTGGCCTGCGCGCATCCTGTTTCCGCCGGTCTGCGCCGGTTGCCGCCGGCATGTCTCGCAGCCCGGCGTTCTGTGTGGCGCCTGCTGGCCGAAGCTGCGGCTCCTGGAACGACCATGGTGCCCGGTGATGGGCACGCCGTTCACCCACCATATGGGCGAGGGCTTCCTGTCCGCCGAGGCGATCGCCGATCCGCCGCCCTTCGAGCGGGCGCGCGCCGCCGTCGCCTATTCCGGCGTCGCCCGCCAGATGGTGCAAGGGCTGAAATATCAGGATCGCACGGATCTCGCGCCATGGATGGCGCGCTGGATGGTGCGCGCCGGCGCCGATCTCATCGCCGAGGCGGATGTGGTGGTGCCGGTGCCGCTGCACTGGCGGCGTTTTTTCAGGCGGCGCTTCAACCAGTCGGCGGAACTGGCAAGGGCGGTCTCGGTGCTCAGCGAATTGCCCTTCGCACCCTCGGCGGTTCGGCGCGTAAAACTCACCCGCCAGCAGGTCGGGCTGGAGCGGCAGGAACGTGAGGAGAATGTGCGGGCCGCCTTTCGGGTGCCCGCCGAGGCGGAAATCGAGATCGCCGGCCGCAGGGTGCTTTTGATCGATGATGTCTACACCACCGGCGCCACCGTTCGCGCCGCAACCAAGGCGCTGAAAAGAGGCGGCGCCGGTGCCGTCGACGTGCTGACCTTCGCGCGTGTGTTGCCGGGGGACTTCCGGGCGGACGAGTCCGTGATTATATAAGTCGGCAACGAACAGCGGAAATTGTCATGGTCGATGTCACGATCTACACGCGCATGATGTGCGGCTATTGCACGGCAGCCAAGCGGCTGCTCGAGCGCAAGGGCGTCGCCTTCACCGAGCACGATGCCTCCTTCTCGCCGGAGCTGCGCCAGGAGATGATTTCCCGCGCCCACGGCCGTTCGACCTTTCCGCAGATTTTCATCGGCGACACGCATATCGGCGGCTGCGACGACCTGCACGAACTGGAGGCCGAAGGCCGGCTGGACAAACTGCTCGCCAACGGTGCGACGATTTGAGGGATATGACCATGGGTGTTTTCAAGGCGGCTGCGATCCAGATGCGTTCGGGCGAGAGCCCCGAACGCAATGCGGTCGATCTCGAACGGCTGGTGCGTGAGGCGGCGGCCCAAGGTGCCACCTATATCCAGACCCCTGAAATGACCGGTGCGCTGATCCGCGACAAGGAGGCGCGCACCGCCTCCTTCACCTCCGAGGACAAGGACATCGTCGTCGCGACCGCGCGCAGACTGGCGAGCGAGCTCGGCGTCTTCCTGCATATCGGCTCGACCGCCATCCTGCGCGCCGACGGCAAGCTCGCCAACCGGGCGCTGCTGTTCGGCCCGGACGGCGCCACGCTTGCCACCTACGACAAGATCCACATGTTCGACGTCGACCTCGACAATGGCGAAAGCTGGCGCGAATCGGCAGCCTACGAGCCGGGCACCGAGGCCGTCGTCACCGAGATCGCAGGCGCAAAGCTCGGCTTCGCCGTTTGCTACGATCTGCGCTTTCCGCAACTGTTCCGCGCCGAGGCGCTGGCCGGCGCCGACCTGCTTTCCGTGCCTGCTGCCTTTACCCGCCAGACCGGCGAGGCGCACTGGCATGTCCTGCTCAGGGCACGCGCCATCGAGAACGGCGCCTACGTCGTTGCCGCTGCGCAAGGCGGCCTGCACGAGGACGGCCGCGAGACCTATGGCCATTCGCTGATCGTCGACCCGTGGGGCCGTATTATCGCGGAAGCCGCGCATGACGAGCCGGCGGTGATCGTCGCCGAGATCGACCCGGCGCAGTCGGCGGCGGCGCGCAAGAAGATCCCCAATCTCAAAAACGCGCGGGATTTCGCCGTCAATGCCGGCTTGGGCGAGGCGCCGCGTCTCAGGGGAGCGGCCTCTTGATCCGATTTTCCCTGATTTGCGAGCGTGAGCACGAATTCGAGGGCTGGTTTCGGAGCAACGACGATTTTGACATCCAGAAGAAGCGCGGCTTTGTCGATTGCCCGACCTGCGGCTCGCACAAGGTGCAGAAAGCGCTGATGGCGCCGGCCGTGTCCACGGCGCGCAAGCAGGAAACGATCGCGCTCGCCATGGGCGAGGCGCAGAAGCAGGCCCTGGCGCAGCTCAAGGCGATGGCCGAGAAGGTGCGCGAGAATGCCGACTATGTCGGCGACAAGTTTGCCGAGGAAGCGCGCAAGATCCATTTCGGCGAAACCGATGCGCGTGGCATCTATGGCGAGGCGACGCTGGACGAGGCCAAGAGCCTGGCCGAGGACGGCGTCGAGTTCATGCCGATCCCGGTGTTTCCGGACGACCGCAACTGAGCCGTTAGAGCAATTCCAGGAAAAGTGTGAAACTGTTTTCCGTCCGGAATTGCGTCAAAACAATGAGTTAGAGCAGGTTGCCGGTTCCATGAACCGGTGAACTGCTCTAGCTCACGCTGCCAATCAGCTTCTCAAGCAGACGAGACAGCGTTTCCCGTTCCGCCGGCGTCAGGCTCGCGAGGATCTCGTGCTCGTTGGCAACGTGGGCGCTGACCGCCTCATCGATCAGCGCGAGACCCTTTTCGGTCAGCCGTACGACAATGCCGCGACGGTCGTTGGGGTGCGGCCCGCGCAGGATCAATCCGGACGTTTCGAGCCGGTCGAGCCGGTTGGTCATGGCGCCCGATGTCACCATCGTCGCTTCGTAAAGAGCTGTCGGCGTCAGTGCGTAAGGTGACCCCGAGCGGCGCAGGGTCGCCAGTACGTCGAATTCCCCGGACTGCAATCCATAATGGGCAAACAGCGGCGCGAGCCGCTCGCGGGCGATCAGCGAGGCGGCCTCGTTCAGCCGCCCGAGCACGGCCATTGGCGAGACATCCAGATCGGGCCGCTCGCGTTTCCACTGCTCGATCGCCCTCGCTGCCCTATCCACTGTCTCACCATTAAATATCTTGACGTTAAGAATCTTCCTATTATCTTATCCCAAGATGCAATGCTGGCCAAGGGCCGCGCGCGACAGGGCACGATCATGAAATTTCTCTGGGATTCGGCGCTCGGCCTGCTGGTCGTCACCGGCGGCCTGCTCGGCTTGACACTGCCGTTCGGCAAGCTCGCCACGGCGGCCGGCGTTCCGGCCATGGTCTGGGCCTTCGCTATCTCGCTCGGCGCCGGCGGCGTGCTGTTGGGCTCGTTGCTGCTGCGCGGCCAGCGCGTCCGGCTCACGCCGCACAAATTGCGCTACTTCTTCGTCACCGCGGCGGTGTCCTATGCCGTCCCCAACCTGATGATGTTCTCGGCTATTCCGCATCTTGGCGCCGGCTATACCGGCATCATGTTCACGCTGTCGCCTGTCATCACGCTGGTGTTCTCGATCCTGCTGGGTGTGCGGCGTCCCAACATGCTGGGCATTGTCGGCATCGCCGTCGGCTTCGTCGGCGCCGTCATGGTGGCGGTGACGCGCGGCGAGGCCGGCCAGCCGGCCGATTTGTTCTGGGTGGTGATGGGGCTGCTCATCCCCGTCAGCCTTGCCGCCGGCAATATCTACCGCACCGTGGACTGGCCGGAAGGCACCGGCCCGATCGAGCTCGCCGTCGGCAGCCACCTGGCGTCGGCAGCGATACTGTTTGTTGGCATTCTCGCCCTGTTCGGCGTCGAGGCCTTCGCTCCACTCGGCGGCGTGCCGCTGGTCGTCGTCGCGCAGGTTGCGTCGGCGTCGGCGATGTTCGCCTTCTTCTTCCGGCTGCAGGCGGTCGGCGGCCCGGTCTATCTCAGCCAGATCGGCTATGTGGCGGCGGCGGTCGGGCTGGCTGCCGGCACGATCGTCCTCGGCGAACACTATCAGCCGCTGACCTGGGCAGGCGCGGTCATCATCACCGCCGGCGTCTTCATCACCACCAGGGCACAAAGCCAGACCGTAATGGCTCCGGCCTCGGCGACGTGAGCACCCTTTGGATGCCGGTCGTCGGATCCGGAGCGGATCTCACCTGAATTTGTATCTGGATTTTAGCTTTATCTTCTTGTTCGAGCATGATCTTTTCCAAAAAGCCGGTCCCATGTTCGGGGATCATGTTCTGGGAGCCAATCATGACTGGAGCAAAGGCATGACTGAAGCAAAGGGTCCGGAGGCAGATCCTGTCGATATCGCCGATTTTCGAGCCGCGATGCGGCTGATCGTCGGCAATGTCAGCGTCATCACTGCCGGCCTCGGCGAGGATCGCTCCGGCCTGGTGGTCATTTCGGTCGTCTCGCTGTCGGCCGAACCGCCCAAGATGATCGCCTGCGTCAACCGGTCGTCGTCGACCTGGCCGCTTATCGAACGCTACCGCCATTTCGGTGTCAATTCGCTCGGGCCCCAGCATCAGCGCGTGGCGGAGCGGTTCTCGGGCTTTGGCGGCATCAAGGGCAAGGACCGCTATGAGGGCGCCGAATGGATGACGCTGAAGACCGGAGCGTCATTGCTTTGCGATGCGGTGGCCGCCTTCGACTGCAGCCTCGACGAGATGATCGATCGCGGTATGCATTCCATCGTCATAGGTTCGGTCGAGGCCGTGCGCACCCGCGATGCCGGCCAGGCGCTGATCTACTGGCATGGCGGCTACAGGCCGCTCAGCTCGGCCTGACCTGAATCTCAACACACCTTGGAGCAAATTCCAGGAAAAGCGCGCCGGGTCAGACCGATCCCTTTTCCGCCAGCACCATGTAGTTGACATCCATGTCCTTGGAGCGCGCCCAGCGGTCGGCAAGCGGGTTGTAGGTGACGCCGGTGCGGTCGACGATGCTCAGGCCAGCGCCGCCCAGCGCTTTTTCGAGCTCTTCGGGGCGCACCAGCTTGCCGAACTGGTGGGTGCCGCGCGGCAGCCAGCGCAGCACGTACTCGGCGCCGATGATGGCCAGTCCGAGCGCCTTCAGCGTGCGGTTGATGGTGGCCACGAACATGATGCCGCCGGGCCGAACCATCTCGCCGCATTTGGCGACGAACAGGTCGATGTCGGCGACATGCTCGACCACTTCCATGTTGAGGATGACGTCGAATTTCTCACCGGCGTCGGCCAGATCCTCGGCCGTCGTGGCGCGATAGTCGACGCTCACATTGCCCTCGGCCGCGTGCAGCTTCGCCACTTCGATGTTCGTTTCGGAGGCATCCGCTCCGACCACCTCGGCGCCAAGCCGCGCCATGGGCTCGCACAAAAGGCCACCGCCGCAGCCGATGTCGAGAATGCGCAGGCCCTCGAAAGGCCGTGCCGCGCGTGGGTCGCGGCCGAAGCGCGTCGCTATCTGGTCGCGGATATAGGAGAGCCGGACCGGATTGAACTTGTGCAGCGGACGGAACTTGCCGTTCGGGTTCCACCATTCGGCGGCAAGAGCGGAAAAGCGTTCGACTTCTCCGGCATCGATCGTCGATCGTCGGGGCTCTGGCATCGGCGGGTCTCCTCAAGCGTTAGGAAGTCGGGCGTGAGGCAGCGAATGTCAAGGCAACAATTTTCCTCTGCCGCCAGGGTGATGGATTCTGTCAGGGCATGTCAGTTGCCGAGTGCCGAAGATGAAACACAATTGGCCCGGCGGGCGAAGGAGAGGGCATCGTTATTGAAGTCGAGGGAATTGACGATGGCACCAATGACGGCTTCCATCCTTTGGCGCCGGCTGGACTTCGAAGGCCACGACGCCTGCCTGCTGTCGCAAACCGATAGCGGACACAGCCTCAGGGGACAGGCCATCTTCGTCCAGGACGGCCAGCCATGCTGCCTGGCCTATGAGGTGGTTTGCGATGCCGGCTGGCGCACACGATCAGCGTGGATCGATGGCTTTCTCGACACGCGCAAGCTGCACTATGCGATCGAACGAGGTTCCGACGGCCAGTGGATGCTGAACGGCGAAGCCCAACAGGGCGCCGCCGGCCTTGTCGACGTCGATCTTGGCTTCACGCCGGCATCGAACCTGTTGGCGATCCGCCGGTTCGACCTCGGTATCGGGGAGGCGGCGCCCGCCCCGGCCGCTTACCTGACCTTCCCCGAGCTCAGGCTGGTGCGTCTCGATCAGACCTACCGGCGTCTCGACGCGGTTCGCTACGCCTATACCGCGCCCATGTTCGGCTATGACGAGGTCCTCGATGTCTCGCCGCACGGCTTCGTCATCGATTATCCCGGCCTGTGGAGAGCCACCGCACAGTCGGGCTGACAAGGCCCATACCGACCGACAGCAGGCCAAGGCCGGCAAAGGTGTGGCTTGAGGTCCGGCGTCCCGCTGTCGCAGCCCCGTCAGGTCGAGCACTCCAATCACAGCCAGCCTTGCGAAAGCTTCATCATTTGGCTAAGGAGGCCGCGCATTCAGCGGCCGGCATCAGCCGGGCGTACCCTTCCGCTTTCGGGATTCCGCTTTTGGGTTGGGGTCCGGCTTCAGTCAAAGGCATTTCGCTTCCATGGCGCGCATCGTGATGAAATTCGGCGGAACCTCCGTCGCCGACATCGCCCGCATCCGCAATGTGGCGCGTCACGTCAAACGCGAGGTCGACGCTGGCCATGAGGTGGCGGTGGTCGTCTCGGCGATGGCCGGCAAGACCAATGAACTGGTCCAATGGACGCGCGAAGCCTCGCCGATGCACGACGCACGCGAATATGACGCGGTCGTCGCTTCCGGCGAACAGGTCACCGCCGGTCTCCTGGCGATCACCTTGCAGAACATGGGCGTGCACGCCCGTTCCTGGCAGGGCTGGCAGATCCCGATCAAGACCGACAACGCGCACGGCGCGGCGCGCATCCTCGACATCGATGGCGCCTTCCTGATCAAGCGCTTCGGCGAAGGCCAGGTGGCGGTGATCGCCGGTTTCCAGGGCATCGGCCCGGACAATCGCATCGCTACCCTTGGCCGCGGCGGATCCGACACCAGTGCAGTGGCCATCGCAGCGGCGGTCAAGGCCGATCGTTGCGACATCTACACCGACGTCGACGGGGTCTACACCACCGATCCGCGCATCGAGCCGAAGGCGCGGCGGCTGGCCAAGATATCGTTCGAGGAAATGCTTGAAATGGCCTCGCTCGGCGCCAAGGTTCTGCAGGTGCGTTCGGTCGAGCTTGCCATGGTGCACAGGGTGCGTACCTTCGTGCGGTCGTCCTTCGACGATCCCGATGCGCCCGGAATGGGGGATTTGCTCAATCCGCCCGGAACGCTCATTTGCGACGAGGAAGAGATCGTGGAACAGCAGGTCGTCACCGGAATTGCCTATGCCAAGGACGAAGCGCAGATTTCGCTGCGCCGTGTCGGCGACCGGCCGGGCGTCGCCGCCGGCATCTTCGGGCCGCTGGCCGAGGCCAACATCAATGTCGACATGATCGTCCAGAACATTTCCGAGGACGGCAAGTTCACCGACATGACCTTCACCGTGCCGTCGGGCGATGTCGACAAGGCGCTGGCCGTGCTCGAGCGCCTGAAAGCCTCGATCGGCTACGATGTCGTGCAGTCGGAAGCCGGCATGTCGAAGGTTTCGGTGATCGGCATCGGCATGCGAAGCCATGCCGGCGTCGCCGCCACCGCTTTCAAGGCGCTGGCCGACAAATCGATCAACATCCGTGCCATCACGACCTCCGAGATCAAGATTTCGATCCTAATCGACGGTCCGTACACCGAACTTGCGGTTCGTACTTTGCATTCCGTCTACGGTCTGGATAAGCAGTAGCGAGAACGATTTGTGTTGTTGCGTGTGCGCCGGCCGCAGTGGAAACTGCGGCGGGCAACATGCCCATTGGAGAAGAAGCCGCGATGCGTGATCAGGCCAGTGGCCCGCGCGTTTTGCTGAAACGGCTCCGCGAGCTCATGCAGGAGCCGCTGGAGCCGCAGGAGCGGCTTGACCGGATCGTGCGCGACATCGCCTCCAACATGGTCGCCGAGGTCTGCTCGCTCTATGTGCTGCGTGCCGATTCGGTGCTCGAACTCTACGCCACCGAGGGTTTGAACCCGAACGCCGTCCACCTGGCGCAGTTGCGACTGGGGCAAGGCCTTGTCGGCACGATTGCCGCAAGCGCGCGGCCGCTCAACCTGTCCAACGCCCAGGAACACCCGGCCTTTGCCTACCTGCCGGAGACCGGGGAAGAGATCTACAACTCCTTCCTTGGCGTGCCGGTGCTGCGGGCAGGGCGCACGCTGGGCGTGCTGGTGGTGCAGAACAAGACCATGCGCCACTATCGCGACGACGAGGTCGAGGCGCTGGAAACGACGGCGATGGTCATCGCCGAGATGATCGCCACCGGCGATCTGGCGCGGCTGACGCGGCCGGGCCTCGAACTCGATCTGCGCCGTCCGGTCAGTTTCACCGGCCTGTCCTTCAACGACGGTGTCGGGCTTGGCCATGTCGTGCTGCACGAGCCGCGCATCGTCGTCACCAATTTGTTCAACGAGGACAGCGAGGAAGAGGTCCGCCGGCTTGAGACCTCGCTCGGCTCGCTCCGGCTCTCCATCGACGACATGCTGGAACGCCGCGACGTCGCCTTCGAGGGCGAGCATCGCCAGGTTCTGGAAGCCTATCGCATGTTCGCCAACGATCGCGGCTGGGTGCGCCGGCTGGAAGAGGCGATCCGCAACGGCCTGACGGCCGAGGCCGCCGTGGAAAAGGTGCAGAGCGACATGCGCGCCCGCATGCTGCACATGACCGATCCCTATCTGCGCGAGCGGATGAGCGATTTCGACGACCTCGCCAACCGGCTGCTGCGCCAGCTGATGGGGCGCGGACCGGAAGATGTCGCGGCATCGCTGCCGAAGGACGCCATCATCGTCGCGCGCTCGATGGGTGCCGCCGAACTGCTCGATTATCCCCGCGACAAGATGCGCGGGCTGGTGCTCGAGGACGGCGCCGCCACCAGCCACGTCGTCATCGTCGCGCGCGCCATGGGCATCCCTGTCGCCGGCCAGATGAAGGGCGCCGTTTCCATGGCGGAAAACGGCGACGCCATCATCGTCGACGGCGAAGAGGGCGTGATCCATTTGCGGCCGCAGCCCGACCTCGAAGCCGCCTATGCCGAAAAGGTGCGTTTCCGGGCGCGCCGGCAAGAAGTCTATCGCGAGCTGCGCAAGAAGCCGTCGACGACCAAGGATGGTGTCCAGGTCGACCTCTTGATGAATGCCGGGCTTGCCGTCGATCTGCCGCAGCTTGCCGAAGCGGGCGCGGCCGGCATCGGCCTGTTCCGCACCGAACTGCAATTCATGGTCGCTTCGACGTTTCCCCGTGCCGAGGCCCAGGAAAAGCTTTACCGCGACGTGCTCGAAGCGGCGCGCGGCAAGCCGGTCACCTTCCGCACCATCGACATCGGCGGCGACAAGGTGCTGCCCTATTTCAAGGGTGCGATCCAGGAGGAGAACCCGGCACTTGGCTGGCGGGCGATCCGCCTAACGCTCGACCGGCCGGGGTTGCTACGCACCCAGATCCGCGCCCTGCTCAAAGCCAGCGGCGGGCGGGAATTGAAGCTGATGCTGCCGATGGTCACCGAGCTTGGCGAGATCGCCCAGGCGCGCGAGATCATCGACCGTGAGGTGCGGCATTTGTCGCGTTTTGCCCATCACCTGCCGACCAGCCTGAAGCTGGGGGCGATGCTGGAAGTGCCGTCGCTTTTGTTCCAGCTCGACGAATTGATGAAGGCGGTCGACTTCGTCTCGGTCGGTTCGAACGATCTGTTCCAGTTCGTCATGGCCGTCGACCGCGGCAACACGCAATTGGCCAACCGCTTCGATACGCTGTCGGCACCGTTCCTGCGCGTCCTGAAGCAGATCGCCGATGCCGGCGTCCGCAACCACACGCCGGTGACCTTGTGCGGCGAACTCGCCGGCAAGCCGATCTCGGCGATGGCGCTGATCGGTCTCGGCTTCCGCTCGATCTCGATGTCGCCGGCCTCGATCGGTCCCGTCAAGGCGATGCTGACGGAACTGCCTCTGGATGAGTTGGAGGCGTTCTTCGACGACAATCTGATGGCGCCGGCGCAGGGGCTGCCGATGCGGGCGTTGCTGCAGGCCTTTGCCGACGACCGTTCGATCCCATTGTAGCACCCTCATCATGGTCAACCTGCCCCGCGATCGTATGGATCAAGTCGTCAAGCGTTTCGAGATGCTCGAAGCGCAGATGTCGGCCGGCCCGGCGCCGGATGCCTATGTGCGGATGGCGTCGGAATATGCCGAGATCCAGGACATGGTGGCCAAGGTCAGGGCGTTGCGCTCGGCCGAGCATGAGCAGGCCGACCTGGAGGCGATGCTTGCCGACAAGGGTACCGATGCCGAGATGCGGGCCCTGGCGGAGGCCGACTTGCCGGAGGTCGAGGAGCGTATCGAGGCGCTGCAGAAGGACATCCAGATCCTGCTGTTGCCCAGGGATGCCGCCGACGACAAGAACGCCATCCTCGAAATCCGCGCCGGCACCGGCGGCGACGAGGCCGCCCTTTTCGCCGGCGACCTGTTTCGCATGTATGAGCGCTACGCTGCCGAACGCGGCTGGCGTTTCGAGACGGTGTCGGCCAGCGATGGCGATGCCGGCGGCTACAAGGAAATCATCGCCACGATCTCCGGCAAGGGCGTCTTTGCGCATCTGAAATTCGAATCCGGCGTGCACCGCGTGCAGCGCGTGCCGGCGACCGAGGCGAGCGGGCGCATCCACACTTCGGCCGCCACGGTCGCCGTGCTGCCGGAAGCCGAAGAGGTCGACATCGACATCAGGGCCGAAGACATCCGCATCGACACCATGCGCGCCTCGGGCTCGGGCGGCCAGCACGTCAACACCACCGATTCGGCTGTGCGCATCACCCATTTGCCGACCGGCATCATGGTCGTGCAGGCGGAAAAGTCGCAGCACCAGAATCGCGCCAAGGCGATGCAGATCCTGCGCGCCCGCCTCTATGACCTGGAGCGCAGCAAGGCCGATGAGGAGCGCTCCGAATCGCGCAAGTCGCAGGTCGGCTCCGGCGACCGTTCGGAACGCATCCGTACCTACAATTTCCCGCAAGGCCGCGTCACCGACCACCGCATCAACCTGACGCTCTACAAGCTCGACCGGGTGATGATGGGCGAACTCGACGAAGTGATCGACGCGCTGATCGCCGATCACCAGTCGAAGCTGCTCGCCGACATCGGCATCGATGGCTAGCCTGCCGGAGACGCTGGGGCAGCTGCTGCGGGAAGTGCAGGTTCGGCTTGCCGACGCCGCTGTCGATGATCCGGCGCTCGATGCGAGGCTGATCGTCGAACATTTTTCCGGCACGACCCGCACACAGGCGATTGCCGACCCGGAGCGCAAGATCGATGGAAGCACCATTGCGGCAATCGATGATGCCTTGAGACGGCGCGTCGGCGGCGAGCCGGTGCATCGCATCCTTGGCTATCGTGAATTCTATGGTTTGCGTCTGTCGCTGTCGCCGGAAACACTGGAACCGCGGCCGGATACCGAAACGCTGGTCGAGGCGATGCTGCCTTTCGTCAGGGCAGTGGCAGTCCGGGAAGGCGAATGCCGCATCCTCGATCTTGGCACCGGCACCGGCGCCATCGCGCTGGCGCTGCTCAGCGCCGTGCCGGCCGCGACCGCCACCGGCGTCGATTTGTCCGCGGGCGCGCTGGTGACGGCGAGCCGCAATGCCCGGCAACTGGGCCTCGCAGGTCGGTTCACGGCGCTCCAGTCAGACTGGTTTGAAAAAGTTTCCGGCCGGTACCATGTAATTGCCGCAAACCCTCCCTATATATCTTCCGAAGACATTGGAAATCTGCAGGACGAAGTCCGCAATTTCGACCCGCGTCTGGCCTTGGATGGTGGTGCGGACGGTCTGAACCCCTACAGGATCATCGCCGCGGAGGCGGCAAGGTTTTTGGAAACTGAAGGCAGGATTGCGGTCGAGATCGGCCACACGCAGTACAACAAGGTCTCGGAGATATTCGCCGCAGCCGGCTACCTGCCGGGCGGTGCATTTCGTGACCTTGGTGGAAACGACAGGGTTCTTGTCTTTAAATGGACAAAGCCTTGACGCAGTGCAAAAAAAGCGCTTGGCAATACCGGGGAATGCGGCTAGGGTCGCCTTAACCGGATGAGACGAAGCAGGCAGTGCTCTTAGCGATTCGGTTTTCCTTGGAAATAGCTGCCTTCTTGCGCAACCGATGCCCAAGCTTCGTGCGGGAATCGTCCGGCAAGTGATGTAACCGGAACAGGATGGCACGTGGCGCCAACGCAATCGATGCGGGCGAACGCCGGTGAAGAAACGAAACGGCTGGCTGACGGTAGGGAGGCGGCCCTTAGGAGTGCGTGAAGGAAGCACGGGGAGTTTTTTCGAAGAGGTTCGCGAGGCGCGTGCGCGTGGCGTATATTCGCGCGAGGACCGTGGGCAGGCGGGTCTTGAGGAACGGAAGGCTACTAGGGAGAGAAGGGGCCAATGGGGTTAGCGCAGGGCGTGGCCCGGGGTCGAGCGCCGCGTTCTTGACTAGCGTCTCCGGAAAAGGACACCGGCGGTAGGGAGATTACAAACTCCACTCGCATTTCGGGAGAATACGGGAGCCAGCAGATGTCAATCGGACACACAGGGCCGGACAAGCCCGGCCCTATATCGGCGCGTGTCTGGACCGACGAGGTGCCGGGCTTTCTGAATCCAGGGAGCCTGGGGGAGAGTTCGATGGGAGGGCATGCTGACGCAGTCTGGCGGGCGGAACAGACACCGCCAAATGTGTGAGAAATCAAGGACAATTACGTGTATCGGGATCTGCAGGGGGCATGTGAGTGCATGGGCTCGAACTCTCAGGAAACCTAGTACGACCAATAGGACTGCTCAGGGGGCATCAAGAGGACGGCAAGCGCGGAGCTGTCTGCGACCTTCCGACTTACAAGAGGCCGACGGGAAGTCGCTGGTCTGGTACTCGCCGGCTAATTTGAGGGAAGCCGGCTACAAGGGTACGAAGGGAGCAGGAAGAATTCCCGAATCTCGAAAAGTAAAATTCAATCGCCGATGGGTGCGGGGGATATGTCGTGCGGCGGGGCAAGGCGCGCTTGGTGCTAGTGCATCCCCCGGCCTCGCTCCGGTGCTGCCCCTCTGGCCGAAAACGTTTAGGCGGCCTGCGTAGCGCGAAGGGTTGGGTTGAAGAGAAGTAGAGACGCGGATGGGAGGGGCGTGAGATTGAGTAGCAGTTATGCATTACTAGCGAGGCGGACGGGTCCGGGGTCATGAGAATGGTGACCGGAGGTGGAGATCTTCCGGGCGCCACCGGTCGAGCTGGCCGTGCGGACCGGAATGGGGTCGAGAGACGCTGATGCTGGGGACGGAGCCCAGACGCCACGACGTCTACGACAAATGGGGTTGTGTGAAGGAACGAGTCCGTTCGAAACGATTCCCGCGGTGGTACAAACGCCATCGATAGTGCGTCCGGCAGGGGATCGCCGATCGAGCGAAAGATGGTGTCGATGGCGGCGCCAAAGTCACGGTTGCGGCGCCGATTCCGCGAACAGCCCGAAGGCCCCTCGTATCGTGCCGCCGAAATGCTAACTGCACCATTCAGGCTGTAACGGGTCATCCCCCGACTTCTTCCACGGATAGGCACCGGGAGAGCCAACGGTCTGGCCGAAGTGACGCGGACTTCTTCTACTTACTCAGGCCCTATGCCGCCAAGCCTTTGGTGGAAGCTGGGCTACGCCTGACGAGAAGGGGAATCGAGTGCTCCGGAGGCCGCGTACAGCTGGTGCGGCTGACTCAACCCCGAAGGACTCAAAAGCCGGCACGCGCCTTCATCGAATGATTCGCTTAAGGATGCCGCTCGCTCGAATGCAGATCTGGGATGGCCCGAGGGCAGGGGGGGTTTCGTGGACGCCGTTCAATGGGCCGGAAGATGGGGAGCCCCCGCGGTGTTGAGAGCGGATTGCACGTGAGTAGAGTGTCGCGCGGGCGCAGGAGAGAGAGGTATGGAGGGTAGAACGTGATATGCCCGTGAACAAGGCGATGTGACGGCCCCGGTCACCTGGCCTATGGCCCACGGCGAGAGGCGCCGCTGAGGAAGCAGGGGAGCGTGGATGTGAACTGAAAATCCTCGCCCCAATTGGCTCGAGCCTTCTCGCTTCGACGGAGGTCCGAACCTGAGGAGTGACGGACGGCGGAGAAAAGAGCACGGCCGGCCGGGCCTCGCGTTTCTGGGACCAGGCCGCTGCTACAGCGGATAGGAAGATGATCGGAACCTCAGGGGTCGGCGAGGCCACATAAGATCCGCCGCAGGATGGTCGGCCAGACCCGACAGTCCCAAGTAAGAGCTGCGGACTCGCGACCAAGTAGCACGCGAGCACGCATCGCGGCCGGCCGGAGCTGACACGGGCCGTGCGCCCACCTGCTTTGTCGCACTGGATCCGGCACAATGACGCGGGCCCGGCTTATCCGCGGATATAGCGGGACCATGTGAGGCACGCACTTTCGTCAGGGTCGAGCGCATTAGACGATTGACGCGCCGATCGCGCATGGGGGGGGCACAGGTGTCCGCCGCCGGGATGAGCGCTGCCAAGCAAGCTGCAATCGGGGCGCGGTTGGTGTTGTGTCGGTGGTCCCGTTCACCTAGCAGGGTTCGATTCCTTGCTCGGGTCAATGCGCAGGGGAGGGGGAGCCCATGGGGGGCGGGGCGAGCGACTCCTCAGATCTTCTCGGGCCATATCTCGGTCCTCATGTCGGCTGGGCGGCGGTTGCGTCGGGGCGCGGGGTTGTTTGGTGCGGTGTTGTGCCTGATGTCTGGGAGGGCTGTCCAACTAAGGCTGGGCTGCGAGCCTGCTGATATGTCTCCGTCGGCGGGCCGCGGGCTGTCGCCTGGGCGCGCGCAGCCCTCGACCAATCTGTCGCGCGCCTGGAGAAGGCTAAGGGCTGGTCCGGCCTTGGACGTTCGTCTGGCGGCACCTGATGTATCATCCTGACCATCTACCTGATTATCCCGGGGGGAGGCCGAGAGGCGTCTGCGGCGGCTGTCCTTCCTCTCGATCGCGGGCGGGGCGGGGCGGAGGGGGGGGGCCAGGAGGAAGAACTGGGCAAATTTCGTCTGGCTTCGCCCAGA
>NZ_JBHUGY010000050.1:0-17744 GCF_042682105.1 Mesorhizobium calcicola
CGATTCGGACATCCGCTGTGGGAGCAATGGCTCAGCTGGGACAGAAGGTGAGCCCAACGATCTGGTCCAAATCACTACGCCTCGACGCTAGCGATCAGCGACCCCATCGGCAGAACAAGGAGAAAAAGAGAGTGGTCCAGCTTAGTGTATCAAACGATGGCGCACGAATACTTGGTGCGCCTGCCGACGCTTTTCGCGCAGGGCACCCGTTTCAACCATCCTGTCCGTCATCAATTGGATATGATGGGGAGTTTTCATTGGTGACCCCTTAAATGCAGGCCAATATGCCAAGCCAATATGCCTTGCTCAGACACGTAATGCTAGGTCCGACTGAAGACGTCGCCGAGCCCGAACTAGGCAACTAGACGATCAGCGGTTTCCTCGCCTTCTCATATCACAGCTTCTTCCAGGAACGGTGCGTTCCGCAGGATGCGCTCGTAGCAGAATGGCGACAGGTCGAGCGTCTGGAAGGCGCCGTGGACGATCAGTTCCGACACCGCCCGGCCGACGGCCGGCGACTGCTGCAGGCCGTGCCCAGAGAAGCCGTTGGCGAACATGAAGTTGGTCACTCCGGGGTGGAAGCCGACAATGCCATTGTGGTCGAGCATGTTGTATTCGTAGTGACCGGTCCAGCTGGTCTGGACCTTCAGCGCATCGAAGGCCGGGATGCGGTGCCAGAGTGCCGGCCAGATGTAGTCGTCGAACTCCTCGAAGTGCATTTCGAAATCGTCATAGCCGGCCGCCCGTCGCCCTGCGGCGTGTTACCGGTGAGGAAGAGCTCGCCTTCGGGACGCACGAAGGTGCCGGAAAGGTCGATGACGTTGGGCATGCGGCCGGGAATCGGATTGGCGCTGGCGAAGACGAAGCTGTAGCGCTTGTAGGGTGCCACCGGGATGGAGAGACCGGCCATGGCCGCGACCTGTTGCGCGCGGGGGCCGGCGGCGTTGACCAATGTGGCGCATGCGACCGTCTGGCCCGTCGCGAGGCGCACCGAGCCGACTCGCCCATCGGCAAGATCCAGTGCGGTCACGGCATTGTCGATATACTCGACGCCGCTGGCGCGGGCAGCGCGGCGGAAGCCGTTCATCATGCCCATGGAATCGAACCAGCCCTCTTCGCGGGAGCCCCACGAACCGCCGCCGAGATCCTCGACATTCAGCCAGGGAAAGCGCTCCTTCAGCGGACCCGGCTCGAGGAAGACCGTATGGGCGCCGAGACTGCGCTGCAGATCGACACGCTCACGCGCCGCTTCCACGCCCTCGGGCGAGCAGCAGTAGAGATAGCCATGCTCGCGAAAGCCGAGGTCAGGTGCCGGCTCGTCCTTGTAGAAGGGCGCCATCCGCTCCTGGAAGGTTCGGATGATCTCGATGCCGAACTGGCTGATCTTCACATTGATCGGGTTGGAATATTGCTGGCGGATGGCGCTAGTGGAGAGCGCCGTCGAGGAAAACTCGTAGCTTGAGTCGCGTTCGACGACGAGGATCGAGGCGCCGCTGCCCAGCGCCTGGCTCAGCCAATAGGCCGTCGACGAACCGATGACCGCGCCACCGACGATGACGATATCGTAGGCGCTGCGTGACGGCGCTTTGTAAGAGGGGATTGCCACGGTCTGTCTCCGGTCTACTGGTTGAATGATGCGATCAGGGCATCCGAGCCCCGCGCCAGCAGGCCGAGGTCCGAACCGACCGCCACCATGGTGAAGCCGTCGGCGAGATAGCGGTCGGCATCTGCCTTTGCCGGCGCCAGGATGCCGCTGGCCTTGCCTGCGCCTGCTGCCGCCTTGCGCACGGAGGCGATGGCTTCCTGCACATGGGGGGCATTGGGATTGCCCATGGCGCCCATATTGGTCGAGAGGTCGCCGGGGCCGACGAAGAGAACGTCGACACCGTCGACCGCGGCGATCTCGGCGGCGTTCGGCACGCCCGTCTCGTCCTCGATCTGCACCGCGAGAAGCTGCTGGGTGCGCGCATTGGCATGGTAGCCGGCGATGCGGCCGAAGGCGTTGGCGCGGTGGCCAACGGAGAAGCCACGGAAGCCGCCCGGGGCATAGGTCATCGCCGCAACGATGGCGCGGGCCTGATCGGCCGTCCGCACATTCGGGATCATCAGGCTGCGCGCGCCGATGTCCAGCGCCTGCTTGATCAGATTGGCGTCGTCGGAGGGCAGCCGCACCACCGCCTCGCTGTCGAAGCCGCCCATCACCTGCAGCTGCGCCATGATGCTGCGCAGATGGTTGGGGCTGTGCTCGCCATCGATCAGCACCCAGCCGGCTCCGGAGCCGGCGACGATCTCGGTGGTGAGGGCCGAAGCCAGCGAGCACCAGATGCCGATGTGAGCCCGACCGGCCGTCACGGCGGTCTTCAACGTGTTGCGGCGCTCCTGCATTTTGCGATCGGTCTCCCGTGAGAGAAGGTCCATTGAAATTTGTATGATGTCCTATATCATATGGCTGACTTTGGCTGCAAGGCCAGTTACGCGAGGTCCGCAAGGGAGTTGAAAATGAAGATCGGTTTCATCGGGCTTGGCGTCATGGGAGCGCCGATGGCGCGTCATCTCGCCGATGCCGGGCATGAGATCGTCACCGTGCTGAACTGTTCCCCTCTCCCGAAGGAGCTGACCGCATCGGTCGTCGCGTCAGCAGCCGAAGTGGCGCGGACATCCGAGATCATCGTGACCATGCTGCCCGACACGCCCGACGTGGAGCGAGTCCTGCTTGGGCAGGACGGCGTGCTGGAGGGGATATCGGCTGGCAAGCTGGATATCGACATGAGTTCGATCAGCCCGATCGCCACGGCCGAGTTCGCCGCGAAGCTGCGGGCAGCCGGAGCCGGCTACCTCGACGCCCCGGTCTCGGGCGGCGAGGTCGGCGCCAAGGCGGCGAGCCTCACCATCATGGTCGGCGGGCCGGCTGCCGAGTTCGAACGGGCGCTGCCGATCTTTGAGAAGCTCGGCAAGAACATCACCCTGATCGGCGAAAAGAATGGCGCCGGGCAGACCTGCAAGATCGCCAACCAGATCGTCGTCGCGCTCAACATCGAGGCCGTGGCAGAAGCGCTCGTCTTCGCCAGCAAGGCCGGCTGCGATCCGGCGAAGGTGCGCGGCGCTTTGATGGGCGGCTTTGCCTCATCGCGCGTGCTCGAAGTGCATGGCGAGCGCATGATCGCCCGGACGTTTGCCCCGGGCTTTCGCATCCGGCTGCACCAGAAGGACCTCAATCTGGCGCTGGAAAGCGCCCGCGCGCTTGGCGTCGCGCTGCCGAACACGGCCACGGCGCAGCAGCTGATGAATGCCTGCTCTGCCCGAGCGGATGGCGCGGAGGCCGACCACTCATCCCTCGTCCAGGCGCTCGAGATGCTGAGCGACCATGAACTGTCAAACGGAAAGGAATGAACTGATGCGCGGAACCGGCAAGGCCGATGTCTTCGTGATGCTGGCCCATCCCGTGGGTCATGCCAAGAGCCCCGGAATGTTCAACGAAATCTTCGAGCAGAAGGGCCTCGACAGCCTGATGGTGCCGTTAAGCTGCCGCCCGGAGGATTTCGAAACCTTCTGGGCCGGCATCACGGCCGCCGAGAACATCCGCGGCGTGATCATCTCGGTGCCCTACAAGGTCGCGGTCTACCATAAATGCAGTGCCGCTCACGACCGCGCCGCGCGCGTGCAGAGTGCCAATTCCGTGCGCAGGCTGCCTGATGGAAGCTGGTACGCCGACAATTTCGACGGCGTCGGCTTCATCGACGGGCTGAAGGCGGGCGGGCACCAGATTGCCGGCCGCCGCATCCTCCAGGTCGGCGCCGGCGGCGCCGGCGCGTCGCTCACCTACTGCCTGGCCGAGGAAGGCGCGGCGGAGATCCGGCTGACCGACATCGACCACGATCGCGCTGCAAAACTTGCCGCGCTCGTCGGCAAGACTTTCCCAAAATGCCATATCGAGATCGGCCAACCCGATCCGACCGGCATGGACATGGCGATCAACGCAACGCCGTCCGGGCTGAAGGCCACCGATCCGCTGCCCATGGATGTGACCAAGCTGACGCCTGACATGACGGTTGTCGACATCATCATGGAGCCGGCCGAGACGGCGCTGCTCAAGGCGGCGAAGCAAATCGGCTGCCGCATCCAGCCGGGACGCCCGATGATGGATTTTCAGGTCGAGGCCATGGCCGAATTTTTCGACATCGAGCGCAAGGACCGCGGCCATGGTTGAGACACCGACAGCCGTCGTCATCGGCGGCACCTCCGGCATTGGCCGTGCCATCGCGCTGCGCTTCGCCGAGGACGGCCATCAAGTCGTCGTCGCGGGTCGGGACACGATCCGGGGCAAAGAGGCGGCCGGCGCCTGCGAGACGGCGGGCGCGCCGCGCGCGCTGTTTGTTCAGACCGACGTTGCCGATGCACAATCGGTGGAGGCGCTGGCGCAGGCCGTCAGCGCTGCGTTCGGCACGCCGCATGTCGTCGTCAACTGCGCCGGCATCCTGCAGAGCGGCAAGCATGTCCTCGACCAGGATCTCGACGAAGACGAGAGGATGTGGCGGGTGAACTATCGCGGCACGCTGCTAGGGTGCCAGGTGTTTGGCCGACTGATGTCGGCCGCCGGGCGCGGAGCCATCCTAAATGTCGGCTCGCTCGCCTCCTTCGCGCCGCTGTCGCTTCCGGCCTACACACCCGGCAAGCACGCGGTCCTGGCGCTGACACAAATCCTGGCCGCGGAACTGGGCCCGCATGGGGTACGCGTCAACGCCGTCGCGCCCGGTTATACGCTTTCCGATGGACTGAAGGCCAGGATCGCCAAGGGCGAGCGCAACCCCGAAGCGATCCAGGCCACCACGGCGCTGCGCCGCTTCGTCGAGCCGCGCGACGTGGCCGAGGCGGCCCTGTTCCTCTGCTCTGACCGTGCGGCGTCGATAACCGGTGTCACCCTCCCCGTCGATGCCGGCTGGCTGGTTCAGGCGCCCTACGCGCAATATCTGCAAGGCAACCCCATCCGGCGAATGCCGGCAAACTGACAAGGACAATCCGTGAGCGACATCCAGCGTTTCGACTTCGACACCCGCATCCACCACGGCGTCATCCACAATGGCACGCTCTACCTCACCGGCCAGGTTGCGAGGCCGGGCCAGTCCGCCGCCGACCAGATGCGCGAGGTGCTCGGCAAGATCGACGCACTGCTCGCCAAGGCAGGCACGGACAAGACCCGCATCCTGCACGTCCAAATGTGGGTTGATGACGTCAGGGATTTCGATGAGGTCAACACGGTCTGGGACGCCTGGATGCCGAAAGAACATGCGCCGGCGCGCTCTTCCGGCGAAGGCCGCATGGCCAAGCCGGAATGCTGGTCGAACTGATCGTCACCGCGGCGGTTTGAATGGTCCTGCCGGTTCGGGCATCATCGCGAATCTGGCGAGAGGGAGACTGATGACGAAGCGCAAGCCGCTTTCCACCGTCGTGGCGGAAAGCCTGTCCGAAAAGATCCGTTCCGGATCGCTGCTTCCCGGCGCGCAGCTGCCGACCGAGGCGGAGCTTTGCGCCGAGTACGACGTCAGCCGCACCGTCGTGCGGGAAGCGGTGGCGCGGTTGCGCTCGGAAGGCATGGTGGTGCCGCAGCAGGGCCGCGGCATGTTCGTCAGCGAAACGCCGGCGCCGCGCAAGTTCTCGATCCCCGACGAGGCGCTCAGGACCTTGCCGGAAACCATCGCTCTGCTCGAGCTCAGGCTAAGCGTCGAGGTGGAGTCCGCCGGGCTCTGCGCGGAACGGCGAACCGACGCGGAGGCGAATGCAATCCGTGCCCTGATGGAGCAGGTCGATGCCCAGCAGGCCGATCCCGCCGTGGTCCAGATCCACTACGATTATGATTTCCACCTGGCGATCGCCAAGGCCGCGCGCAACGAATTCATCCACGGCTTCCTGAGCTATCTCGGGCCGATCATCGTTCCGCGCTTCAGTCTCGGCTATGTCGTCGCACCCGAGCTCAAGGACAGCTACTACGCGCGCATCCACAACGAGCACAAAGCCATCGTCGACGCCATCGACAGGCAGGACGGCCGCGCGGCGCGCCAGGCCATGCGCAAGCATCTGCACAACAGCCTCGGTCGCGTGCGCGCCCTGGCCCGGGCTTCCGGCGTCGAAGCGACGGACGCGGAGCAGAAGGCGGCCGCGGCCTCTCTGTTCACCGAGATGAAGCGGCGTGTCCCGGCGGGCGGATAAGGCCTGGCGAATTCGATCGTATACGCAAGCGCCTGGACCAAATTAGCCACGTATTGCGAAAGCCATGTTTTTTGTTCCGTCGGCTGGCCGCAGCCGTTTCAGGTGCGTGAGGGCCTCGTTTTCCTGCTGTTTCCACTGGTTTGCGGCGCTGGCGTCCAAGAGGATACCGATCCAGCTTTCGTACACGAAAGGAAAAATCGAAAGTTTATCTTTCCTATTTGCTGGTTTTCTTGGTTTCGCGGCATCGGTCCGCGCCGCACACTGAAAACAGGCAAACGGGGAAGCCCACGTGACGGCAGCCTTCATCACAGGAGCGACAAGCGGCATCGGGCGGGCCATGGCGATCGCGTTGAGCGACGCCGGCTACGACGTCTATGCCGTCGGACGCAGCCAGGCCGCGCTCAAGGCGCTGCAGGCCGAGCGGCCCGGCATTGTGCCGATCGCCGTCGACGTCACCGATCGCGAGGCGCTGGAAGCGGTCCTGGCGGATCTCACCATCGACGTGCTGATCAACAATGCCGGCATCATGCCGCCCCTCGGCAATTTCGCCGATATGAAGATCGCCGACATCGACACCACGCTGGAGGTGAACCTCAGCGCGGCGATCCTGCTCACCCGCCTCGTCGTGCCGCAGATGCGCGAGCGGCAGTCTGGCCACATCCTGTTCACCGGCTCCGTCGCCGGCCACGCGGCATTCTCCAACATTGCCGTCTATGCGGCAACCAAGGCGGCGATCTCAGGCTTTGCCGCCGCGCTACGCGCCGACCTCTCCCCATCAGGCATACGCGTCACCGAGATCGTTGCCGGCCGTGTCGAGACGCAGCTCTACCAGGACATTCTCGACGCCAAGGCGCGTGCTGCCATGTACGCCAACAAAGTGGTGCAACCGGATGACGTGGCCAGGATGGTCGTCGCGGTGCTTGGGCTCCCCCCATGGGCCGACGTTACCCGTTTCGACATCATGCCGACCTGGCCAACCTCGCCGAGCGGCACCAAGTAAGGAAAACTGGAATGAAGAATCTTTCCGTTCTGATCGTTGGCGGTGGTGCCGGCCTCGGCGCCCTTCTGGCTCAAATGGCCGTGGAGGCCGGGGCGACGAAGATCGGCATCATCGACATCAACAAGGAAGCTGCCGAAACGGCGCTCGCGCCGGCGAAGGCCAAGGGCTTGCTGACCGCGACCGCTGCCTGCGACATCCAGATCGGCCCTCAGTGCCATACCGCGTTCGACACCATCGTTTCCAAGCTCGGACGCGTCGACACGCTGATCAATTGCGCCGCGATCTATCCGCGCCGTCCGCTCCTCGAAATCAGCGACGCCGATTGGGATGCCTCCAACGGCATCAACATCAAGGGCACCTACCACATGATGGTGGCGGCGGTCCGCCACATGCAGCCGCAGGAGCCGAAAGCCCATGTGCGCGGGCGAATCGTGAACCTGACCTCTGTCGACGCTTTCAAGGCGCATCCACAGAACGCCCACTATGCGGCGACGAAGGCCGCCGTCGTCAGCCTGACGCGCTCCTTCGCCCATCACGTGGCGAAGGACGGGATCCTGGTGAATTCGGTGGCGCCCGCCGGCATGGCCACGGAGAAGGCGAAAGCCCTTGGCTTCCTCGAGGAACTGGCCAAGGCGAGCCCGCTCGGCCGTGGCGCCGAGCCGACCGAGATCGCCGAGTGGGTGCTCATGACGGGCGGTCCCAAGAACACTTACATGACCGGTGAAAACGTAATTGTTTCAGGTGGTTATATCTACGCCTGAGGCGGTTTTCCGCAACCGGCGACTGAAATATGGCAGTGCATGATCAACGGAGCCTCGAGCGGAAGGAGCGGAATTTTCGATGACCGGCAAGCTGCGCCTTCCCTCGCTGAACGCTCTTCGCGTCTTCCACGCCGTCGCGCAGCACAAGAGTTTTCGGCAGGCCGCGGATGAATTGCTGGTCACACCGCAAGCGGTCGGCCAGCAGATCAAGCTTCTGGAGGACACGCTCCAGGTGACGCTTTTCGAGCGCAAGGGCCGATCGATCGAACTGACCGAGCAGGCGATCCTGCTCTCGCACTACGTCAAAGCCGGCTTCGACGAGTTTTCGGAAGGTGTGCGCCGCGTCACCAAATCGACCTACCGCGACCGCATCAACCTCAATGCGAGCCCGTATTTCGCCACGCACTATCTGCTGCCCAGGCTTTCGCTCTTCCGCGAGATCCTGCCGGGCGCGGATCTTCGCCTGACGACGATGGTCGACCTGCCCGATTTCGGGCGCGACGACATCGATATGACGGTGCAGTGGGGCTACGGCAGCTGGCCGGACTACGAAACCACGCTGCTGGTGCCGGACCCGAAGATTATCTGCTGCACGCCGGCGATCGGCGAGAAGATCAAGTCGGCGCATGATCTGACGAAGTTCACGCTGCTCGACACCGTCAAGTCGAAACGCCTGTGGCCGGACATATTGCGGCACCTCGGGGTAGAGCTGTCGGATGGCGACCGCAGCATCAGCTTCGACGATGCGGCGACCATGCGCCGCGCGACCCTGCAAGGCATCGGCGTGGGCCTGGTCTCCGTCATCGACGCCGAGGAGGATTTCCGTTCGGGCGCGCTGGTCGCGCCGATCGGCCGCGACGCCATTGCCGATATGAGGCCGGAAGAAGTCCCCGGTTTCTACCTTGTCGTTCCGCGCGGGCACCTGCGCGTGAAGGCGGTTGCCGCCCTGCATCGATGGCTGGCCCAGCAGGATTGGCGAAGCGATCTGAAGATTTCCTCTCTGCCGAAACCGACCCCGTTCTCCGATTAGGGAGCGGCTTCGAGACCGAGCTGCAAAGCCTCTTTCGCGGCTCCAACAACAAGAAACCGAACAACCTCAACAGTGGAGACAATCAACATGAAAATGATGCAATGGGGGGCTGCGGCCCTGGCCCTGGGGCTCGTGCATTTCGCAGTGCCGGCCGAGGCCGCCGGCGGCAAGACGCTCGAAACCGTCAAGGCGCGCGGCGTGCTCAACTGCACCGGCCATGACGGCTCCTATCTCGGCTTTGCCGAGGTGGACGACAAGGGCAACTGGAAGGGCATGGACATCGACCTTTGCCGGGCTGTGGCCACCGCCGTGTTCGGCGATCCGGCGAAATTGAAGATCGTGCCGATCAGCTGGGCGCAGCGCTGGCCGTCGCTGCAGTCGGGCGATATCGACATCGTCATCAAGGCCTCGGGCGGCACGCTGAGCCGCGACACGGAACTGGGGCTCCAGTTCTCGATGTCGTACTACCTCGGCACGACCAAGGTGATGGCGCACAAGGAGCTCAACCTGAAGTCGCTCAAGGACGCACAGGGCGGCACGATCTGCATCCCTGCGGGCACAACCATCGAACAGCAGGTCGCTGCCTACAGCCAGAAGATCGGAATCAAGCTTGAGCCGGTCGTCATCGAAAAGACGGAAGAGCTCGAACAGGCCTACTTCTCCGGCCGTTGCGACCTCTATGCGCAATGGGGTCCGGTCCTCGCCATCGCGCGTGTGGCCAAGGGCAAGGTCGAAGACCATGTGATCCTGCCTGACGTGATCGCGGTCGAGCCGGAGGTCATGATCGTGCGGCAGGGCGACGACAATTGGGTCGACGTCGCCAACTGGACGCTCAGCGCCCTGCTCTTCGCCGAACAGGAAGGCATCACCTCCAAGAATGTCGACGAGATCAAGGCCAAGCCGACATCGCCGGCGGTCGCCAAGTTCCTGGGTGCGGCACCGGGCATGGGCAAGGGTCTCGGCCTGCCCGACGACTGGGCCTACAACGTCATCAAGAAGGTCGGAAACTATTCGGAGATCTTCGATCGCGATCTCGGCAAGGACTCGCCCTACAAGATGGATCGTGACCTGACCAACCTCTGGAACAATGGCGGCGTCCTGTTCCCGCTGGTGATCGACTGATCCGTTCTTAACGCATCCCACCCTCGCCCCGCCCGGCTCGTGCCGGGCGGGGTCGGCGACAATTCGGGAAGGATCGGTCCATGAGCAGCCTGCTAAGAAATCAGAAGGTCCGCAACGCGCTGTTGCAGATCCTCTATGTCGGCTCGCTTGCCGCGCTGGTGCTTGCCGGCGTGGTGATCGCGCGGCGCAACCTTGCTGAGCAAGGGATCACTTCCGGCTTCGATTTCCTGTACAAGTCGACGGGCTGGGACGTGAACTTCTCGCTCCTGCCCGCCACGGCCAACGATCCCTATTGGTGGTTCTTCCTCATCGGCATCATCAACACGCTGTTCCTGGGCAGCGTCGGACTGATGCTGGCTACGATCGTCGGCACGATCGTCGGGCTGGCGCGGACCTCCTCCAACGAATTGGCGCGGCTGCTCGGCCGCACCTATGTCGACATCTTCCGCAACATCCCGCTGATCCTCCAGGTCTTCTTCTGGTACGCGCTCATCACCCATCTTCCGACGCCGCGCGCCGCGCACGAGGCATGGGGTTTTCTGCTCACCAGCCGGGGACTCTACATCCCGTTCCCGAATGTCGACGGCGTGGCAATGGCGCTGGCCATATTGGCCGTGATGGCCGCCATCGTGCTGCCGGCTTGGCTTGGCCGGACGTCACATCTGAGCCAGCCAATCGGCCAGCGTTCCTCCATACAGCTTGCCACCGCCGCAGCGGCACTGGCCGTTGCAGCCATCATCCTCGTTGTCGGCCGCGTGCCCGACGCGCCGCTGCTTGACTTTCCGGCCCTCCAAGGCCTGAACCTGAGGGGCGGCCTGCGCATTCCACCGGAGTTTTCCGCGCTCGCGGTCGCCATCGCCATCTATGGCGGCTCCTACATCGCCGAGATCGTGCGCGGCGGCTTCAAATCAGTCGGCAAGGGTCAGGTCGAGGCAGCACTTTCGCTGGGCCTCAGCCCCTGGCGGGTGTTCACGCTGGTCAAGCTGCCGCTTGCGCTGCGCGCCATGTTGCCGATCCTCGCCAACCAGTATGTCTGGCTGATCAAGGCGACGACGATGGGCATCGCAATCGGCTTCACCGACTTCTTCATGATCGTGTCGTTGACGATCAACCACTCCGGCCAGACCTTGGAATCGATCGGCATCCTGATGGCAGGCTTCCTCGCCATCAACCTCAGCCTCGCCGCCATCTTCAACCGCGTCAACAAAGCAATCGCCCTCAAGGGCAATCAACTGAGGGGATGAGAGATGGAGATGGTCGTTATCGCTCCACCCGCTCCCGGAAGGCTCGAGGATCTGAGACGGCGCTTCTTTGCGACGCCGCTTCAGGCCTTGCGGTCGTTGGTCTCACTGGCGATCATGGTCTTCCTGGGCTGGAAGCTGCTGAACTGGGCGATCTTCTCGGCCGTGTTCAGCACCAGCGGCGGGCCGGAAGCCTGCCAGGCCGCGGCTGGAGCCTGCTGGTCGGTCATCGCGGCCAGATGGCGTATCATCATGTTCGGCCTCTATCCCTTCGAAGAGCAATGGCGTTCGGCGCTCGCCTGCGTCACCGTGGTGGTGATGACGGTGCTGAGCTGCATCCCGGCCTTCTGGACCGGACGCCGCATCGCGCTGGTATGGGGAACCGGAGCGGCTCTCTACTACGTGCTGATGAAAGGCGGCGTGCTTGGCCTTGCCCATGTCGGCGAGGAAGCCTGGGGCGGACTGGCGCTGACCCTGTTCATCTTCGTCACCACCTGCCTGATCGGATTCCCGCTGGCGATCTGTCTGGCTCTGCTGCGCCGCTCGGACCTGCCCTGGATATCGCGGACCACCGGCCTCATCATCGACGGGGTGCGTTCGCTGCCGCTGATCTCGATCCTGTTCACCTTCGCCATCGTGCTGCCGTTCGCGCTGCCGCAATGGCTGCAGGGCGACAAACTGTACCGGGTGATCCTCGGCTCGGCTTTGTTCTTCTCGGCCTATCAGGCGGAGATCGTCAGAGGCGGCATGCAGGGCGTTCCTGCGGGACAGGAGGAAGCCGCCATGGCGCTTGGCATGAGCTATTGGCAGCGCATCGGCCGCATCCTCTTGCCGCAGGCCATGCGCAACGCGCTGCCGGCCACGATCAACCAGTTCGTCATCTCGTTCAAGGAGACCTCGCTGGTGGTCATCGTCGGCTTCTTCGAGATCCTGGCGTCCGGCAACGCCGCCTACGGAACCGGCGAGTGGCGCTTCGCCTATGTCGAAGTCTACGCCTTCATCGCCCTCATCTACTTCGTCTTCGTCTTCAGCCTGTCCCGCTACGGCGCCTTTCTCGAGCGCCGCATGTCGGTCGGCGAACGGTAGGGAGGCGCACATGATTTCAGGCGTTTCGTCGCCTTCCGCCGGCCCTGCGGTCCAGATCGACAACCTCGACAAATATTACGGCACGTTCCACGCGCTGCGGAAGGTGAACCTGTCCGTGGAGCGGGGCGAAAAGATCGTCATCTGCGGTCCCTCCGGCTCCGGCAAGTCGACCATGATCCGCTGCATCAACCGCCTCGAACAGCACAATGGCGGTCGCGTCACCGTGCTAGGCACCGAGCTCAACGACGATGCCGGCAACATCGACGGGATCAGGCGGGAGGTCGGCATGGTGTTCCAGCACTTCAACCTGTTCCCGCACATGACGGTGCTGGACAACTGCATGCTTTCGCCGATGATCGTGCGCAAGCAGCCGCGAGCTGAGGCCGAGGCAACCGCCCGGCGCTATCTGGAAAAGGTTCGCATTCCCGAACAGGCGATGAAGTTTCCCGGCCAGCTCTCCGGCGGCCAGCAGCAGCGGGTCGCGATCGCGCGCGCCCTTTGCATGCAGCCGCAGATCATGCTGTTCGACGAGCCGACCTCGGCGCTCGATCCGGAAATGATCTCGGAGGTGCTCGACGTGATGGTCACGCTTGCCTCCGAAGGCATGACGATGATCTGCGTCACGCATGAGATGGGCTTCGCCCGCCGCGTCGCCGACAGGGTGATCTTCATGGATGGCGGCGAGATCGTCGAGGAGGCGCCGCCAGAAGAATTCTTCGCCGCGTCCCGCAACGAGCGCACGCGGCAGTTCCTGTCGCAGGTGCTGGGTCATTGAACGGCATTTGGGAAGATGCAACGTTCACCCAGCATGCCACATCATCAGGTACCTTCATGACTGACCCAGCAGCCGCGCTGCGCGAGATCCTCGGGCCGAAAGGCTGGCTTTCGGGCCATGACGCCGAGCCCTACCAGCGCGATTGGCTCAACCGCCATGGCGTAGCGCCCCTGGGCGTCGCGCGGCCCGCGGACACGTCCGAGGTCGCCAGTGTCGTCAAGGTATGCCGGGAGGCCGGACTGGCGGTCGTGCCGCAAGGCGGCAATACCGGGCTTTGCGGCGGCGCTGTCACCGAACAACAGAACGCGGTGATCGTCTCGCTGTCGCGCATGACGGCGATCGGCAAGCCGGATCTCGACAGCGGCTCGATCGCCGTGGAGGCCGGCGTCGTGCTCGCCGCGCTGCACGAGGCGCTGGAGCCGCACAGCCTGATGTTCCCGATGCATCTGGGCGCCGAAGGCAGCGCCAGGATCGGCGGTCTGATCGGCACCAATGCCGGCGGCAGCCAGGCTTTCCGCTTCGGAATGATGCAGGATCTGGTCCTGGGTCTGGAGGTCGTGACCCCGGACGGCGCGATATGGGATGGGATGCGTGCGGTGCAGAAGGACAATGCCGGCTATCAACTGCGCAAGCTGTTTTGCGGCGCCGAAGGCACGCTCGGCATCGTGACGCGCGCGGTGCTGCGTCTCTATCCGACGCCAAGGCAGCAGGCCGGGGCGCTGCTGGTCATGCCCGACTTTGCCGCCGCCGTGTCGTTCGGCGCCTTCCTGCGCGCCGAGGCCGGGGAGTTCCTGACCGGCCTCGAATTCTTCTGCGATCTCGGCCTGGAGCTGGCGCTCAAGCATCTGCCTGATCTTTCCTACCAGTTGGAGACGCGGGGCGACGTCTATCTGCTGGTCGAACTGGCATCGGGCTCGCAGCGCGTTCCGTTGGACGAGATCCTCGGTTCGGCGCTGGAATGGGGCATGGAACAAGGCCTGGTCCTCGACGGCGCGCTGGCGACGTCGGGCGCGCGCCGGGCGCAGTTCTGGCGGCTCCGCGAAGAGCAGCCGGAAGGACAGCGGCTGGAGGGCGATCAGCTCAAGCACGACATCTCGGTGCCGCCGGGCGCGATCGCCCGCTTCATCGAGGCTGGCGCAAAAGTCTGCGACGACATTCTGCCAGGCGTGCGGATCAACCCGTTCGGGCATCTCGGCGACGGCAACATCCACTACAATCTGTCGCCGCCGGAAGGCCGCGCGGATTTCGATGGCAAGGCCGGGCAGTTCGCCGAGGCGCTGTCGGCGCTCGCCACGGAGATGGGTGGCAGCTTCGCGGCCGAGCATGGGCTCGGCCGCGCCAAGATCGCCATGGCCGACCGCAACAGGGGTCCCGTGGAGCGCGAGCTCATGGCACGGCTGAAGGGCGCGCTCGATCCAAAGGGCACGATGAATCCCGGTGTTCTGGTGCGGCCGCCACAGTAAAGAAAAACTTTCGAATAGTCCGCATTTCTTGATTTCGCCCCGACCCGCCAGAGTGCAGGTATAAATCCGAAAAGGCAGGCTCGGTCCGCTTGCCACCAATCTCGAGGATGCTGAAGCATGATCCGCAATGGCGGTCGCCTTCTTGTCGAATGCCTGATCGCGCTGGGCGCGACCAAGAGCTTCGGCGTGCCCGGCGAAAGTTACCTCGCCGTCCTCGACGCCCTGCACGACACGCATGGCAGGCTGGACTACATTCTCTGCCGCAATGAGGGTGGCGCGGCCTTCATGGCCTCGGCCTATGGCAAGCTGACGGGCATGCCGGGCCTCTGCTTCGTGACGCGCGGCCCGGGTGTCACCAATGCCAGCATCGGCGTCCACACCGCCATGCAGGACAGTTCGCCGATGATCCTGTTCGTCGGCCAGGTCGGCACCGACATGAGGGGCCGCGAAGCCTTCCAGGAGATCGACTACCGCGCCGTGTTCGGCACCGTCGCTAAATGGGCGGTCGAGATCGACGACGTCGCGCGGCTGCCGGAGATCGTGGCGCGGGCCTGGACCACCGCCACGACCGGACGGCCCGGCCCGGTTGTGGTCGCGCTGCCGGAAGACATGCTGACCACCCTGACCGAGGCTGCACGGCTGAGCGGCCCGGCGGCGATTTTCGAGCCGGCGCCGAGCGCGGACGCGACTGCGTCGGCCCTCAAGCTGCTGGCGGCGGCCGAGAGGCCGGTGCTGCTGATGGGCGGCGCCAATTGGACGGCGGACGGGCGCGCGGCGCTGCAGGCTTTCGCCCAGGCCTCCGACATACCGGTCGTGGCCGCCTTCCGCTATCAGGATCAGTTCGACAACCATTCGCCGGCCTTCGTCGGCGAGGCCGGCGTCGGCATGGTCGCGCATGTCAAAAATCTGATCCGCGACGCCGACGTGATCCTGGCCGTCAATGTGCGCTTCGGCGAGATGACGACGGATGGCTACACGCTGCTCTCCGTGCCGGTGCCGCGCCAGAAGCTGATCCATGTCCATGGCTCTGACCGCGAGATCGGCAAGATCTATGTGCCGGCGCTCGGCATCCATGCCGGCCCAAACGCCTTCGCCAAGGCCCTGACGCCGGTGAAGGGTCGCTGGACGGAATGGCGCGCGGCGGCGCGCAAGGCCTATGAAGGGACATTCTCCGCACCCGTCCAGCCAGGCCCGGTCGATATGGTGGCGGTGAGCGCCTGGCTGCGCGAGACCCTGCCCGCCGACGTCATCCTCACCAACGGCGCCGGCAATTTCACCGTGTGGCCGAACAAGTTCTTCAAGTTCGGACCGGAGGCACGCCTGCTTGCCCCGCAGTCCGGCGCCATGGGTTACGGCCTGCCGGCGGCGGTCGCCGCGAAGGTCGCGTTTCCAGAGCGCACTGTCGTCTGCTTTGCCGGCGACGGCGACTTCCAGATGAATTGCCAGGAGCTTGGCACCGCCATGCAGGCGGGCGCGCAGCCGATCGTGCTGATCCTCAACAACGGCATCTACGGCACGATCCGCGCGCATCAGGAGCGTCACTATCCGGCCCGCGTTTCTGGAACCTCGCTCGAGAACCCCGACTTCGTGACCTTGGCAAAGGCCTATGGCTTCCACGCCGAGCGGGTCGCGTCGACACAGGATTTCGTCGCCGCGTTCGGCCGGGCGCTCAACTCGGCGACGGGCGCCGTTCTCGACATCGCCATCTCGCCCGAGGCGCTGACGCCCCGGCAGACCCTCTCCCAGATGCGCGACGCCGCGCTCGCTTCCCAGAAGGCCAAGGCATGAACTCCAAGAACGACGACATCCGTCTCGGCGCGGACATCGGCGGCACGTTCACCGACATCGCCCTCGATTTGCGTGGAACGATCATCTCCACCAAGGTGCTCACCAATTATACGGCGCCCGAGCAGGCGATCCTCGACGGCATCGACATCGTCACCCGCGACGCCGGGATCTCGCTGGCCGAGATCGGCATCATCATCCACGGCACGACGCTGGCGACGAACGCGCTGATCGAGCGGCGCGGCGCCAAGACCGCGCTGGTCACGACCGAAGGGTTTCGCGACGTCATCGAGATGCGCACCGAAAACCGCTTCGAGCAATATGACCTGAACCTCCAGTTGCCGACGCCGCTGATCCCGCGCGAGCACCGCTTCACGGTCAAGGGCCGCATCGGCGCCGAGGGCCAGGAACTGCAGCCGCTCGACGAGGCCGCTCTCCAAGAGATCGCCGACAGGATCGCGGCCGGCGGCTTCGGCTCGGTGGCGATCGGTTTCATCCACTCCTACACCAATCCAGCCCATGAGCGGCGGGCGCGCGAGATCCTCTCCCGCAAGCTCAGCATGCCGATATCGATCAGCGCCGAAGTCTCGCCGCAGATGCGCGAGTTCGAGCGCTTCAACACGGTCTGCGCCAACGCCTATGTGCGGCCGCAAATGGCCGACTACCTCGCCCGTTTCCAGACGCGGCTGAAAGACATGGGCGCCGAGTGCCCGGTCTTCATGATCCATTCGGGCGGCGGCCTGATCTCTGTCCAAATCGCCTCGGAATTTCCCGTGCGCCTCGTCGAATCCGGCCCGGCCGGCGGCGCCATCTTCGCCGCCGACATCGCCAGGCGTTTCGGCCTGGAGAAGGTCGTCTCCTATGACATGGGCGGCACCACCGCCAAGATCTGCCTGATCGAGGACTATGCGCCGCGCACGGCGAGGACGTTCGAGGTGGCACGCACCTATCGCTTCTGCAAGGGTTCCGGCATGCCGATCTCGATTCCGGTAATCGAGATGATCGAGATCGGCGCCGGCGGCGGCTCCATCGCCTGGGTCGATGCCATGGGCCGCATCCAGACCGGACCGGAAAGCGCCGGCTCGGAACCCGGTCCGGCCTGCTATGGCCGCGGCGGCCAAGCGCCCGGCGATCACCGATGCCGACCTGGTGCTCGCAAGCTCGATCCCGACAATTTTGCCGGTGGTGCGATCCGGCTCGACACGTCCGCCTCCGAACAGGCCATCCTGCGCGATGTCGGCGAACGACTGTCGCTCGACGCCATGTCGACGCCTTCG
>NZ_JBHUGY010000051.1:0-65206 GCF_042682105.1 Mesorhizobium calcicola
TCGGCGAGCGCGAGACCGAAACCACGCGCCTCGAAGAAGCCGCGCAGATCTTTCGCGATTCGCTTGTCGTGTTCGAGCGCGAGAAGGACGACCTCAACTGGGCCGCCGCGCAGAACAACCTGGCCAATGTGCTCCTGAAGATCGGCGAACGCGAGAGCGACCCGAAGCGCCTGAATGAAGCGGTCGCCGCCATGCGCGCCACGCTCGAGAAGCGCCCGCGCGACAAGGTGCCGCTCGACTGGGCCGCTTCGCAGAACAATCTCGGCCTGGCGCTCTATGCCCTGTCCGAGCGCGAGGCCGCCGGCGAGCATCTGACGCAAGCGGAGGCGGCTTACCGGCTGGCGCTTGAGGAATACAGGCGCGAAAAGGTGCCGGTGGAATGGGCGATGGTCGAGAACAATCTCGGCAACACGCTTGTCTCACTTGGCATCCAGCTCAACGACAAGGCAAAGATCAACGCGGCGGCCGATGCCTTCCGCGCTGCGCTCGAGGTGCGAACCCGTGAAACCTTCCCGGTCTCGTGGGCAACCAGCCGGCTCAACCTCGGTAACGCCCTGAGCGGCGTCGCCCGCTTCGACATGGGCACCGGCGCGCTCAAAGAGGCAGCGGCGGCCTATGACGATGCGCTGACGGTGTTTACCCGGCAGCGTTTTCCGATGGACTGGGCATCAGCCCAGAACAATCTCGGCTCAATCTACCAGACGCTTGGCCAGCGCACCCGCGACGCAGCCAGGCTCCAACAGTCGGCCGCGGCGTTCCAGGCCGCCCGACAGGTCTATGTCAGGCGAAAATTCCCCCTCGACTGGGCAATGAGCCACTACAATCTCGGCAACACGCTGCAGCTTCTCGGCGGCGTGACCGACAAGCCGGAACACTACGGTGAGGCCATTGCCGCCTACCGCGACGCGTTGCGCGAGTACAAGCGCGAGACCAACCCGCGGCAGTGGGCGCTGGCCCAGGCCGGCCTCGGCTCGACGCTGCACTGGCTGAGCATGAGCAATGCCGATCCCAAGACCTTGCTTGAGTCCATCGCCGCCCGCAGGGCGGCACTTGAAGTGCTCACCGTCGAGGCCGCACCCGTCGACTGGGCCAATGCGCAGAACGGCATCGGCATGAGCCTGCTCAACCTCGGCAATCTCCAGCGGACCGACAAATATCTCAGCGATGCCGAAGCGGCCTTCACGGCAACGCTGAAGGTGTTCACCCGCGAAAGCCAGCCGCTGCAGTGGGCCTTCGAACAGAACAATCTCGGCGACATCCACTGGAACCGCGCCGGCTATGGCGGCGGGAAGGCCGAATATCGAAAGGCGATCGAATTCTTCGAGAATGCCAAGCAGGGCTTTACCGAAGCCGGCTACACGATGCCCATCCCGTTGACCGACCAGAAGATCGATCTGGTGAAGAAACAACTGGCGAAGAAGTAAAGCCCCACTCGACCGCGCCTTGTCTTTCGGCTGGCTTTACCGTCCCTATATGTCCAGCCACCGGAGCCCATTGCCGGGAACCGGAGAAGGATAGTCTATGATTCGATTTGTGCTGGCTTTGCTTCTGCTCGCCATCCCGGCCGCGGCCCACGCCACGGACGCTGGCTGGGCGCTGTTGCGCGATGGCGGCCATGTCGTGCTCCTGCGTCATGCCATGGTCACCGGCACCACCGATCCGGCGAATTTCGACATCGACAGCTGTGCCACCCAGGTCAATTTGTCGGCGCGCGGCAAGCAGCAGGCGAGCAAGATCGGCGCCTTGTTTGCCGCCCGCGCGGCACCCATCGAGCGCGTGCTGTCCAGCCGCTATTGCCGGTGCCTCGACACCGCGCGCATCGCTTTCGAGGCCGAGCCGGAGCTCTTCGCGCCGCTCGATCTCCTGAAGGGCGATGAGACGCAGAAGGCGGCGCAGATCGCGGCGATCCTGAAGGAAATCCGCGCCTATTCCGGCTCGGACAATCTGGTCATGGTCACCCATCTGGAAGACATCGTGGCGCTGACCGGCGTTTCGCCGCGCGAAGGCGAAGCCGTGGTCGTCGAGCCGCAGGGCGATGGCCTGCGCGTGCTCGGCCGCGTCACGTTCTAGTCGTGGCGAGAAGCGGCTGACGCGCCGGTGAGCAGCCATGTGTCGATGCGGAATTTCCATGCATCGATCATGCGTGCGAAAGCATCCTGCGTCAGTCCGGACAGATACGACCTGCCTGCCGCGCTCAGGGCAGTGAATGTATAGGCGATCGATGCCTCGGTGCCGCCGTCAGCAGCCGGATGGCAGACCACCTCGACAAATCCGAAACGCGAATCCGGCGTGACCCTGACATAGCGGACGCGATGCCCGACAGGATCCCAGTCGGCGCAGGCCCAGAGTGTCGTCTCATCACCGTGGGCGGTCCGGAAGACCATGCCTTGCCGCGTTGCGCCGCCTTGCGGATGCAGAAATTCCGGGTCCCAGCCTTCCACCCACAAGGTCTCGCCGATCGGCGTGAACAGCGGAAAGACGCGATCGACCGGACCGGAAAGGACGATACTGTGGCAGCGCTCAAGATGGCTCGTCATCCGTCTTCGCCCTTCCGTTCAGTCAGACGGTGGCTGTCCGCGGCGCCAAGCTCCAGCCCATAGATGCGCTTCAATTGGCTGATTGTTTCGAGTGTCGCTGGTGAAAACGGCGTCTGCCCTTCGAAAGCATGCAGCACAATACCTTCGATGAGATCGCCGAGGCTCATGTCGCGGTGTCGGCCTTCCACAAGGGCGACGTGGTCGCCGAGACCTTCGACACCGGCATTCCGCCGGTGGTGACCGGTTTCCTGTTCAACACGCGGCTGCAGAAGTTCGCCAACCCGATCGTGCGGCGTGCACTCGGCATGCTCTACGACTTCGAATGGGCCAACAAGAACCTGTTCGGCGGCAAATACGCGCGCGCGATGAGTTACTGGCAGAATTCCGAGCTTTCGGCGCTCGGTCATCCGGCAGACGACAGGGAAAAGGCGCTTCTGGCGCCCTACCCCGGCCGCGTCCCGGCCGATGTCATGGACGGCACGTACCGGCCTCCGGTCACCGATGGTTCGGGGCAGGATCGCAAGGTGCTGAAAGCGGCCTTCGATCTCCTGAAAAGCATCGGTTATCACGTGCAGGACGGGACAATGCTTGATCCCGATGGCCAGCCCTTCGGCTTCGAGATCCTGGTTGCTTCGCAGGATGAGGAGCGCCTCGCCGGCATCTATCAGCGCACGCTGGAGAAGATCGGCATCGACGTCACCATTCGCAGCCTTGACGGCGACCAGATCCAGTCGCGCAAGCAGCGCTTCGATTTCGAGGCTCTGATCGGATCGAGCGGCTTCAACAATTCGTTGTCGCCCGGCATCGAACAGCTTGGACGCTGGGGATCCGAAGCGGCCAAGGCCGAAGGCTCGTTCAATCTCGCCGGGGTCGCCGATCCGGCGGTGGACGCGGCGATCGACGCGATGTTGCGCGCCCGGTCGAAGGAAGACTATGTCGCTGCCGTCAGGGTTCTCGACCGGCTGTTGATCTCCGGCAACTACATGGTGCCGACGCAGTACAACACGCAGCAATGGATTGCCTACTGGAACTACCTGGAACATCCGCAAAAGACGCCCATATTTGGGTATCAACTGCCAAGCTGGTGGCGCAAACCGAACTAAAGGTTCAGGAGATCGAGATGAGCGAGCTGAACGCCATCACCGTCGATGTGGTGTCCGACGTCGTCTGCCCATGGTGCTTCATCGGCCAGAAGCGGCTCGACAAGGCGATATCAGCTGTCGGCGACACCGAGGTGCATGTCCGCTGGCGCCCGTTCCAGCTTGATCCGACCATTCCGCCGCAGGGCAAGGATCGCCATGAGTATATGCTGGCCAAGTTCGGCAGCGACGAACGCATCCACGAGATTCATGCCCGCATCGAACCGCTGGATATGGCGGTCGCCGACGGCAGCAAACACACTTCCGAGCCCGGCTGTAGAAGACGCTGCCAAGTTCGTCGCTTTAAGGCGCTGGGCCAGCTCTGCCTGCATATGCCCGCGTTGATCAGGTACCGATCCGAAAAGAAGATTCCCGCCGACACTTCTTACGAACGGCGGATTCATGACGCACAAATCCAATGACGGAAGTGGCGCAACGGAGGGTACGTGTTCATCGGCAGCGGTTATCGCACTGCCGATTCCTGGGCTCATGAGATCCAACTGGGTCTCGATGGTACTGGCGGAAACGTAATCGATACTACCTAGGTAAACCTGCCCCGATTTCATTCGGCCCATCGGCAGAGAGTAGAGGTGCATTTTATGAAAGCACGTTTCCGGCGCCAGAAGCGCTAAAGTTGACGCCGTAAGATGAACGGCCGATGGAAGGACATCATAGCCGTAAAGCATTTCCTCGATTATTAGCTTATGCAATTCTGTTAGTGAGTCACTATCGATTGTCTCGCTTCGACTTGCTCTAAATTTATGAAATTATCTGTCAAAGCTTGGCTCGCGGCCATAAGCAGCGTACCCGTACCGCAGGCCAAATCCGCTATCTTGAATTCGTTTAACGAAACCGGATTAGCCCAATCAACTTGGGGCCATCTGTCAATATCTAAAGTCAGCTTTAGTAATAAAGTTGCTGCTGGAACAGACGTGTAATAGGTACCTAGATATTTCGCTTCAAGCAAGAGGAGATGATAAATCCTACCCATTAGGTCGTGCCGTAGGGCAGCCTTCTTCGATACTATCTCTAGCGCTCGCTCGGCAAGATGCCGAACTGCAGAGTCGGTATCAGAATGCGACGGCAGCGACAGAATAATGTCACGTGCCACCTTGAAAATTGGCACGTAATTGATCTCATTTATTATCATGTTCCAGTGGGCAGCAGTCTTCCCAACAAAGTCCCGCTCTACGAGTAACGATCGTATCGGCTTTACCTTTTCTTCAAGGCCAGACAATTGCTCTTGGAAAATGAACGCGTTCGCCAGCATTAAGGCGGCGAGTTTCGCCGTGGTCTCGCGACGGCGTTGTTCAAACGGAAGCGTCGGCACTTGTCTTCCCCCCCACTCCCAAAACCTGAATGAGACGATCGCAAGCTCCGCGGTTGTTCATTAGCGCGCTTGCAACCTCCGAAAGGCCAACATTAAGCGTGTCAACTGCCTGCTGAAGAACATCGTCACGTACCAGAATGTCGTGCGCTCTCCGAAGTTCGGCCAAAATGTCATTCATCGAGCCGCTATGCCAGGCACCGTCGCCGGCTTCCGTTAGGACGGCGAATTCTAGACTCGTTGAACTCAGGGCCTCACTTAGCTTGACGAACTCGACAGTTCGTATCTTGGCCGGGTAGACGACCGATGCGGCCGCGCGTCTTTTCGCCGATGTCCTTGCCCCAGACGGTGCGCGACCAGATCAGCGGGACCAGCGAGAAGTCGGCGCAGTCGTGACAATCCACGATCGAAGGCAGGATTTCCTCGATCATCGCATCGGTGTCGGCTCCGCCCCGGCCGCTTGCCAGCCGCGCGAAGGCACGAACCGTATCGCGTTCAGAAAATTCCGAGATCTCATCCAGCGTTTCCGTGATGCGGTCGGCAAGCGCGGCAGGCGCGTCTCCCTGACGGCCGGCATGGCAGATTTCCACACCGAGGGACCGCGAGGCGAGGAAGCCGGCGGCCTTGAGGGTGACGCGGAAATGGCGAAAATCGGCGGGCGCATTTTCCGACGGGCCAATAATGAGACGTGCTTCGCCGGCCTTGAGGGTGAAATCATAGTCGAAACGTTCGGTCGACATGAAGTCGCCCTCGACCGTGACATTGACCGCGATATCCACCGGCAAGGGTTCGGCGAAAAGAAGTGTGATGTCGCCTTCGAAATAGGCCGTCCTGTCGAAGTGCATGCCTTCGAGGGCCGCCTCGATCTTCCCGGCGACCTTGCCGTCGATCGGCACGGGCACTGCAACGCTTGCCGTCGGCCCCTCCAGATAGTCAAGCTGAAAGAAATAGCGAGCATCGCGCTCGGCAAGATCATCGAAGAAAATGGTGATCTCATTCAGCCCGACCTCCAGCGGCAGGTCGAATTCGACCTTTGCCTCCAGGTTGCGGCTATAGGGTGCCATCCAGCCGACCTCGGCGCCGTTCAACCAGAGAACCGCGCCGCCGCACGTGCCGAGGCGAACCTTTGCAGTCCCAGCCTTTTCGACGAAAACGCAGGTGCGTGCCCAGGTGGCTAGCCGCGTCGGCCGGAACCAGAAGCCGGAGAGATCGAGCCGCGGCGAGCCATAAGGCAGCCACCAGCGGGCAGGGGTGAAGGCGCCTCGCACATCAGGCCGCTTGCCCCGATAATGCTCGGCGAAAATCGTGCGGCAGGGATACTCATGCGGAATGAAATTCTTATGCTTGGTCAGAAAGAAGAAGGGGTCCATCTCACCCTTCATGGGCGCGTCGGGAACGTCGAAACGCTCCTCGGCGGTCGTGCCCAGCTGCCAATGGCGGATCGCTTCGCCGGCCTTCAGGTCATGGTTCATGAGTGATGTCGCCGGGGTCATTTCAGTTCCGCCACGGCCACCGGAGCCACGTCGTTGTACTCTTGGTTCTCTCCGGTCATGCCCCAGACGAAGGCATAGGGACCGGTGCCGGCGCCCATATGGATCGACCAGGCCGGCGACAGGACCGCGTCGCCGTTGGCGACGACGAGATGGCGCGTCTCCTCAGGGCGGCCCATCAAATGAATGATGCGATCATGCGCTGCCATGTCGAAGTAGCAATAGGCCTCCATGCGCCGCTCGTGCAGATGCGGCGGCAGGGTGTTCCAGACACTGCCTTCGGCAAGGTCGGTGATGCCCATCAGCAGAAGGCACGAGGGCGCGACTTCCGGGTGGATGTACATGGCGAGGCGGCGCTTGTTCGACCGGCTGATGTCGCCGAGTTCGACCGGCTTGGAGTCCCCTTTTCTGATCAGGCGGTGGGGGATGTCCGCACCGGCCGGCACCGAATTCATGTAGAACCGGGCAGGGCTATTCCCCGACAGGCTCGCCAGCGCAATCGTCCGGGCGCCGCGACCCAGGTAGAGCACGTCACGGTTGTCGAGCGTGAAGGACTGGCCGTCAACGCTCACGGTGCCCGTGTCGCCGAGATTGGCAATGCCCATTTCACGCGCAGACAGAAGATACGGCGTGCCGATCTCGGCGCCGGATCCAAAGGTCACGCTCTTCGTCACCGGCATGGCCCCGCCGAGCAACAGGCGGTCGACATGCGTATAGGTGAAATTGACGGCATCTGCGGCGAACAGACCGGTGATCAGGAAAGCGTTGCGGAGTTGCTCCGTGTCGTAGCCTTTGACATCTTCCGGCGCCGCTCCATACAAGATCTTCATCGTCATGCCGCTTGTCCTTTTGTTCCGACATGCTGCAGGCCCTCGGAAAGGCACAGGATTGCGAGGGCCTGCCCGTAACCGGTCGGTTGAATGGGAATATCCTTGTAGAATTGGAGGTCATGGCCCATGCGCGTGCCATAGGAGACGTTGAGCACGGTGCCGGTCTCATCGATATTGTCCATTACCAGCCGCAGCGCCTTCAGACCCGCCGCGTGCCACCCCGGCGTGCCGATCCCGAGGCGATAGCCCTTGAGCAGGCCGTAGCCGATGCCGGCCGTCGCGGAAATCTCTTCATAGGAGGTGGGGTCGTCGAGCAATGTGCGCCATGCGCCTGAGGGCGCCTGAAGCGCAAGCAGCGCATCGACCTGAGCCACGAGAACGCCTTGCAGGAAGTCCTTTACCGGTTTGGCGACGTCCGCCAGATCGAAGAGATCAAGCATGCCGGCTGTGATCCAGGCATTGCCGCGTGCCCAGCGGGCCTGGGCGAAATTGTGCCGACCTTCGAATGTCCAGCCATGGAACCACAAGCCGGTGTGGGTGTCGGCGAGGTAGCGGGCATGCACGAGGAATTGCCGCGATGCCTCGTCGACCAATTCGCGCCGGCCGCTTGCCTGACCGTAGGACGCCAGGAACAGGGCCACCATGTAAAGGGTATCGTCCCAGAGTTCGTTGTTATTGACCTTGTCCGAGACGTGGTGCTCGAAGCCGCCTTCCGGCGTTCGGCCAAGGTCGGACACCACACGGTTTGCCCAATCGTTGAGGATCGGTTGCCAGCGGGGATCGCGGGTTTTGGCCCAGAGCACCGACAGACCGAGCATTGGCGCAGTCGTGTTGACATTGAGCT
Organism: Mesorhizobium calcicola; assembly: GCF_042682105.1. Taxonomy (NCBI): domain Bacteria; kingdom Pseudomonadati; phylum Pseudomonadota; class Alphaproteobacteria; order Hyphomicrobiales; family Phyllobacteriaceae; genus Mesorhizobium; species Mesorhizobium calcicola. The sequence continues at coordinate 8,168 of NZ_JBHUGY010000051.1, forward strand.
GCGGCAGACCGGCTTCGATACGGTCCCGATACCAGGCTTCGATGAGCCGGCGCAGATCGTCCTGGCCTGTGAAAAGCCAGAGCTTGATCAGGCCATAGAGGCCGACGCCCTGCGGCCACTCCCAACTGTCGAAGCTGATGTAGTCGCCGGCGGTTCCGTCGAGATTCGGTTCATGAAAGCGACCGTCGTGCTTGAGGCCGGTCGTTCCGGCGACAAGGCGATCGAGACCATTTCGAATGTCGCGACCGTCTGGACCCATAGCATTTCCTCTTATCCGCGTCGCTCTTGTGGCGGCTCCGTGGCAGAACAAAATGCATGATGATTTCACTTGCGCAATATGAAAATTTTTCTCATCTTGGCGCAAAGGAGGCCGTTATGGCCGTAAAACCGCTGCCCGGCAAACGTGGCAAGAAGAGCAAGCGTGTGCGCCTTGAGGACCTTGCCGAGGCCTGCGGGGTGTCGTTGAGTACCGCTTCGCGTGCGCTTGCAGGCGAGAAAGGCGTTCGGCCGGAAATCCGCCAGAAGGTTCTCCAGGCAGCGAAGATCGCCAACTACACAATCCCGACAGCGGTCGCGGGACAGAAGGTCATCCTCGCGGCATCGAGCGCCGCCATGATTGACTACGTGCGCAACCAATTTACGCTTTATGTCCTTGAAGGGTTGAACGAGCGCGCGCAGGCACTTGGGCTTGAAATTGTCAAGCGCTCCATCGGCGACAAGAACGAGGAACTGGCCGTTCTGAAGGAGGCGCTGGACGATCCTCAGGTCGCCGGCTTGCTTTTTCTCACCGTCGATGACGAGGCCATGCTGGCCGCCACGCGCAGCTTCGACAAGCCGGTCGTCCTTCTCAACGGCGACGATCCCTTCATGCGGCTTTCCAGCGTCACGCCCTGCAACCGCTCAAGCGCGCGGCTGGGCGCCGATCACCTGATCGACCTCGGCCACGAGCGCATCCTGTTCCTGATGCGGCCGGGTCGGCGCACCATCGAACGGCGCTACGAAGGCTGGAAGGATGCGCTGCTGCATCGCGGATTGCCGTTCGATGAGGATCTCGTGGTTCCCGTCGAGGACTGGCTTCCGGAGCTTGCGGCGCAGGCGGTTGCGGCGCGGATCGCCGCCCGTGGTCTTGATTTCACCGCCATTCTGGCCGCCGGCGACAGCCTTGCCGTCGGTGCGATGATGGGCATTCAGCAGTCGGGGTTTTCAGTGCCCGGCGACGTTTCGGTAATGGGCATGGACGACCTCCCGCAGGCCGCTTTCCTCAATCCGCCGCTGACGACCATGCATATCCCCATGCGCGAAATCGGCTCGGTAGCGCTCGACCTGCTGCGTGACAGCCTCTCCAGTCTTCCCATACCGCCACGTCGCGTGGAACTCGCCTGCCATCTGGTCGAACGATCCTCCACGGCTCCATGCCGGCCGCTTCCGAACAAGTAGGTTTCCTTGTGCAGCCAGGCTGGCTGTTTTGTCGCCGGACAATGGCACGGGTTCCGGCAAAGAGCCATTCAGACACCTCCACCGGCATGATGCTGGCGATCTGCAAACCTGTGTACACTCGGGGCGTCATATTGCCGGCGTGCCGCGGACCTTGTGCGGAACCATACGGGACGATACGGAGAGACTTCTGATTTTGGCCCACGAAAAATCCAATGAAATCACCGTTCATAGCACGGCCTCCTGGGGCCACAAATAAGTCTTTAATATCAAGTACTTAGCATATATTTTTACAACGCGCATCACCAAACGATCGTTGTGATGCACCCGGATGCGGTCTGAATCGCCGCTGTTCAAATGGCCACTATTTTCGCCCGAGAATGCCATATCCGATGGTCGCGTGAGAATCAGCCGGAATAGCGTCGGCACTTCCGGGACTTAGTTTTCGCTTCCGGCTGGCTGCATCCGTTCATTTGGAGCACCATCCCGTGCGCCTCATTTCATGGGTCTTTCAGGGTTGTGTGCGTCAAGTTCTGCAAAAAGGGGCGGCGGCCATGAGGCTGGTCATACGGCTTGGCGCAGAGCGAGCTTCTTGTGCTCGCGCAGGTCGTCCATGTTGATGTAGCGGTTGGCCTCCATCCAGTTTTCGTTGGTTTCGACGGCCAGCGCCCTGACCAGGCGCAGGCAGCTTTCGGCGTTGGGGCGATAAATGCAGCACAGGCTTCGCGTTGGGCATCAAGCGAATTGAATTCCTGCTCCAGACCCTCTTCGGTCGATTTGCGAGTGTAGATTGCACAGTTGAGGCGAGGGGATGTCGTCATAGGTCGAAAAACCTTGGGCCGGACCTCCGAAGCCCGGCTTAATTCCGGACAGTGACAGATAATTCCGGACTGCACATCAGTCAGCCGCAATAGCGCAATGTCGCGCGGAGGCGTGGAGCCGAGGGTGTCGGCTTGGCAGAACCACACATTGTCGCTGCCGAGACAGCAGTCTGACTATTCAGGTGGCTCGAATTTACCGTTGAACAAGATACCGGCGGCTAGCCCGAGCGGATTGGCGATCCGGCTCTGCAGAACCTCAACGAGTTTGTGTCCAACATCCGCCATATCCACGGAATGAACTCCGATCTTGGCCGGCAGGAAGCGCGCCAGACGCGTGCTGTCGCGGGCTATGACGTGCACGTCGCGACCGAGCACCAGGCCTCGCCTGTCGAAAGCGTGCAGCGCTCCCAACAGACCCAATTCGTTGGCGCATGCAAGGCCTGTCGGCGGATCTGACGACGCCAGCAGGCGATCGAACCAGGCCGCGCTCGATTCCATCGTGAACGTGCCGTGACCGATCAGCGACGGGTCGATTGCAATACCGGCCTCGGTCATCGCCCTTGCATAGCCTGCAAGACGCATCGCGCTCGCCTGATCGTTCGGCACGAGAAGTTGCAGCGCTATGCGCCGGCAGCCTTTGCGGATGAGCCGTTGGACCGCATCGTAGGCGATCTGCTCATTATCGATATCGACATAGGGATAGACGAGATCCAGATCGGTCCTTCCAAATGCGACGAACGGTACGCGCTCATCCAAAAGCAGCCGGACACGCGGATCGCCCGAGATCATGCGCGTGATGATCAAGCCGTCCGCGCTGCGCGCCTGAAGCAGGTGCCGCAAGCTCTCGACAGGGTCGTCATCTGGGGTGGTGAAATAGATGGACAGGCTATAGCCGGCCTGCCGTGCCGCCAGCGTCATACCTTCGATCAAAGGCAGCTTCGCCAGATCGGACAGATAGTCACGGAAACCGTGGCGGCGGCTTTGGAGGATCAGTCAGACCAAATCCGCGAAGCTTTGGCCGCCGGCGGCCTGGATATGGCCATCGGCGTCTATCTCTCGGCGGCGCACCGGGACAATCCGGCGCAGGGCTGCGCGTCTGCCGCGTTGTTGCCGGAAATCGCGCGCGAGCCTTCCGAAACTCGTCAACTCTATACCGAGCGCCTGCTGAGCTTGGTGCGCCAGGTGTCGGCGGAACTGCCGCCGCAGGTCCGGGATCCGGAGGACGTTGCGTTCGGTATCTTTGCCACCCTTATCGGCGCCCTTCAGATGGCCCGCGCCGTTGAACGGACAGAGTTGTCGGATCGTATCCTTGCAGCAGGAGCACAGGCAGCTCGAGCGCAGATCATGCCGGGTCGGGATGATGCGGCGCTGGCAGGCAAAGAGGGCGGCCACCGCGCGTAGCGGGAGATCATTATCCTATCCTGCGCCTCTTAGATTTCCGGCCACACGGCATAAAATTCAAGACCTGCAGGGGCCGCCGATGAGACTAAATTCGGTATCAGGCTGCGTCGTGGCATGCGAAGCTCACCAGAGGTTTCCCCGCATCGTCTTCGGCTCGATCGCGCCGGCGAAGGCGGCTTTGCAGGCGTTGAACGCGACGGCGCGGGCCACGTTTCGGTTGGCTTCCAGCCCGCAGGAGGGCGTTGACCACCTTCCCATTGTCGAATCCTCACCTCGGGGCTGCAGTCCGCCGCACACCGGAGAGCGCGGCACGCTGCGGATAGTGCAACTCAGAGCGTTTGCCTTGCATTGAAGAATGAGCCGCCTGTTGGACATCGCAGAACTGCGGTGGCTAAGCGGCACTCACCTCGAAGCCGCCGCCAAGCGACGTTGCGCGGCGGGCTTTTTTTGAGAGCGGATCGCCTTTGGTTTCGGAACCGCACAAATCAAAATGGAAAAACGTTTTCTTTGAAGGCGCACGTGGTTTGGTGTGGTGGCTCAAGGCCGTGGATGCCCGAACTTGGACGAACTGCAATAAAGTACGGCCCTTTGAGCATTCATCGAATCTGAGATCGTCCTACCTTGGTGTTCGGATGCGCTGTTTGCAACGAAAGGAGAAGGCGAACCATGGCTTGGAAGAAGGCATCGACTCTCGGATTTGCTGCAACGCTCTTCGCGCAGGCAGCACAAGCCGAAATCCAACACATTGTGGTGTTCAAATACCAAGCGAATATTGCGGCAGATACCAAGGCCGATTTCGCCAGGAGGTTTCCAGCGCTGAAGGACGTCGCCAAGCGCGATGGACATCTCTAAATAGTCTCCATCAAGGGGGGGCAGGCGATCAGCAGTGAGGGATTCGACCGGCAATTGGAACAAGCTTTCATAGTCACCTTCAAGAACACGGATGACCGAGACTATTTCGTAGGAAAACCCTACGGGGACGCCATGGACCCGGATCACCGCGCGCTCGCCACCACCGTCGAACCCCTATTGGATCGCGACGTGAACGGTAATTTAGCGGGCTTATTTGTCTTCGATTTTGACGACGGGGCCGCCCGATAGCTTGGATCGCCTTTTAGCCCCTTGGAAGGCCGAGATGACGACCTCAATCACCAAATAACTCTGCTTGCCTGGCGTCACGTCTCGAAGAAAGTCAGAAGCTCGAGAAAAGCCCGCGCAGCGCCGTTGACGGGAGCCGACCCTTCACCGCGCAAGTGGGCCACCACCAGTTCCCAGCAGATGACGGGCTCGGCCATCTCCGAGATGGCGATCCGGGGTGTTCGCATCTCGGCAATCGTTTCGGGCAAGAGTGCGATGCCAAGCCCCTTGCTGACCAGGTCGATGATCGTCTCGACGTCGGTGACGTCGAAGACGGTTCGCCTTTGGAAGCCTGCCAGGCCGAACGCACGATCGATCAGAGGGCGGGTGCCCCAGCCAATATCGAAATCCACGAAGGGGTAACCAATCAGTTCGTCGAGGGTCACCTCACGCCGTCCGGCAAGCGGATGGTTCGGAGGAGTGGCGACAACCATGTCCTCGCAGGCGACGATCCTGGTGACGATATCATCGGGTGGGTCAAGCAGCGGCAGGAAGGCAAGGTCCAACTGTCCAGCCCGAAGCTGCCCCATGAGCCCGGCAGAATCGCCCTGCCTCAGACGGACCTCGATTCCGGAGTTCGTCCCGTGAAATCGCGAGATCAGGGACGGCAAATCGAGAAAAGCCGGCAGGCTGTGGACGGTCCCGATGGAAAGCGAGCCGCATCGCAAACCTTCAATATCAGCGACCGATACGCGGCCAACATCGATCACTCTTATGACCTCGCGCGCCCTTTCCAGGAAAACCTGCCCGGCAGGCGTCAACTGAACCTGACGCGTGCTGCGCACGAAAAGTCGCGCCTGCAGATCTTCCTCGAGGGTTCGAATGGAGGTCGACAGCGCCGACTGGACGATGTGGATCCGCTCCGCCGCGCGCGTGAAACTCCGCTCTTCGGCGACGGCGATGAAATGCTGAAGCTGTCGCAACTCCATCCGGCTCCTCCATTTATCTACGCAATAGATCGAGACGATCTGTACTATCTGTTGGACGCATAAACAACTGTAGCCCATGCTTCTTTACAGCTGGAGATAAATCTCTTGCCAGCCGATTTCGCCTGCCGCGAATTCAAATGAAGAAAAGGAGCTGCTGTGCCAGGGAAACTTGCAGGCAAGGTCGCCATCATATCTGGTGCCAGTTCTGGCATCGGGCAGGCAAGCGCGCGTGGCTTGGCACGCGAAGGGGCTCGCCTCGTTCTTTCTGCGCGCCGGCGCGAGCGGCTTGATGCCCTCGTCGAGGAAATCCGTGCGCTCGGCAGTGACGCGATCGCAGTCATCGGCGACGCCCGTGACGAGGCGACGGCACTCAACACGGTGGCGGCGGCCAAGGAGACGTTCGGCCGCATCGATATCCTCATCAACAATGTTGGCGTCGGCAACTACAAGCCGCTGATCGACACCAGTCTCGATGACTACGTCGAGATGATGGACGTCAATGTCCGCTCCACCTTCCTTTTCACTCGCCATGTCGTGCCCGTGATGATCGCGCAAAGCGAAGGTCTCGTTCTGATGATTTCCTCGATGGCGGGCGTCTACGGCTTTCCCGGTGAGGCCATCTATTGCGCAACGAAGTTCGCCCAGGTCGGCCTCGCGCAGGGACTGGACAAGGAGTTGCGCCCCCATGGAATCAAGGTGGGCACGATCTGTCCCGGCGGTGTGAAGACCGAATTCGCGATCGGCAAGGGGCGTACGGACGCAAGCGTCCGAGAATCGCAAATGCTGGAAGCGGACGACGTCGCGGCGGCTGTCCTTTTCGCCTGCACTCAACCCGCGGGCTCGCGCATCATTCAGGTGCAGATGCGGACGATGGCCGAGGCGCTCACTTGACGTGAGCCGCTGACCAACGGGCGCATGTTTCGGACTGATTTGGAGGAAGCGCCGGTACTTACGCCGGTTCTATAAAAGGGGAGAGCATGACATGAAAAATAAGAGTCTCGTCGCTGCAGGCGCAGCGGTTGGCCTATTGTTGTCGAGTGCAGCCTGGGCTGCGGACAAGAAGATGATTGTCTGGGTCCCGAACGGGGCATCGGATTTCTGGAAGCTTGCGGAAGCCGGCATGCGCAAGGCGCAGACAGAGCTGCCTGATTTCGATCTTGAATGGAAATATCCCGAACGCGCGGACGCTGCCATCCAGCAGCGCCTGATCGAAGATCTGGCGGCGGCCGGTGCTGACGCGATTGCCGTGTCGCCACTCAACCCGAAGACACAGACCGATGCGTTCAACAAGATCGGCTCGCAACTGCCGCTGTTCACCTTCGACAGCGATGCAGCAGACTCCAAGCGCGTTTTCTACATCGGTTCGTCCAACACCGATCTCGGCAAGAATGCCGGCGAACTCGCGGTCAAGGCAATGCCCAAAGGCGGCAAGTGCATGGGCTTCGTCGGCAACACGGGCGCCGACAACGCGCGTGAGCGCATCGAGGGTTTCAAAGCCGCCGCCGGTCCGCACAGTATCGAGCTTGTCGACGTTCGAACCGATGACCACGACCAGGCGCGCGCCCGCGCCAATGTGGACGACACCTTGGTCGCGCACGGGGAAATCGACTGCATGGTTGGCTTCTACTCCTACAATCCGCCGAAGATTTACGAGTCGCTGCGGGACAACGGCAAGCTGGGTCAGATCACCGTCATCGCGTTCGACGAAGACCCGATTACGCTCGGCGCCGTCAAGGATGGCTCCTTCGCCGGCACGGTCGTTCAGCAGCCCTTCGAATGGGCGTACCAGGGCAGCAAGTTGTTTGCGGCCTACATCAACGGAGACAAGTCGGTTGTCCCGGCCAACGGTGTGGACATCATCCCTGGAAAGGTCATCACCAAGGACAATGTCGATGAGTTCAAGGCCGATCTCAAGGCGAAGTTGAGTTCCCAGTGACGCTGAAATGCCAGCGACTCTGGGGCCTGCAGTCCAACAACGCTCTGATACGTCTTTGCGCTTCAGCAGTATCAGGACCTCCCAGGACTGCGGGCACTCCATCTTGAACGGTGCGTTCCCGACACCCGTTTCGCCTGAGGCCACGCGATTGAGCGAACCGTTCCTGAGACTCGCCGGGATTGCCAAGTCGTATCCCGGCGTCCTGGCGCTGTCCGACTTTTCGATGGCGGTGCGGCCCGGCGAAGTCATCGGCCTGGTTGGCGAAAACGGCGCTGGCAAATCCACCCTGATGAAGGTTCTGGGCGGCATTGTTGCGCCCGATCGTGGATCCATCGAAATCGACGGGGTGACCCACGAGGCGTTGGCCATTTCGGCGTCGATGGACGCCGGCATTGCCTTCGTCCACCAGGAGCTAAACCTGTTCGACAATCTGGACGTCGCCGCCAATGTCTTTGTCGGTCGGGAACCTCGGCGCCTCGGGTTTCTCAACATCATCGACAGTGCAAAACTCCATGCGATGGTTCAGCCCTACCTTGACCAGCTCGGTGCCAACTTCCCCTCATCCGCCCCGGTTTCAAGCCTTTCGCTCGCCCAGCGACAACTGGTCGAAATCGCCAAGGCGCTGAGCCTGAATTCCAGGCTGGTGATCCTGGACGAGCCGACATCGAGCCTGCCCATCGCCGAGACCGAGAAGCTGCTCAAGGTGATTGCCGGGCTGAAGGCCAATGGCATCGCGGTGATGTTCGTCTCGCACCGGCTCAACGAGGTGGTGCAGGCCAGCGACCGTGTGATCGTGCTGCGCGATGGCCAACGCGTGGGCCACCTCGAAGGCGAGGCCATCACCCATGATGCGATGGTCAAGCTGATGGTGGGCCGCGACCTGAAAGTCGGTTATGACGCGCCGGCGAGGGCGCGCGGCGAGGTGGCACTCTCCGTCCAGAACCTCAGGACCAGCACTTTCCCCTTCTCGCAGGTCAGTGTTGACTTCCACAGCGGCGAAATCCTCGGTCTTGCCGGGTTGGTTGGCGCGGGCAGAACCGAACTTGCTCACGCGCTCTTCGGTATTGACCGCAAAGAAGGTGGCATCGTTCTCCTCAATGGCGTGACTGCACACTTTGCATCTTCCGCCGAAGCGGTGAAGGCCGGCGTCTATCTTGTCCCTGAGGATCGCAAGCGGACGGGCCTGCTGCTCGATCTCGCGATTACCCAGAATATTACGCTACCGAACCTTGGCGCCTATGTTCGAGGTATCACGGTGTCAAACGCTGCAGAGCGAGAACAGGCCGAGAAGAGCCGCAGCGAACTCGACATTCGCGCGCCGAACGTCGGGGTGCTCACTGGCTCCCTGTCTGGGGGCAACCAGCAAAAAGTCGTCCTTGCCAAATGGCTGGGGATGAAGCCACGGGTCATCATGTTCGACGAACCAACCCGTGGCATCGACATCGGTGCCAAATCTGAAATCTATCGGCTGATGCGTTCGCTTGCAGATGCCGGCGTTGCCGTTGTGATGATCTCCTCGGACATGGAGGAAGTGATCGGGGTTTCCGATCGCGTAGCAGTCATGCACCAGGGTGGTATCTCGGGCATTCTTGCTCGGGACCAGTGCAGCGAGGAGAACATCCTCAGGCTCGCGGTTGGCGACTGGCAACGCTGACAGCAAGCCAATTTGGCTTTCGTCGCAGCCTCCAACTGATCTCGCCGACAGCCAGAATCATGACGTTCTTGAAAGCGTATCCGGACAATCCGTGGGGGACGACCAATGCCGAATCTCAAAAAAGACGCAGGGCTTTTTGTCCTGATCCTGGTGGTGGGTACAGTCGTGGCTGTCATAAACCCACGCTTTCTTTCACCAATCAACATCGCCAACACAGCCAATCTCGTCGGCCTCTTTGGCGTGTTTTCGATTGCCGAGGGATTGGTGATCATTACCGGCGGTATCGATTTGTCCGCAGGATCGGTCATTGCGCTGCTCGGCGTCATATTCGTCGACCTCATAGCCAATCGCGGGGTGCCCTGGCCGCTGGCGGTGCTCATCGTGGTGTGCATCGGCCTCCTGTTGGGTCTGATCAACGGATTGCTCATCACCAAGAAGCGCCTGCAGCCCTTCATCGTGACGTTGTGCGGGCTTTTGATCTACCGTGGGATCGCCCGCTTCTACACCCAGGACGCGACGGCAGGTTTTCCCTACGAGACCCGGTTCGAGGATCTGGAATATCTAACCACCGGGCGTACCGATCTGGTCGCAGTTCTGACGAAAAACGCCTACACATCCATTCCCATTCCACATTCCTTTGTCTTCTTGCTCGTGCTGGCGGCGGTGATGTGGGTCGTTCTGCACCGCACCGCCTTCGGACGATATCTCTACGCTGTCGGGAAAAACGAAGAGGCCGCGCGGTTCTCCGGAATCCGTACGGGCAGGGTCATCATCTCCGCTTATGTGATCTGCGCCGGGCTGACGGCGCTCTCTTCCATCTTTCTCGCCATGTACACGCGCTCGATCCTGCCAAGCTCACACGGCAACTTCTACGAACTCTACGCGATAGCTGCTGCGGTTCTTGGAGGGTTCTCTCTGCGCGGCGGCGAAGGCTCAATCGTTGGCGTGGTGCTCGGAACGATCCTGCTGCAGGTGCTGCAGAACCTTGTCAATCTTCTGGGCATTCCCTCATCACTCAACTTTGCGGTGAGTGGATCGGTGATCCTGATCGGGGTACTCGCCGACCAGGAATACACAGAATTTCGAAAGCGCCGCGAAGTGATGCGGAGTAGGCTCGCTGCCGCCGAAGGCAGGGCCGCGATGCCCGAACCGGCGAAATAGATATCTGCGGCAGTTGCGATCGACGACCGATTAGAACAAACGCGTTGTCGATGCGGTGCAAAGCGTTGTCCAACGCGCCAGCGGGATCGTCCGACGGGCATTAACCGGTGAGGATTTGCTGTGGCTCAAGCTCTGGTACGGCGTGAGTGCGACACTCCCCACTGATCGCCGCTGCCTGTTCGAGGAAATCAAAGCTACCCAACTGCCAAGACCGCGAGGGCTGATGACCTTCACGCGATACGATCTGCCTCTGCCTGATAGCGGGGTCGATTGGAGATCAACCTGCGGCTTGCCGGATCAGGCGACGCGGTGGACGTCGGTTCTTTCGCCATCGTTGGATAAGCGCCCCGACGTCGCAGCCAGTGCGCTCCTATCGTGCCAAGCCTCAATCAAAGGGCGAATGCTCGTTTCCTTCGAAGTCTTTTCGGCCAGGATTTGCTTGTCATAAGCGTCCATTATTGCGTCGTGGAGAGCTGTTATCCGCCCGAATCCCGAATAATGAGGGCGAGTTCGAGATGCGCGGGGAGCCACCTACAAAAGCGGAGACTCGCTCCAAGACGATATCGTCCCTCAGAAACTCTCCGTGGTGGCCTAAGGCATCGACGAGGAGCCACTGCGCGCCCGGCCAGATCGAAGCCACAATCCCTGCACCCTTGAAGGGCACAACGGTGTCATCGGATGAATGAACGAACAACGCAGGCTGGGACATTTTCGCCGCCTGTCGTCGCATGTCTATGCGATCAGGATGGAGCCCGATCAAGCTTTCCAGCTGCCGCAGTATTGCGTCTTCGTCTCCTTCAAGCCCGGCCTTACGCGCCATGAATCGAACATAGTGGCCGTAGTGCGTCGGCGTGGCGAGGAGGACGATCCGCTCAGCTGAAAGACCTTGCTCCAGAGCCTGAACTACGCAGGCCCCTCCAATGGAATGCCCCACTGCCAGAGCAAATGGTCCAGCCAGCCGCTCGGCGGCCTGCAGAACGGCGGCTGCCAACGGAATGGATAATCGCTCGCCGGCCGAATCTCCATGGCCGGGAAGGTCGGGAAACCAGACCGTGTAGCCGGCCTCTACGAGCTTGCGCCATATGCCCATGAGATCGGAACGCAGCCCTTGCCATCCATGTACAAGCAGTGCATTAGGCCCGGCCCCCCCCGCGATGCACTCGCACCTCGATCTGGCGGCCATCGGGCCAGTCGCCCGGCGCCTCGACCTGCATTGTTATGGATTCGGCGTTCAACAGTCCGTGAAACTGCTGATCTATAGGCGGTCGCTTGATCCGGAGCAGCTTGTCCGCAAACCCTACAACTCGGTTTGCGGCATCGCTCACTTCTTTCTGTTGCATGGCAAACCTTCCTGCTGTTGATCGATATGTGGGACCGCGTCGCGGTCGTTTTTCGCCTGGTCAAACGAGGTGGAAGAGCGTTCTCGAGAACCTGGGGGTCAAGCCGTTCTCCGCATGCCCAACGCCGTTAACGCGCTGAGAGCCGCACCGAGGGCGATGAGTTGCCAACTAGTTTGAAAAGCATGCAATGCCTGGCTCGGGGCGAGACTGAGAGAGCCCGTAACCGCCACCAGGAGCGCCACGCCCAGAACATAGCCCAACTGGCGGCTTGTATTGACCACCGCGCTACCCGTCGCTGTCATGCTTGCCGGTAGATCGCGGGTTGCGCTTCCAATCATGGTCGGCATGGCAATGCCGATGCCGGTGCCGACCAACATCCATGCCGGCATGATATCTATGCTGTAGCGAGGGGCGATTGACGCCATGAAGGCGAAACCCAACGCTCCAATTGCAAAAATGACATTGCCGACGATCACGACTGCTCGCGGTGACGCGGTGGACGCAAACCTCTGAACCAGGTAAGCGGCGATGGGCACGCAAACAGGGCCAGGGACGATCGCAAATCCGGTCTCGATCAAGGAAAGGCCGGCAACTGTTTGCAACCAGATGGCGACGCTAAGAAAGATAGCGGCAAAGGCCGTACAGAACACTATGATGGTGACATTCGCCCAGGTAAACGTCGAAACCTTGAAGAGAGCCGGGTCTACGATGGGCGCTTGGTGAAACAAGATTCTCCTTACGAGCCAGGCCGCGGCCAGAATGGCGATGGCATAGTTGGCTATGATTTCTGACGTCGTTGATTGTTCATACCCGACGACGGCGAGAGACAGAGATCCCACAGCGACTGCAGCAAGCATGGCGCCGAACAGATCGAGCTTTCTGGTCGAGGCACTGACCGGCTGTATTGTTGGTATCAGCGCTGCAGCAGCGGCGCCGGCAAGAATTCCGATCGGCAGATTTATGACGAATATCCATCGCCATGAGTATTCAGCAAGGATCCCGCCGAGGGCCGGACCAATTGCTGCAGAAATCGCAGATGTCGTCGCCCAGGTCCTTACCGCCCTTGCCCGCTTTTGCGCAGGAAGAACCGTCAGGATGAGGCCGAGGCTGCTTGGAGTGAGCATCGCGGCTCCTGCGGCTTGCAGCACGCGGGCGAGAATTAGTGACCACATCGCGCCCGAAAGCGCACAGCCGACGCTGGCCAGCGTGAAAATCGTCAGGCCCGCAAGGAACGCACGCTTGCGTCCCCACCTGTCGGCGAGACCGCCGAACGGAATCAACAAGGCCGCATAGACAATGGTGTAGCCGTTTAGAATCCAGCTGAGATCACCAAAGCTGGCTTCGGGAAATTCCGCGCCGATCTGGCGGAAAGCGACATTGACGATGAATACGTCAATCATCGCCATGAATGCCGCCCCACAAAGGATAAGAGTTACTACAAGTGACCTCTCACTTGAGACCTCACCGGAGGATTCGATTTGTGACTGCACGTTCATAGCGGTCACCTCGATCCGCAGTTCGATGGGCTGACACTCGAAAAGTCTGCCGACGTAGGTGAAGCTACGCCCACTCTCTTGTGTAAGGTGATGGACCCGAGAACGGCCGCGATCGCGCTTTTCGCCGTCGTGATGGCCTCGTAGGCATGTGCAGGCATGGGACCTCCGATATTGAATTGAATTTAAAAGGAGCATATGCTCTTATTATTGAGAGTATATGCTCTTATCGACGGAGATCAAGAGAATGAAGATCGAAACTTGCACCCTTCGCGAGCGGGGCGACAGGCGCCATAGGACGAACAGCATGATCGAGGGCATTGCAGGACAGCCGCCGACGACGGGACAAAATCTCCTCGGTCAGCACCACATTAAATTTGTATAGTGAGGCAATCTCGTTTGTACGTCTTGAACTGGTGGGTGCCGGATAAAATGAGCGCCCACCTATGATGAATGACCAATCGATGGACTATCGGTGACCCCATGCAAGCTCTCAACCAACCTCTGGCAATCGATGGATGCTATTGCTTCACGGTACGGAAAGCCGCGCGTCGGATTTCGCGCCTCTATGATCGCTTTCTCGAGCCAATCGGCTTGCGTATCACGCAGCATCTAATTCTGGCGGTACTCGACGAGGTACATGAGGCCTCAGTCAACAATCTGGCCGATCGCCTCGACCTCGAACGCACAGCCATGGGAAAGAACCTGACGCTGCTGGAGCGATCTGGCCTGGTTCAAATACAGTCGTCTCTTACGGACAAGCGCAGCCGCCTCGCAACGCTCACGCCAGAAGGCAAACGCGTGTTCAAGCAATCTGTCCCGCTCTGGCGTGAAGCACAGCAACAATTTGGCTTGCTGAACGGAGTTGCGCGAGCTCAAGAGCTGCGTAACGCGCTAAAGGAGGTGAAGCTGAATGGAGGTGAAGCTGAACGATGAATATATCACCGGCGACTAGTGGTAGGCTGGCTCGAAAGCTAAGCCACCAGGACGTCCGGCGTGCCTCCCTAGAATGCACCTAGCGCATTGATGGACAGAAGTTTCATTGCTCTTACGGTGGGAAGCTTTGAACATTCAGGTGCAAGAATCAGCCTCGATGGTCGGGCACAGAGAATTAGAGCGCGGATTTGGCCGCAAGACGAGGCGTGGTACTTCGTGTCAGATCCCACTGACTGAGTCGGCGCCATGGACCAGTCGCCTGGCCAGTTTTCCGGACACAACTAGCAGCAGCGTTCGGCTGCGGAACGATACGGGAAGACTTCTAATTTTGGCCCACGAAAAACTCAACAAAATCAACAATCTTAATACGTCCTCCGGGCCCACCATTATCGTTGTTTTTCAATTGTTTAAGGGGTGGTTCGCCACGAGGTTCGCCAATAGGTTCGCCAAGCATCGGCTTGCGCGTGACCAGCCGCACGACTCGATCCATCCCCTGGACCGCCAGGCGAACCTGCCATGCCTCGCGCGAATAGAGTTCGGCATGTTAGGTGCGGTCGTTGGCGTGACGGGCAATCCGCTCCACCTCGTCAAGCGGCATCATCATGTCGGCCGCCGCACCCGAGGCCTTGAAGATGAACACGTTGCCGGCCACGCCGCGGCGCTTTTGCAGCTGGTCGCGCGGCGCCGACGCGATGTCGTCGGTGGTCAGCACAGTACGCGCCTCGATGCCTCCCATCTCCAGAAGCTCGGCAGCCATGTCGAAGTTCATCACATCGCCAGCATAGTTGCCATACATGAACAGGACGCCGGCGCCACCGCTCGCGGCCATCGCCGCGTCGACCGCCGGCTGCGGTGGGGGCGAGGCGAATACGTTGCCGATCGCGGCGGCATCCGCTAATCCCTTGCCGACATAGCCCAGGAAGGTCGGCTCATGGCCTGAGCCGCCGCCGATTACCGGCGCCACCTTGCCGGTCCGCGGACCGTGTTTGGCGACGACCGCACGCCGCGCGTTGTCCGGACGCCAGAGATGCTCGGGATGCGCGGCCATGATGCCCACCAGCATTTCGTCGACCGCAGCATTGCCGTCATTGATCAGCTTTTGCGTGAGGCTCATTCGCATCTCCCTGCATCGTCTTCGGCCACGAGACTAGAGCGTTTCGCGGCGGCGTGGAAACGGTCTTCTGGCCCAGCCAAGGTCGCGAAGCGGGAAGTATCGAAGGGTCAGCGAGCGTTGTATTTGGCGTCAACTTGATCGATGGCGGCGACAGTGCCGGCCGACCGCCCCTGCGGGTCGAACGTCTCCTTGAGAAAGGCATCGGCGATCGACTTCGCCAGTTCAGGCCCGATCACGCGCGCGCCCATGGTGATGATTTGGGCATTGTTCGACAGCGCTGCGCGCTCGGCGGAGTAAGTATCGTGGGTGAGTGCCGCGCGTATGCCCGGCACCTTGTTGGCCGAGATGCAGACGCCGATGCCGGTGCCGCAGATCAGAATGGCGCGGTCATACTTGCCGGCCAGCACATCGCTCGCGACCCGGTCGGACAAATTGGCGTAGAACGGGTCAGGGCCGGCTTCGGTGCGCGACACTTCCGACACCTCGTGCCTGTCCTTCAAATAATCGGCCAGAACCCTGGCCAGGCCTTCGCCGGCGCTGTCGCCTGCAACCGCGAGCTTCATGATCGTCTCCTTATAGTTTGGCGGCGCATCTGGACAGGATGTCGAGGTAGCCCTCGACCTGCCAGGCGGCGCGTCCAATGAACAACCCGTCGATATGCGGGCATGCGATGAGGTCGGCGCAATTGTCCTGGTTGACCGACCCGCCATAGAGGCAAGGGACGCGCAGGCCGAGCACGTCCTGGGCGGTAGCGATGATCTCCGCCTGGCGGGCATCGGCGTAGTCCGAGGTCGCCGGAATGCCGTTGATGCCGATTGCCCAGACCGGCTCGTAGGCGAGCAGGATCGGCGCACGCTTCTGCGCGGCGCTGAGCTTGGAGAGCGCGCCGCGCACCTGCCTGTCGAGAACGTCGAGCGCGAGGCCGGCCTCGCGCTCGGACAATGTCTCGCCGATGCAGATCAAGGGAGCTAGGCCGTGGCGTATGGCGGCTTCCGTCTTGAGGCCCACGGTTTCGTCGGTTTCGCCGAAATGCTCGCGGCGTTCGGAATGGCCGAGCTCGACGATATCCAAATTACAGTCCTTCAGCATCACCGGCGAAATCTCGCCGGTCCATGCACCTTCGTCGGCCCAATGCATGTTTTGGGCTCCGACCTTGACGGAGGTATCCTTCAGTATCGCCTTGACCTCTCGCCCCGCCGTGAAGGGTGGGATGACGAAGCGCTGGACACGGGGGTCACCTTCCGGGTCGGTAAGCAGCCCGCCGGCGAAGGCGCGCGCTTCCGCGAGCGTCTTGTTCATTTTCCAACTTGTGCCGATCCAGACTTGAGGCATGTCTGTCATTGATCAGTCCCGTGGCGAGCGAATGCGGATGAATGCGGCATGGTGCTGTCAAACGCCGAGGCCATCACGGATCGCGGAGAAGTAGCGGTCGGTGCCGACCTGTCCGCCCTTCAACGCCACCTCCAGCCCCTCGATCGCGTTGATGTGCGAATGGGCAACGCAGAGCGGCGAGCCGGGTGACGCCGGCAGCGGCATCCTGACCGTCAGCGCGTCGACGCCCATCTGTCCGAGCGCATGGCTGGACGTGTCGCCGCCTGCGATGATGACGCGCTTCAGGTCCTGTTCTTCGGTCAGTTGCCGCAGCAGCGTGCCGAGGCCGCGGCCGAGCTTGTGGCGTGCGCCTTGCTCACGATCGATCGCGGCGCCCCGATCGGCCGCGGGTCCGAGCGCCGTGTACAGGATGACGCTGCGCCCGGCTTCCAGACTGGCGCGACCGCTCGCCGCCGCACGCGTGATCGCCTGCTCGGAAGTCTCCGAGACCAGTTCGATGGGATCGACTTCGATGCCGTCGAATCCGTCGGACAGCGCATGGCGGATCTGCCGTTCCGTCGTTGGCGAGCAACTGCCCGACACCACGGCGATCCGATCGGCCGCGCCCGGCGGCGAAAAACGGGACTCGGCACGGACCGCGGCAGACTCCGCCCATTCGGCGAGCAGCGCGTACTCGACGCCGGACGAGCCGACGACGAAGGAGCCGCCGGCCTTGCGGCTACGCCAGATCTCCTTACCGGCAAGCGCCTGGGTCTGCCGACTGTCGACATCGATAAGCACGATCGCGGCGCCATCCTCAGCGAGGCGATCGAAGGCCGTCGACCGGTCGGCCGAACGCAGCGTCGCCAGGTCGAGCAATCCCGAGGATAGCGCGGTCTGCCGCGACAGATGGACCAGGAGGTCAGCCTCGTCCATTGGCGTCGCCGGGTGGCGGCTCATCACCGGGTGACGGTCGATGCGGTAGTATTTATCGCGATAGGCCGCGAACAAGTGGCCGAAGGCGGTGTAGCGCTTGAGCTGCGGCGCGCCGACCACCAGCGGCACACTGTCCTGCGCGAACACCGAGCGACCGATCTCGATCGCCCGGCCGATGCTGCCGATCGCCGGACTGGAATCGAAGGTCGAGCAGACCTTGTAGTGGCAGATTTCGGCATTCAGCGTCTTCAGCCAGGCGAAGGCGTCCTTGAGATGCGTGTCCATCCACTGCGGCGTCTCGCTGCGGCTGGTGCCGGCGAGGCCAACGGCGCGGCAGTGCGAGAATTGCGCCAGCTGCGCTTCGTCCGGCTGGCGCATGAACAGCACGGTCGGCACGCCGCCGAGTTCGAGCGCCTCCATGACGTCGGTCGAGCCGGTGAGGTCGTCGCCATAATAGCTGAGCAGAAGGTCCTGCATGGCTCAGGCCGCCTTGCCGTCGCCGAACTTTTCGATCGAGCGCGCCAATTCGACATGGCTCTTGGCGAAATCCTCTAGCGGAATGCCGTCGACCGCCGCTTGCCAGGCTTGCTGCACGGCGCGCACGCCAGCGCCCAGCCCGTCCGGATGGCTGACGATGCCGCCGCCGCAGAGATAGAGCAGATCGACCGTGCGCCCGGTTCGCTGGTAGGTTTCCGGCGCCTGGCCGCCCCATTGGCCCGAGCCCGCCACCGGCAGGGCGCAATCGTCGGGCGAAAACAGCGGCGTCGTCACCGCCTCGAAGGAACGGATGAAGGAATCGTCCGGCTCCCAATACTTTGACGCGATGCCGTTGATCTGGAACTGGTCGACGCCAAGCAACCGCCAGAACTGCTGCCAGACCTTGAAATCCATGCCAAGGCCGGGATGACGGGTGAGGATGTCCCAGCCATTGCGGTGGGCATGCAGCACCAGGCCGGAGCGTTTCCTGAGGTAAGTCATGCCGCCAAAGCCGATGGAATTGATGTTGATGACAGCGCAATTGCCGCCGGCTTCGACCACAAGATCATGGTTGCGCATCATCTGGTCCGGATCGGCATGCGAGATGCCGAAGGCATACATCACCTTCTTGCCGGTCTTCTGCTCGTGATCGAGGATCAAAGGCATGATCGCCTTCACCCGCTCCGAAAGCGGCGAATAGGCCGGGCTCATCAGCTTCTCGTCGTCCTTGATGAAGTCGACGCCGGCCTCGATCAACTCGCCCACTATCGCGGCCGTCTCGTGCGGCCTCAAGCCCAGCGCCGGCTTGACGATGGTGCCGATGATCGGGCGTCCCTCGACGCCGGTCAGTCTGCGGCTGCCGGCGACGCTGAATTGCGGGCCGGGGTGCGCGCCCCTGAATTCCTCCGGCAGCTTCATGTCGATGATGCGGATGCCGGTGAGGCCCCTGATCGAATAGGTGCCGCCGATGGCAATCGTCATCAGCGCCGCGAGATCGGTGCCGATCGCGTCGAAAGGAAAGGCGATATCAACATCGGCACGCTTGAAGGGGCCGCTGCCGGCTTCGGGCATAGAAGGTAGCGCCGCGTCCGGCAGCTGCCGGATTGCCAGCACACGCGCTGCCACCCGTGCTTTCAGCTCTTCGGTTTCCCCGGGCAACGCGACGAAGGTGCCGGTCGACTGGTCGCTGGCGATCTTGGCCGCCAGCGCCTCGATGCTGCCGGACGTTTCGATGCGATAGGTGAGGGTGATCATGGCCGGCCGTCTCGGGTCGAAAGGGTTCGAAAAGAATTCCCTGCTGTTCGAAATCTGGTATAATGAGTACATAAGTATTGCAAGCGATATCCTGCCTCGGGGATTTGTGCCGGTTTAGCGCACGACATTCCGGGAATCGCGGCGGCAGTGCTAGATAGGGACTGGTCAAGGGAGTGATTCGCGACGATGAACCGTTCGGAGCCGATCGTCCGGCGCAAACTTTCCGATGAAGTCTTTGCAAGGCTGAAACGGCTGATCACCAGCGGCGAACTGCAGCCGGGCGACGATATGCCGTCCGAACGCGAATTGATGGAACGTTTCGAGGTTGGCCGGCCGGCGATCCGCGAGGCGATGCAGGCGCTGAGCAACATGGGGCTGGTGGCGATCTCGCATGGCGAGCGGGCCAAGGTGCTACAACTCACCGCCAAGTCGATCATCAAGCAGGTCGACGGTGCAGCGAAGATCATCCTTTCCTCGTCGAAAGACACGCTGGAGCATCTGAAGAGCGCCCGGATATTCTTCGAGCGCGGCATGGTCAGGGAAGCTGCCGAGAAGGCGACCCCCGAGGATGTGCAAAGGCTCAAGGCAACAGTCGCCGAGCAGCGGGCCGCGCGCGGCGATGCCGAAGCCTTCATCTCCGCCGATATGCGGTTTCACACCCAGATCGCGGCGATCTCCGGCAATCCGATCTATGTCGCTGTCAGCGAGGCCATGCTCGGCTGGCTGAAGGAATATCACACCGAGATGCTGATCTGGACCGGCAAGGAAAAGTTCACGCTGACAGAGCACGCGGAGATTATCGGCCGCATCGAGAAGAAAGATGTGGAAGGCGCCGAAAAGGCAATGATCAAACATCTCGAGCGCTCGCGTGCGCTCTATGTGATGAACTCCGAAAAGTGAATCCGCAGGTTCAGCCGAACCGGGTGATCGCGTAGGGCGTCATGACCTGGCGGCCTCTGCCAAGCGCCGAGATGTCGACCGGCACGTCCTCCGCTGTCAGGTTCGCCAGCCACACGATGGTCTGGCCGGAGGCGGATCGCCCAGCCAGCGCCAGCACCTTGGTCTCATCGCTCGTCGTTGCCCCAACATGTGCCAGGCCGGCCAGTTCGCAAAGCCCCTTGATAGCCCTGTAGATCGGCCGGGGTGATCCTTCCGCGACTGGTTCGCCCGGTCCCGCCAGCACGCCGAACGGCCCTGTGAAGCTGGAGAGCGTCAGCATCTCCAGCCCCGCTGGTGCGACCTGTGCCGCATAGCCGATCGTCCATGCGGCTCCGAACAGGCCGGCATGGCGCGGGTCGCGATTGGCCATGGCGATGCGCTGTCCCTGCGGATTGTCCTTGGTCGCGTCGCCATAGGGGTTCTGCCGCATCGCGATGGTCGACGGCCCGATCCGGTAAGGTTTGCCGCCGAAGATGGCCCGCGCCGATTGGGTGATGAAGGGCAGCGCCTCCAGCGACTGCATGATGCTGAGGTCATCGGCCGCATGCACGATCGGGCAGGTGCAGTGGGTGATGAAGTCGAGCAGGCCGGCGGGAACGCGCTTGCGGTTGAGTTCGGTGAAATAGCTGAACATGCCGCCGCCGAGGCGGATGTCCGGGAAGGCGCAGCGCGCCGCGGCATAGACATCCTCGAGCGGCGGGCAGGGCGGCCAGGCGCTGCCCGGCGGCGTCGACTGCCGGTCGACCGAAGGCGAGACGGCGATGGCATCGAGCCGCAAGCCGGCCCGGCGCACCATGCCGGCGACGCCGGAAAGCTCGGCGTCGAGATTGCCCTCGCAGGCGACCACGCATTCGAGCGTCGTGCCCGACTTGTACGCCTCGGCGAGCCGGGCGAAGGCCCGCAGCGCGTCGAAGTCGTGGCCGCGCGTCGGATCGTAGTGGAGCAGCAATTGCCGTGGCCCCAACTCCATCAGCACGGAAAGCTTCGCCAGGGTCGCCTCGACGTCTTCAGGATAGATGACCACGCCGATGTCGGGCAGCGCCGGACCGGGCTCGCCGAGCGTCACGCGGACCGGCTCGGAGGCTGCGGCAACTGCCGGCGCCTTGCCGTCGCCGGCAATAAGCAGGCTGATCGTCTGGCGATTGGCCTGGCCGGCCGGCAGCATGTAAGGCCATGGCAATGCCAGCGGTCGGACATAGGTCTTGTACGAGGCATCCGACCAGTTGCGTTGGTCCTCCATCTCGAAAATGTCGCCTTCCATCCGGCATTCGGCGGCCACACCCGGCCGGACCTCATGCGTGATGGCGCGAATATCCTTGAAGGGCTGCCAGGGATCGATCAGCAGCGGCAGCTTGGTATCCTCCACGCTGCCGTCGGTGTGCTCGACCTTCACCGGGCTGCCGGCGAGACCGGCGATCGGATGCAGGATGCAGAAGCCGCAGCGGTTGGTCTCGAAATCGCTTTGGGGGAACGCGCTGACGTCGAACACCAACTCGCCGTCGGCAGAGCCTTTGATGGTGGCGCGGAAGTCGAGCTTGCTCCCGTCCGGCCCCGTGCAGCGTGCCGCATAGCTGACGGAGAAGGCATCGGCGCGCTGGTCGATGACAAGGTCGGCAAGGTCGGGCTGGTACGTGCCCCAGTCGCGGTCGCGCACGATATAGGCGATGGCGCGCAGCACTTCGGTGCCGCCGTGACGAATGGTGCGCAGATTGCCGTTGACGAAGTCGGCGCTGAGCGCGCCCGCACGCAGCCTGACCGGCTCGGCCTCGACCGCATGCGTGCCGTAGAGGAGGAATGCGTCGGCGGTCATTTCAGCAAGGCATCGAGGTGGACAGGCTCGCGGCTGGCCGCACCGGCATAGGCGGCCTCGACCAGCGCGAAGGTCTTGAGATTGTCGGCGCCCGAGGTGGCTGGGTCTGTTCCTTTCGCCAGGCAGTCGACCCAGTGCTTCTGGATGGCGATGACGCTTTCCTGGATGTTGTGCCAGGGCCGCGACGCCCAGGGCAGCAGCGGCGGCGACACATCGCTCACCACCGTTCCGCCCTTGCCGCTGACGGTGAGCTTGTAGCCCTGCGTCAGCCGGATCGTGCCGTCGCTGCCGTCGATCTCGATCAGCGTCTCCGGAAACGGCTCGACGGCAAGCCTGCTCGCATAGCTGCAGTCGACCACCGACGTGGCGCCGCTTTCATGATCCATCAGCATGGTCGCGACATCCTCGCCGGCAATGGCGGGATTGATGCGCTGGGTCCGCGTCGTGATCGTCGAGACGTCGCCGAGCAGGAAGCGGGCGATGTCGATGATATGGATGCCGAGATCCTCGATGATGAAGCGCTTGCCGGTCGCCAGATAGGGTTGGCCGGAAAACACGTCATAGGCAGAGCGGAAGGAGATGCGGCCGAAGAAGGGCGTGCCGATCTCGCCGCTGTCGAGCGTGGCGTGCACCGCCTGGATCGGCGACTGCCAGCGGAAATTCTCGTGCACCATCAGCGGCACGCCGGCCTCGGCACAGGCTTTGACCATCGCCTTGGCGTCGGCAAGCGTCGGCGCGAACGGTTTCTGGCAGATCGCCGGCACGCGATGGGCGGCGGCCAGTTCGACCAGCGCCCGGTGGCTGGGCGCGGTGGTGGCGATGTCGACGAAGTCCAGCACCTCGCCTTCGAACATCGCCGCCGCGTCGGTGTAGCGCTTCGCAATGCCGAACTGGTCGCCGACGATCTGCAGCCGTTCCGGATCGCGGTCGCAGATGGCGACGATCGAGGCGCCTTCGATGTCGCGCCAGCCATGCATCTGGTTGACGGCAAAGAAGCCGCAGCCGATCAGCGCTCCGCGCAATGCCACCATGCTCAGCCCACCTTCGCCATCTGCATCAGTGTAACGCGGCTTTGCAGCCGGCGCTGCGCCTGGTCGACGACCACGGCGACGATGATGACGAGGCCTTTGATCACCATCTGCCAGAACGAGCTGACCCCCATCATCACCAAACCGTCGGACAGTATGCCGATGACGAAGGCGCCGACGATGGTGCCGCCGATCGTGCCACGTCCGCCCGACATCGAGGTGCCGCCGAGCACCGCCGCCGCGATCGCGTTGAGCTCGAAGCTCTCGCCCGTTGCCGGATGCGAGGCCATCAGTTCGGACGATATGATCAGGCCGACGATCGCCGCGCAGAAGCCGGAGAACATGTAGACGAACATCTTCACCATGTTGACGCGCACACCCGAAATCCGCGCCGCCCGCTCATTGCCGCCAACGGCGAAGATGTGGCGGCCAAGCGGCGTGTATTTGGCGAGATAGGCGGCTCCCAGCGCCACCACGATCAGGATCCAGATCGAGACCGGCAGGCCGAGCAGCTTGCCGGCGCCGAGATAGCCGAAGCCGGTGGTGCCGAGTTCCGGCTTGCCGACGAGGTTGGGGAAGGTACGGCCATCCGATGACAGCAGCGCTAGGCCGCGCGAAACATAGAGCACGCCGAGCGTGGCGATGAACGGCGCGACATTGAGCCGGGTGATCAGCAGCCCGTTGACGGCGCCGATCGCTATGCCGACGGCCAGCGTGATAAGGGCAATCTCGACGACGTTGAAATAGATGGTGTAGCCGATTTGCAGGTCGATGCCGTTGAGCACTAGATAGCCGGCGACCATGCCGCACAGGCCGACGATCGAGCCCACCGAAAGGTCGATGCCGCCGGTGATGATGACGAAGGTCATGCCCATGGCCAGGAAGGCGTTCAGCGCCACGTGCTTGGCCATCAGGATCAGGTTGGCGGCTGACAGGAAGTTGGGCGCGGCGATCGAGAAGAACACCAGCACCGCGATCAGCGCGATGAAGGTCCTGAGCTTCATCAGCGTCAGAAGTAGGGAGCCGCTCGATGCGGAAGGGGCAGCCGCCTTGGCCGGGATGTCAGTCATGGGTGGTGGTCTCCCTACGCCCCGCCGGTCCGTGGCCAAGCGCCGATGCGGCGACGATCGCCGCCTCCGTCGCTTCGGCGCGATCGAACATGCCGGTCAGTTTTCCATTGCTCATCACCGCGATGCGGTCGGACAGCGCCATCACCTCGTCGAGGTCCGAAGTGGCGAACAGGATGCCGAGCCCATCGCGCGACAGCTTGCGCATGGTGCGGAACACGTCCGCCTTGGCGCCGACATCGATGCCGCGGCTGGGCTCGTCCATCAAAAGCACTTTTGGTCCGGTGAGCAGCGCCTTGCCGATCACCACCTTCTGCTGGTTGCCGCCGGACAGTGAGGAGACCTCCTGCGCCGGGTCGGCGACCTTGATCGCCAGCTCCCGCACCATGCCGGTCACCGCCTGCCGCTCCTCGGCGCCACGGATGTGGAACAGGCGGGCAAGGCGCGACAGGCTGGCCAGCGTCAAATTGCTGGCGACGGAGAGGATCGACACCAGCCCTTCGCGCTGGCGGTCTTCGGGGATCAGCGCCAGGCCGCGCCGGATGCGCCGCGTCGTGTCGCGCTCCCTTACCTTTTTGCCGCCGATGAAGATCGAACCAGTGGCATCGCCGTGGCGGCCCATGATGCAGTCGAACAATTCGCTGCGCCCGGCGCCCATCAAGCCGTAGATGCCCAAGATCTCGCCGGCGCGCAGCGACAGCGAGACATGGTCGACGGCGAGCCCGCCGGTCGCGCGCGGCAGGCAGATTTCCTCGGCGCGGAAGATCTCCTCGCCGGGAGCGTGGCCGTCCGCCTTGGCGAAGTCCTTGGCGTCGGAGCCGATCATCTGCCGCACGATCCACTGCGTGTCGACGTTCTTCATCTGCTCCTGGCCGGTGATGCGGCCGTCTCGCAGCACGGTGATGTAGTCGCCGATGCGGATCAGTTCCTCGAGCCGGTGCGAGATGTAGACGATGGCTACGCCGCGCGCCTTGAGGTCGGCGATCACCTTAAACAGGATCTCGACTTCCGAAGCACTCAGCGCTGAGGTCGGCTCGTCCATGATCAGGATGCGCGCGTCGAGCGAAACCGCCTTGGCGATCTCGACCAGCTGCTGCTGGCCGATGCGCAAATCCTCGACCAGCATGTCCGGCCGGATGCCAGCCTGCAGCCTCTCGAGGAATTCCGCCGCGCGGCGCTCCTGTTCCCTACGGTCGATCTTGCGGAAGCGGTTGGTGATTTCGCGGGTGGCGAAGATGTTTTCGGCGACCGTCAGATTTCCGAACAGGTTGAGTTCCTGGAACACCATGCCGATGCCGCGGTTCACTGCATCGCCGGACGACGAGAACGAAACCTCTTCGCCCTCCAGCAGGATGCGCCCGGCGGTCGGCTGCTCGACGCCGGCGATGATTTTCATCAGCGTCGACTTTCCAGCGCCGTTCTCGCCGACCAGCACGTTGACGGCGCCCCTGCGCACCTCGAAATTCGCGCGCTTGACCGCGACGGTGCCGGAATAGACCTTGGAGACATCCTCCAGCTTCAGGATGACATCGCACTCGGTTTCCGCGCTCATGGCTTTGGCCCGATCTCGGCCTCCGCCGGCGTCACCAGCGGCAGGTCCTGGCCGCTGCCCAGCGTATAGGCGCCGAGCACCTTGGTGCTGCGGCCTTCGAGCGCCTCGCGCGGCAGCTTGGACAGCACCGTCTTATCGGCATAAGTGTTGAACGCCTTGCCGAACTGGGCGAAGTCGATCTGGTTGGTGAAGTCGTTGAACTGGATGAAATCCAGGCTGTCGCGCAGCGCGGTGCCACGCACCGCCGGTCCGATCTGCACCCGCGCATCGGCCTTGCCGTCGCCGTCGACATCGACGTCGATGGTCGCCGCGCGCGACTGGGTGTTGGCGGCGACGATCTTGCCCTCCAGCCGCACCGCGAAGGTCCAGGGCGAATTCGCCTGCTTCTTCGGATTGCCGTATTTGGCGCCAGCGGCCGCCTGATCGGTGGTGGCTAAGGCGTGCACTTCGGGGAACGGTCCGCCCTTGTGCTGCAGATAGGGGATCACTTTCGGCGTCCAGATGTCCTCGACCATCTTGTCTGGATTGAAGGCCGGCGCGTTGCCGCCGCCCTGCGCCGACGGCGTCGGCAGGATCTTGCAAGCGGTGAGCCCGAGGCCGGCCATTCCGGCAAGAATTGGCACGGCGAAGCTCAACCAGGTCAGCTTGTTCGGCATGGCGGTCAGGAAGCACCCACGGAAATTGGGCAAGGGACGGACCTCAGGTCCGTCCCTTGCGATTGATGTGATGCCGGCTCAGTTGGTGAGCGCGAAAGTCTCCAGCTTCTTGGCATTGTCGCCATTGACCAGCACGCAATCCATCAGCTGCTTTTCCTGGGCGGGAGATTTCTTGTTCTTGATGTAGTCGTCGGCCTGCACGACAGCCATCTGCGCCTGCGCGAAGGCCGGCTGCAGCACGGTCGCCTTGATGCCGCCGGAGGTGATGGAGTCGCGCACGTCGTTCGATCCGTCAAAGCCGACGACGATGACGTCCTTGCGGCCGGCGGTGGCAAGTGCTGCATAGGCGCCCATCGCCATCGTGTCGTTGCCGGAGATCACGCCCTTGATGTCGGGGTTGGCCTGCAGGATCGATTCCATCTTGGAATAGGCTTCCGTCTGGCTCCAGTTGGCCGACTGCTGGGCAACCATCTTCAGGTCCGGATAGTCGCCGATGACGTCGTGATAGCCCTTCGAGCGGATGCCGGCATTGGTGTCGGATTCCTTGCCGACGAGTTCGACGAAATTGCCCTTCTCGCCCATCAGCTTGACGAATTCCTGCGCGCCGAGCTGGGCGCCCTGGTAATTGTTGGAGACGATCTGCGCCACGGCGACGCCGGTGGCGTTGATCTCGCGGTCGATCAGGAAGGCAGGAACGCCGGCGTCCTTGGCCTTCTGCACGGCGGCGACGGTGGCGTCGGCGCCGGCATTGTCGAGGATGATCGCCTTGGCGCCGCGGCCGATCGCCGTGTCGATAAGCTCGGACTGCTTGTTGGCGTCGTCGTCATGGACCAGCACCAGCGCCTCGTAGCCGAGTTCCTTGGCCTTGGCTTCGGCGCCGACGGCCTCCGCCTTGAAGAACGGATTGTCGTGCGACGGCGTGATGATGGCGATCAGGTCCGCCGCATTGGCAGGCATCGCGGTGGCGAGCGCCAGCATGCCGGCAAAGGCCGCAAAGGTCATTCTGCGAGTGAGTTTCATAAGTTCCTCCCGTTGAAAAAAAAGCATGCCTGGGTCAATCCAGGCTACTGTCTGCATTCAAATTCGTCAGGCAGCACAGGCTGCGGATCCGAAAGCCGTTTGCCGGCTTGCCATTGCACGGATCGTCGCTCCCCCCGCCGTCCTCCACACGTCCAGCCTCGATTCTTGACTGATCCGAGTTCGTGAACAGCTTAGCCAGCTGGTATAATGAGTCAACCACTATTTGAGGTGATATGTATCTGATCTGCTGCCGGAACCTTCCTTCTCCCCTTGTGAGAAGGTGGCCGAGCGAAGCTCGGTCGGATGAGGGGTGCTCCAGCTTGGCGCCGATAGCATTCGTCACTCACCCCTCAACCGCCTCGGCGCTGCGCGCCGATCCACCTTCTCCCACAAGGGGAGAAGGAGGAGCGTCCCTCCTCAGGTAATGCGCTGGATGCTCGCGGCGATCTCTTCCGGTTCGAAGACACGCTTCCAGTCGTCGCGCATCAAGACCGGCTTGCCGAATTCGATCGCCTTGTTGCAGGCGTCGGAGAACACGCCCTTGGTCTCGCCGAAGATGACGGCGCCGAGCACGTTCATGTGGCCGAGCAGGAAGTCGAGCGCGGCCTGCCGCTCGACGCCGCGCGCCACGACTTCGTCCATTGCCTCTTTCATGACGACCAGCAGCGAGGCGCACACCGTCTCCGAAAGGCCGGGCTCCAGCAGCGCCATCTGCTCGACCGTGACGCGATGCGAGCGCATCACCGGCGCCCAGATGATACGGGCGATCGCCTCGCCCTTGGCGTAGTCCGCCTCCGGCCCCTGCATCAGGGCACTGACGAAATGCTGCTTGGCCTTGACGCCGCCGAAGAAGTCCTTCTTGGCGGCCATGTCGGTCTCGTCGTTGAAGATCGGCGGATGGCAGGGATGGGTGACGAAATAGGTGAGGTCGGGACGGTCCGGCAAATGGCCGGCGAAAGGGGCGGCGGCATCAAGCACCACCACCATCGTCCCCGCCGCCAGCTTGCTCTCGATGCTCGCCGCGACCTTGCCGATATGCGTGTCCGGCACAGCCAGGATCACCACATCGGCACCCTTGAGCGCCTCGTCGGCGCCGACCGCATCGAAGCCCAGTCCGGTCTTCAGCCGCTCGCAGCCCGCCTCGCTGACCTCGACATGGCGGATCGTGTAGTCCGATCCGCGAAAATTGGTCGACAGGCGATAGCCCATTTTCCCACCGGCTCCGAACAGCGCAATCGTTGTCATCTATGCTTGCTCCCGATTTCCAACGATGGCCGCGCCGATCGTCACGTTATCAACTGGTATAATCACTCTACCATAATGCGATGGTTTGACCAGAGCCTTCGTTGCCGTTTCATGCCGGCAGGTCGCCCGTCTGTACGGCAGTGGCATCATCGGCTGCCAGCTCAGTCAGCGCGGGCCGCGCCAACGCCTGGCGTCCGGCCAGTGCCAGCACGAAGATGACGACGATGCCCTGGACGATGTCCTGGACGCCGGGCGGCATACCGATGATCTGCATGGTGGTGACGATGAGGATCAGAAGGATGCTGGCGAACAAGGTGCCGACAGCCGTCGCCGAGCCGCCGAAGATCAGCGTCCCACCGAGCACCACGGCGGCGATCGACTGCAACAGATAGGGCTGGCCCATCTCGAGGAAGGCGCCGCCTATATAGGCGCCGAGCAGCAGCCCGTTGAGCGACGCCAGCACCGACGAGATGATGAAGGCCGAGGCGATCACCCTGCCGTTCCTGATCGCGGCGAGCCGCGCCGCGGCGCGGTTCTGACCGACCGCCGACAGAAGCTGGCCGAACACGGTGTAGCGCAGCACGAACGAGGTCGCGGCCACGCCGACGATGGCGATGATGGCCATGATCGGCACGCCGGAAACGCGGCCGCTCGCAAGCGTCTTCAGCGCCGGGCTGACGGCGAAACCCGGTATCGCCCGGTTCGACAGCAGCGTCGCCGTCGCCAGCACATAGCCGGTCGCCAGCGTCGCGATGATGGCCGGAATACCGAGCCCGACGACCAGCAGCGAATTCAGCACACCGACGGCAAGGCCGAGCAGGATGGCGGCGGCGACGCCGATGTCAAGATTGGCATCCTGCCCCTTGATGGTCAGCAGCGCGACGAAGGCGCTGAGCGTGATCACTGAAGCCACGGACAGATCTATGTTGCCGCGCCCCGTCGTCACCACGAACATCTGGCCGATGCCGACCACCGTCAGGAACGACGCCGACAGCATGATGCCGGACAGGCTGGACAGGCTGAAGCGGTTGGTGACGACCGAAAGCACCAGCCACAGAAACAGCACGCCGATCGCTGCCCAGATCCAGCGGTTCTTCTGCGCCCAGATATTGAAGGCGGTCAGAGCGTTCATTGTTCGCTCCTGCGGTCGGCGGTCAGGCTGCGCAGCGTCAGCAGCGCGATCAGGATCAGCCCTTGCGTGGCCGCGTTGTAGTCGCTGCTGACGCTGAGCGTGCCAAGCAGGGCGCCGATCAGCGACAGCGTCACCGCGCCGGCGATGGCACCCACCGGTGAGATGATGCCGCCGAGCAGCGAGCAACCGCCCATTACCACGGCGGCGACGCTGAGCAGCGTGAAGGAATTGCCGGAATTGATGTCGCTTGCCGTGTTGATCGCCGTCAGCGACAGGCCGGCCGCACCGGCGAACAGCCCGGCGATGAGATAGCGCACCAGCGCATAGCGCGTCGGCGACCAGCCCGAGCGGATCATCGCCGTCGGGTTGTTGCCGAAGCCGCGCAGCACCACGCCGAGCGGCAGCCGGTCGATGACCAACACGATCAGCGCGACGGCCGCAATGAGGATGATCGAGGTCGGCAAGAACCCGACCGACCAGCCGAACAGCGCCGTCAGCCAGTCGGGGCTGGCGCCGCCCGGCGTCGGCTGCAGCGCATAGCCGATCCCCACCCAGATGAAGGAGGCGCCGAGCGTGACGACGATGGCCGGGATCTTGCGCGCCTGGATCAGGTTGCCGAGCCCGGCATAGGCGGCGAGCGCCGCCACCAGCGCGAGAGCGCCGAGCCATGGCTGGTCGTAGAGCAGCGTGGCGCTGAGCACGCTGACCAGCCCGGCGAAGGCGCCGACGCCAAGGTCGATCTCGCTGCCGCCGACGATGAACATCTGCGCCGCCGTGACCAGCACCAGAGACAGCGCCGGCATCAGGAGCAGGTCGAGGCCGAAGATCGAGGCGACCGCCGGGTTGGCCGAGATCATGACGCCCAGCACCGCGGCAAGCCCGATGAAGGGCGCCGCGTTCACCAGCCGCCGGGCAAGTCCGGCAGCTGTCGCCGCCTTTGGCTCGGCGTCGGCGAGCTTTTCCGTCGGTTGGGTGAAGGAGGCGCCGACGATCGCCGATTCCGTGATCGCTTCGCCCGCCAGTTCCCGCACGATGCGTCCGCCGGCGAACACCAGCACGCGGTCGCAGGCGAGCAGTTCGGCGTCCTCGGTCGTGTGCCAGACCAGGGTGCGACCGCCACGTGCGATCTCGTTGCAGAGCCGGTAAAAATCCTGCTTGGTGGCGATATCGACGCCGCGCGTCGGGTCGTCGAGCAGGATGACCGGCGCATCGGTGACCAGCGCGCGGGCGACCAGCGCCTTCTGCTGGTTGCCGCCGCTGAGCTCGGTGATGTTGGACTGGAAGCGCTTGTCGTCCAGCCGCAACTTGCCGGCGGCGCCGCTCGCCGTATCGCGGTTGGCGCGCTCGGAAACCAGGCCGAGCGCCGGCCGGCGGGCAAGCGCGCCGATGCTGATGTTTGACAGCACGCTCCACAGCGGGAAGACGCCTTCCTTCTGCCGGTCGCCGGCGATGAAGCTCGCCTCGGCGCGCCTTGCGACCGCCGCGTCCTGCCTGCGGCCGGTGCCGAAGATCGCGTGCAGCAATTCCTTCTGGCCGCTGCCTTCGAGGCCGGCCAGTCCGACGATCTCGCCGCGCACGATGTCGATGTCGTGGCCGAGCTCCGCCGTCAGCGGGCCGGAGAGCCGCACCAGCACGTCCTTTGAGGATGCTGCAGAGACGCTGTGCTGGTGGACCGGATTGGCGTCGCCGCCCATCAGCTGCACCAGCCCGGCGATCGAAGCATCTGCGACCTTGCCCTGCCAGGCGGTGCGGCCGTTGCGCAGCACCACGATTTCGGTGGCGATGTCGATGATTTCCTGCAGCTTGTGGCTGATGAAGATGAAGGCGAGCCCGACCTTCGCCCGCTCGCGGACGAAGGCGCGCAACTGTTTCGAGCGGTCGAGGTCGAGCGATGAGGTCGGCTCGTCGAGCACGATCAGCTTGGCGCCGGGCGTTGCCGCCGCGCGCGCGATTTCCACCATCTGCCGTTCGGCAATGGAGAGGTGGCCGACCTCGGCGTCGGCGTCGATGCCGTTGCCGGGAAAGACGGCGTCGAGTGTCGCGCGGGCACGGGTCCGGTAGAGCGCCCGCCAGCCCGGGCGGCTGGCCGCTTCGCCCGGTGTTTCGAGGAAGAAATTTTCGGCGACCGAGAGGTTGGCGCAGAGCGACAGCTCCTGGTGCACCATGCGGATGCCGCGCCGCTGCGCCTCGTTGGTGTCGTAGCCGGTGAAGTCCAGCGGCTCGCCGGCAAAGGCAATCGAGCCTAGCGTCGGCCACATCGCGCCGCACAGGATGCGCATCAGCGTGGATTTGCCGGCGCCGTTGCCGCCGACCAGCCCGATCACGTCGCCGGCGCTGACGGAAAGATCGATGCCCGCATTGGCAAGCGTCGGCCCGAAGCTCTTGGTGATCCGGCTGAGCGCGACGACGCTTGGCCGGGCAGCAGCGGCAGGCACCGTGGAGGCGCCACCATCCTGATCGACAACGGCAAGCTGGGACATTCGTCCTCCGTTTTCTGCGACGGCAAGATCGGGCGCAGTCTTTCAACAGCGCCCGATCGAAGCCGGCTGGTCGCGCTACTTGCTGAGCAGGTTCTGCTTCACCCAGTCCAGCGAATAGCTCGGGCTGATGATCTGGCCGCCCGGCAGTTTCGCATATTCCTTGAGATTGCCGGCGTCGACCGTCGCCACCGGCATGATCATCAGCTTCGGCGCCTGCGCGCCTTTCAGCAGCGACAGGCCGAGCCAGAAGGCGGCGCCGCCAATGCCCGGCGTGGTGTTCATCGACACGGTCTGGTAGCCGTTCTTGGCATTCTCGTCTGCCCACCATTTGACGAAGTCGGTGCCGCCGCCGCCTTCG
The DNA here is from genome assembly GCF_042682105.1 of Mesorhizobium calcicola. Classification (NCBI taxonomy): domain Bacteria; kingdom Pseudomonadati; phylum Pseudomonadota; class Alphaproteobacteria; order Hyphomicrobiales; family Phyllobacteriaceae; genus Mesorhizobium; species Mesorhizobium calcicola. Next base: position 40,789 of record NZ_JBHUGY010000051.1, read on the forward strand.
ATGATCGGCATCTTGCCGGCATAGTCGCCGCCATACTGGACGAAGGCCTGCGCGATGCCGACGTCGTCGCTGCCGCCCTGGCCGAGCACGGCGTCGACATGCGGCAGCGAGGGTAGGACGTTGGCGATCGCGGCCTGCGCCACCGAGGCGGTCGCCTGGCCGTAGACGGTGGCCACCACCTTGATGTCGGGGTATTTCGCCAGCACCGACTTCTGCGCGTTGAACATGTCGTTGTCGGGTGCCGAACCCTTTACGCCGCGCACCTGGATGACGTTGCCCTTGCCGCCGAGCATCTTGAACACGGCTTCGGCCTGGGTCGCCTTGTAGCCCTTGAAGTCGAAATTGAGCTGGTAGTTACAGGGCGCCGAGGCGACCGAATCGAAGGAGACGACGATGATGCCGGCCTTGCAGGCCTTTTCGATGATGCCGTTGACCGCGGTTTCAGAGGCGGCGTCGACCGCCAGCACGTCGACCTTCTTCAGGATCAGTTCGGCGATCTGGCTGTTCTGCTGCGCGACCGAGCCGTCGCCGTTCATGACGATGTAGTCGGCGATCTGGCCGGCGGCCTTGGCTTCCTTGGCCGAGGCCTCGAAGGCTTCCACCATCTGGTGGCGCCAGGTGTTGCCGTAATAGGCATTGGTCAGCGCGATGACCGGCTTGTCCGATGATGCCATTGCCGGCAGCACGCACACGCTCGCCAGCGCGGCGCTGGCAAGCGCCGCCACGATTGTAAGTCTCATTGTATCTCCTCCCAGAAAGACCATAGGACGCAGCGCAATGCTGAGGATCACGCTATGTCAGGTACATATTATACCAGCATACCAAATAGACAAGTGCCTTTGCTACCCCTGCGAGTGGCGGAGATTCGTGACAGGCATATGCGAATGCCTATCTGCCGCGTCCTTTTTCGGTTTCGTATTGCCTTTGTACGAGGCTGCTTTTATTCCAACCGCAGTCGGTGGCCTCACTATGGCGCGAAAGAAAAAAGAACCCCCAGTTCGATTCTTCACGGCCGATGGCGTCGAGGTGGAAACCATCCTCGATTTGGCCGGCCCTCACAAGGATGAGCTGGTGAAGCGAATCGTTGCGGCGCTCGCGCGAGACGCGGCGAGGCGGGATTTTCTCGCCGAGCGCGGCCTGGTCTCGCGTCAAGCCTAACGGGCCGTCGCCGGGTTCGTTCAAAATGCGGGGGTTGCCGTTCAACGTGCGCGAGCCGTATTGCCTCCGAGAGGAGGGTTCATTCCTCCTCTTGGTTTATGGGTTCGCCAGACCATACGAGAACATACGACGGATATGGGTTGGCAAACCGGCCGCTAAATCCTTGAGTTTTTATTGAAAATCCTGTCCCTCAGTGACTAAAATAATCGTTATCCGCCAATATGTTACGCCCATCCTATTTGCCTGAGCTCAGCCCCTTCCGGGTCAGGCGGGAAAAAGGAACGCTCCCCTCGGGTCGAAAAAGACCTGACGGAGGTTTGGCGCCGCGTCGTGCGAAGCCATGGCCGAGGATGTCGGCCTGATATCGATCTCCTGACCGGCGGAAGTGCGCGCGACGATGCGCCTGCGCTCGCCGAAGAAGGCGACATCGACGATCTGGACCGCGAGTTCCGCACTGTTGGGGCTACGCTCCAGGCGAAATGCTTCCGGCCGGATCATTAGCCTGGTCTTTTGTCCCTGCTGGAAGCTGCCATTCGCGCTGATGCCCGAGACCAGCGAGCCGTCTGCAAGGCGGATGGTTGCCGCGCCGCCGATGGTTTCCAGATGTTCGGCGGCGAGGAAATTTGAGTTGCCGATGAAGCCGGCGACGAAGTCGGTGGCGGGCCGAAGATAAAGATCCTCGCCGGTGCCGATCTGCTCGATGCGACCGTCCCTGAAGAGCGCGATGCGGTCCGACAGGTGCAGTGCTTCTTCCTGGTCATGGGTGACGTAGAGGATGGTGACGCCGGTCTCGCGGTGGATGCGGCGAATCTCGGCCTGGATCTCCTCGCGCAGTTTCTTGTCGAGCGCGGAAAGCGGCTCGTCCATCAGTAGGATCGGCGGATCGTAGGCCAGCGCGCGGGCGAGCGCGACGCGCTGCTGCTGGCCACCTGACAGCGCGCCGGGCAGCCGTTCGGCGAAGCTTTCGAGCCGCACCAACGAGAGCATGTCGGCGACCTTGCGCTTGACCTCAGCGTCGGGCCTGCGGCGAACGCGAAGCGGAAAGGCGACGTTCTCGGCGACGCTGAGATGCGGGAACAGCGTGTAGCGCTGGAAGACCATGCCGATGTTGCGTTTGTGCGAGGGCACGGCAAGCAGCGACCTATCCTGCAGCAGGACGTCGCCGGAGGTCGGATCCTGGAAGCCGGCGATCGCATAGAGCGTCGTCGATTTTCCCGAGCCGGAGGGCCCGAGGAAGGTGAGGAATTCGCCCTTTGGTATGTCCAGTGTCACATCATGAACGGCCGTGAAGGCACCGAAAGCCTTGCGCAATTTGCGGATCGACAGGAAGGGCTGGGTCATGTCTGGAGCCTTCGGCGCAGCAGGGCCGTCACGACCATCAGGGCAAGCGTGAGCCCGACCAGCAGGCTGGAGGCGGCGGCGATGACGGGAGTGAGGTCGGAGCGGAGGCTGCCCCAGATCTTGACCGGCAAGGTTTGTAGAGTTGGGCTAGCCATGAAAATCGCCACCACCACTTCATCCCAGGAGGCGAGGAAGGAAAAGATCGCGGCGGAAACAATGCCGATGCGGATCGACGGCAAGGTGATCCTGAGCTTGGCCTCGAGCGGGCTTGCGCCGCAGATGATGGCCGCGTCCTCGATCGACTTGTCGAAACCTTCGAGCGCGGTGGCGATCGGGATGATGGCGAAGGGCAGCGCCAGCACGGTGTGGGCGATGACGAAGCCGACCGTGGTGCCGCCGAGGCCAAGTCGCAGGAAGAAGGCGTAGATGGCGATGGCGAAGACGACGACCGGCAGGACCATCGGCGTCAGCAGCAGGCCGCGCAGGATCTCGCGCCCACGGAAATTGCCGCGCACCAGCGCGAAGGAAGCGAGCAGGCCGATGACGACGGCAAGCAGCACCGTCAACGTGGCGATGCGGGCGCTGGTCAATGCTGCTTCGAGCCAGGACGGATCGGCGAACAGTTCCTGATACCATTTCAGCGTCCAGCCGGGCGGCGGGAAGGCCAGCCAGCGCGACGAGCCGAAGGAGAGCAGCACGATGAAGACCACGGGCAACAGCAGGAAGGCGGCAACACAAGCGGTGAAGGCAAGCAGTGCTCCCTTCAGCCAGCCCAGGCGGTCATAGTCGAGCAGCATCTCAGACGCCTCCCGCGGCGCGTAGCGCGCCGACAAGGCGCAGCTGCAGCGCGTAGAGCGCCATGGTGACGACGAGCAGGATGAAGGCGGCGGCGCTGCCCAGTCCCCAGTTGAGCAGCGACTGGATCATCTGCGCGATCATTTCCGCAAGCATCATGTTCGACGTGCCGCCGAGCAGCGCAGGCGTAACGAAATAGCCGAGCGACATGACGAACACCATCAGGCCGCCGGCGGCGATGCCGGGCAGCGACAGCGGCAAGAGGATGCGGCGGAAGGCGGCGAGTGGGCTCGCGCCGCAAAGGGCGGCGGCGCGCAGCATCATCGGATCGATCGCCCGCAAGGTGCCGACCATCGGCAGGATCATGAACGGCAGCATGATGTAGACCATGCCGATGGTGACGCCGGTGAGGTTGTTGATCAGAGGCAGTGGCTGGTCGATGAGACCGGTGGCCATGAGCGCCCGGTTGATGACACCGGTGCGCTGCAAGAGCACCATCCAGGCATAGGTGCGGGTTAGCAGATTGGTCCACATCGACAGGATGATGACGCCGAACAGGATCGAGGCGAGCACGGCCGGCATGATCGCCAGCATCCAGGCGACCGGGAAGGCAACGAGCACGGTGACAATGGTGACGACGAACGCGACCAGGAAGGTGTTGAAGAACACTCGCGCATAGGTGCCGTCGCCGAGCAGGGCCGTGTAATTCTGCAGGCCGGGGGTAGGCTCGGTGACGCTGCGCAGCAACAGCGCCAGCACCGGGACAACGAAGAAGAGCCCGATCAGAATCAACGCCGGAAGCAGGCCACCGAGACCTGCCGGCATGCGCATGGATGCGACGCTCTGCTCAGTTTCGACCGACATGGCGATCCCTTGGGTTGCCGAGCGGGGCGGCTTAAGCCGCCCCGCTCCTTGTCATGAGACGGCGGGCGTTACTTGGCCTGCCAGGCGTACCAGCGCGTGGCGATCTCGTCGCGATGCTCGGCCCAGTAGTTCATGTCGAGATTGATCTGGCCGTCGACATGGGCGTCTGGCAGGCCCTTGACCACGTCGGCGGGCATCTCGGCCTTGGCCTTGGTGTTGATCGGCGCATAGCCGCTCGCCTCGGCGAACTTCGCCTGGCCGGTGGCGCTGCTGGCCGCGGCCAGGAACTTCATCGCTGTGTCCCTGTTCTTGGCGCCCTTCGGCACCACCAGAACGTCGGCGGCGGTCAGGTTCTGGTTCCAGGACACGCCGACATCGGCGCCGTCCTTCTCCAGCGCGAAGACGCGGCCGTTCCAGAGCTGGCCGAAGGCTGCCTCGCCCGAGGCGATCAGCTGCTGCGATTCGGCGCCGCCGCCCCACCAGACAATGTCGGACTTGATGGTGTCGAGCTTCTTGAAGGCGCGGTCGAGATCGAGCGGATAGAGCTTGTCGGCGGGCACGCCGTCGGCCAGCAGCGCGATCTCGATGACGCCGGGCGCCGACCATTTGTAGAAGGTGCGCTTGCCCGGGAACTTCTTGGTGTCGAACATGTCGGCCCAGCTTGCTGGCTCACCGGAGACGGCGCCCTTGTTCCAGGCGAGCACGAAGGAATAGTAGAAGCTGCCGATGGCGTGTTCGTTGCTGAAGCGTGGGTCGAGATCGTCCTTGGGCACGGCGGCGAAGTCGATCGGCTCGAGCAGGCCGTCCTTGGCCGCCTTGATGGCGAAATCCATCTCGACGTCGACGACGTCCCAGGTGACGTTCTTGGCGTCGACCATGGCCTTCAGCTTGCCGTAGTCGGTCGGGCCGTCCTGCAGCACCTTGACGCCGGACGAAGCGGTGAAGGGTTCGGCCCAGGACTTGGTCTGGGCTTCCTGGGTCGTCCCGCCCCAGCTGGTAAACACCATTTCGTCGGCCTTGGCGGCCGTGGTTGCCATGAGACCGGCAAGGATGCCGGCGAAAATCAGTTTCATGTCGTTCTCCTCTGATTGGTTGTTCCGTTTCTTGTTCTTCAGTGCGCCGTCGCCATGCCGCCTCAGCGCATGACGAAGGGATCGGGGATCGGTTCGTCCGAGGTGCGGATCCACACCGATTTCGAGCGTGTGTAGTCGCGGATGGCGTCGAGGCCACCTTCGCGGCCGAAGCCGGAAAGGCCGTAGCCGCCGAAGGGGACCAGCGGCGAGACGGCACGGTAGGTGTTGACCCAGACCACGCCGGAATGGATGCCGCGCGCCATGCGGTGCGCCTTGGCGAGATTGCTGGTGAAAACGCCGGAGGCGAGCCCGAAAGGCGTGTCGTTGGCGAGCGCCAGCGCCTCGGCCTCGGTGTCGAAGGCAAGCGCGCTCAGCACCGGGCCGAACAATTCTTCGCGCATGCAGGCCAGGTTCTGATCCGGAGCTTCGATGATCGTCGGCGCATAGTAGAAGCCGTCCGCCTTGCCCTTCGGCCGCGTGCCGCCGGTGACGAGCCGGCCGCCGCCGGCCAAGCTTTCGGCGACGATCCGTTCGATCCGTTCGCGCTGGCGCGAAGTTGCCAGCGGCCCCATTTCGGTTGCGGGATCCTGCGGGTCGCCGATGGCGATGGCTTCGGCTTTCTGTTTCAGCCGGGCGAGGAACTCGTCCTTGACCGAGCGCTCGACCAGCAGACGCGAGCCAGCAACGCAGCTCTGGCCGGTCGCCGCGAAGATGCCGGCGACAACGGCGTTGGCGGCGCTGTCGAGATCAGCGTCGGCGAAGACGACGACCGGGCTTTTGCCGCCGAGCTCGAGCGTCGTGTAGGCAAGGTTCTCGGCCGTGTTGATGACGATCTGCCTGGCGGTCGAGGGGCCGCCGGTGAAGGCGACGCGCGCGACCAGCGGATGGCTGGTCAGGCGGTGCCCGCAATCATGGCCGAAGCCGGTAAGGATGCTGACGGCGCCCGCCGGAAAGCCTGCCTCATGGACGAGCTCGGCGAAGGCGAGCAGCGGTGCCGGGCCATCCTCGGAGGCCTTCAGCACGACCGTGCAGCCCGCCGCAAGCGCCGGGCCGAGCTTGACCGCCGACAAAAATAGCTGCGAATTCCACGGCACGATAGCGGCGACGACGCCGATCGGCTCGGGCCGCACCGTCACCTCCATGTCGGCCTTGTCGATCGGGATGAAAGCGCCTTCGTGCTTGTCGGCCAGGCCGCCATAGTAGCGGTAGTAGTCGCCGACATAGGCGATCTGGGCGCGCGTCTCCCGGATGATCTTGCCGGTGTCGCGCGTCTCCAGTTCGGCCAGCCGGCCGGCATTGGCGGCGACAAGATCGCCGAGCCTGACCAACAGCTTGCCGCGCGCGGTGGCCGTCAGCGCTGCCCAAGGCCCGGAGCGCAGCGCCTTGTGCGCTGCTTCGACGGCGCGGTCGACATCGGTGACGCCGGCGGCCGGCATCGTCGCCCAGGGCTCGCCGGTCGACGGGTCGACGCTGTCGAAGGTCGCGGCGGCCTCGAGAAAGCTCCCGTCGATGTAGTTCCTGAATTGGGATGTGCTCATCGCGGCCCCGCTTCCTGGAAGGCCGGCATCACCTTGTCGATGAAGAGCTGCAGCGACTTTTTCTTGCGCTGGTGGGAAAGGCCGCTGTCGAGCCAGATAGAATACTGGTCGTAGCCCTGGGCTTCGTAGGTCTTCAGCCTGGCGATCACCTCGTCGGCCTCGCCGATGACCAGGTTCTGCCGGATCTTGTCCGACGCATATTGCGGCATGGCCACGATCTCGGCCTCCGTCAGCGGCTCCAGGATGCCCTGGCGCACCGGCTTCTTGTTCTGGAACCAGGCGCTGAACTGGCAGTAAAACAGCGACAGGTCCTGCGTCAGACGGTCGGCGTCGGCGGCATCCTCGGCAACGAAGGTGTGCATCAGAAGCATGATTTCCGGCCGCGAAACCTCCGGATGAGCCTGGCACGCCGTGTTGAAGCGCTCCATCAGGCTGGCCACCTCGCCGTCGCCGGAGGCAAGCGGCGTGACCTGCACATTGCATTTGTTGGCCACCGCGAAATCGTGCGAGTTCGGATCGCGCGCCGCCACCCAGATCGGCGGGTAGGGTGTTTGCAGCGGCTTCGGCGACGAGGTGGTGGGCGGGAAGGACCAGAACTCGCCGGAAAGCTCGAAATCGCCGTCCCAGAGGCCGCGCAGCGCCGGCACCATCTCGCGCATGCGCTGGCCGGCGCCCCAGGCGTCGAGGCCGGGGAAGAGTCGCTGATACTCATAGCTGTAGGCGCCGCGCGCAATGCCGATGTCGAGCCGGCCACCGGTGATGACGTCGGCCATCGCCGCTTCGCCGGCAAGTTTGATCGGGTGCCAGAAGGGCGCGACGATGGTGCCGGTGCCGAGGCGGATGTTCGTCGTCTTGCCGGCGAGATAGGCGATGTTGATGAACGGGTTTGGCGAGATGGTGAATTCCATGCCGTGATGCTCGCCGATCCAGGCAGTCTCGAAGCCGGCCTGCTCGGCAAGCAGGACGAGTTCTCCCAGCTCCGTCAGCAGCTCGGAATGCGGCTTCTCCAGCTCCGCGCGCTCCATGTGTACGAAAAGGGAAAATTTCATCGGTCTCACCCGTGGCCGGAATGGAGTGCAGGCGCGGGCTTGGCGAGCGGCCGGACCTCGCCTTCAACCTCGTTGCCGACATAGACGCCGAAAGCATCTTCGGTGCGTTCGCGCACGTAGCGGGTCAACATCGAACGCACCGCCGGATCGGCGATCGTCAATTCGGCTATCCGCTCGATCTCGACAAACCGGACCTGCCCGTCACCCGAACGGGGAGAGCCTACCGTTCCGCGATAGTAGACGTGAGTACGCGAGGCTTCCGTCGCGTCGTCCCAGACCGCGTAGAGAAAGCCGAGATCGGCGTCGATCGCCTTGGCTGCAAGTTTTCCCCTGAGACTGCGGGCGTCATTCGCGGCACCAAGGCCATGTCCGGCAGGCAATTGGCAGGAGCCGTCGGCCGCTTCGAAAAAGAGCACGCGGCCTTCATTTTCGAGGATGGCGCCGACCTCGGTTTCGGGCGGGGCAGCCGCGAGCGCGTCCTGGCTGAGGCCAGGCGTGATATAGGTGCCGCGGCAATAGCCGAGCGGCTGTGCGCCATTGTGGGTGAAATCGTGGACGCGGCCGATCAGGATCGAATGGTCGCCGGCATCGACCAACTGCTCCAAGTCGCAATCGAACACCGCGACCGAGCCATTGATCACCGGATTTCCGGTCTGCCCTGGCTGCCACGCCACCGAGGAAAATTTGTCGGCGGCCTTGGAGGCGAAGATGCCGGAGGCGGCCTTCTGGTCTTCCGACAAGATGTTGATGGCGAAGCCCCTGGAGGTCGAGAAAGCCTGGTGCCCGAGTGCCTTCTTGGCGATGCAGACCAGCACCAGCGGCGGCTCGAGCGAGACGGAGGTGAAGGAGTTGGCAGTGAAGCCGCGCGGCTCGCCTTCGGCGCCGATGGTCGTAACGATGGTGACGCCGGTCAGGAAGGAGCCCAGCGCGCGCCGGAATTCGATGACGTCGAATGCCGGATCGATCGCGGCCCTTGCCGAAACAGCCGCCACCTTGTCGAGAAAGGCGATGATTTGTTGAGTCACTTTTTGCGGCGAAGCGATTGTCATCATATGCTTTTCGCCGCTCAGCACCAGGCATTGCCCTGAAGGCGCGAGCCGAGCCATCGCGGCAGACATGGCAGGCGTGGAATTGCGGTCTTCCGATCCGGTCATGAACAGCGCCGGCACGGAAAGATCGGCCAGGCGATCGACATGCGCGGTGTCGGCGCTGGCAAAGAGGCGATAGGTGCGGGCATAGCCTTGCGCGTCGACGCTTTCGAGCGCGGTCCTTGCCGTGGCAGCCGCATCGGCCAGATCGGCGGGTATGGGATTGCCGAACCAGCGGGCGATCGTTGCTGCGATGGATGATGGATCGCCACGGCCACCAAGTGCCGCCGCCCGATCGCGCACCGCCTGCGCAAGCTCCGGAGGACGGCGGAAGACGGCGTTCAGGCAGATGATTGAACTGACGCGGGAGGGCGCGCGCAGCGCGATTTCCTGGGCAACCAGCGCGCCCATGGAGTGGCCCACGACCGCGACGCGATCGAGGCCGAGTTGGTTGAGCAGGAGGATCGCCTGGTCGGCGAAGTCGGACACTCCGGCATTCTCCGGCGGCAGAGGCGAGGCGCCGTGGCCGAGCATATCGATGGCGATGAGCTCGAAGTGGTTCTGCATTAGCATGATCTGCGGCTCCCAGATCGCAGCGCTCATACCGACGCCATGGATGAGCAGAACCGGCGCGCCGGTGCCGGCGCGGATGAAGCCAGTACCGTCTGGAGCCTTACCCCGGACCAATGCGGCACCGTCAGCCATGCAGGTCTCCGAGCTCCTTCAGGTCCTGGTAGCGGTCGCCGATACGGTGATGCGGGCGGCCGCCGATGGAGGCGCCGAGCGCCACCACCAGCTCATCGGGCGCCGGCGCGTCGCCGATCTGGAAATGCACGGTGAGATAGTGCGAGCGACGGCCTTCGTCGTTCTTGTCCATCAGCGGGATCATGATCGGCGTGTTCGGTCCGCCGCGCAGATTGGTGAAGGCCAGATAGGTCTTGGCGCCAACGGCGCGGCGGTAATGGTTGCCGAAGTGCAGGGTGTGGATCAGCGCCGAGGCGTGCTCGACTTCACCCGCCGTGCCGCAGATGGCGGCCTTGCCGTAGCCTTCGATTACCTCGCCCGAACCCGCCACGGCGATGATCTCGCGCGTCAGCGTCTCGCCGAGGACGGGAGCGATGGCCCGAATCTCGGGCGAAAGATCCTCGGTGTAGCCGCGTCCGGTCCATGGGTTGGTCAGCACGGCGGCAACGCCGATCAGGCGCAGCGGCTTCGGCGCCGCCTTGCCGCCTTCGATCAACGTGTTCTCGACATAGGTCACGATCTTGCGGATGGCCGGCTGCATGTAAATCCTCGGTCACAATGGCGCGGCAGGCTCTCGCCAATCTCTATCGCGTCTTATGGTATACCATGCTATGGAGCGCCACGTACCTTGTCAACCGGCCATGGAATCTGTTTTTGTGGCGACGCGAAAAGACGGAGAAGAAATGGCTGACGATACGCTTCGGATCGACCGCTCAGCCAAGACGCTGCGCACGCTGGCGCTGGAGCGCATGCGCGAGGCGATCATGGATTTCCATTTCCAGCCCGGCGAAAGGCTGGTCGAGCGGCCGCTCTGCGACCAGCTCGGTGTCAGCCGTTCGGTGGTGCGGGAGGTGTTGCGGCAGCTGGAGGCCGAAGGCCTGGTCCAGATGGTTCCTGGCCATGGGCCGGCGGTGGCCAAGCCCGATCTCGGCCGCACTGACGAGATCTACGAATTGCGTGCGCTGCTGGAAGGCATAGCAGCGCGGGCCTGCGCAACGTCGGCCACCAAGGACCAGATCGCGCTGCTCGACGCCGCCCTGGAAAAGCTTCTCGAAGCCTGGGCGTCGGGCGCGCCGGTCGAGGTGATGCGGGCGACGGCCCGATTTTACGAGGTGCTGTTCGAGGCCGCCGACAAGCGCATCGCCTGGGAGATCGTCACCGGACTCAATGTGCGCATCAACCAGCTGCGCTCGATGACGATCGCATCGGAGAATCGCCGCGACGGGGCGGTCGCAGAGATGCATGCGATCATGGATGCGATCCGCTCGCGCAAACCGGAAGAGGCGGAAGCGGCGGCCAGGCGCCATGTCGAATCCGCCTGGCGGATCGCCAAAGCAATGCTTCGCGAGTGATAGCTGCGACCGCTACACTGGTGGCGGGGCTTCCGCATAGCGCCTCTGTCCCTCGACGAACTGCATGATGCCGTGTCGCTTCGTATCGTCATTGAGGTAGTCAAAGGCTCAATCAGCCAACGCGACGATATTCGGCATCGGGAGTGAGGGATACAAACGGTGGCGTCAGCGTAGTTCTGTAACGCAAGTCTGATCTGCCCACGTTCCCGATGAAGTAAAGACCTTTCAAAAAGGGAGAGGGCTACAGCGTAGGACGGCGTGCCCCAGAGGCGCGTCTGCTTTGCTCCTGATCTCGGCCGTTAGATTGGCTTGACCGTTTCCTGAAAGCTGACTTTGCGGTAACCTTCCGTCTGCGCAATATAGTGGATCGGTATTTTGATAGTTACGTCGGCTTGTCGTCCGGATGGCCGAGCTCGCAGAACCAGCCGCCCAGATACTTCACTGACGGCCTCTTCGAATCCGGAACGGGTGTCCTGGCCTCTACCGCGGCGCGGAAAGGCTCGGCACTGTCCTGCGGGACGAATCCCAGATGGTTCGCACCGCTGTTGTCAACCATCTTCAACTTATTATCGGAAATGCCGAAGGAGATCGTGTGGCCGACACGCGGCGCGGTGAGCGCTGCCTCGACCAGGCGCACGCAGTCGGCGAAGGAGAGGTATGACCACAGCATGCGGCGGTCGGACGGCTCGGGGAAGGAGGAAAAGATGCGCAGGCATACCGTCTCGATGCCGAACTTGTCCCAGTAGAGCCGGCTGAGGCTCTCGACGAAATTCTTCGACACGCCGTAGAGGCTGTCGGGGCGCACCGGCGCGTCGACCCCGATATGCGCCTCGACCTCGTGATAGCCGATGGCATGCACGGAGGAGGCATAGATGACGCGCTTCACCCCGTGTTTCCGCGCGCCTTCGTAGATGTGGTAGGAGCCGCGGATGCTCGAATCCAGGATCGTCTGCCATTCGCATTCGAGCGGCGCGCCGCCGAAATGCACGATCGCATCGCAATCCCGGGTGGCCGCGATGGTCGCCTCCATGTCGGCGAGATCGAAGACCGCTTCCTCCTCGTGGGCGGCAAGGTCGGCGAACGGTTCACGACCCGCCAGGCGGATGGTTTTCGCCAGCGGCACCAGCCCCTTGCGCAGCTCCGAGCCGAGACGTCCGGCCGCGCCGGTGATCAGGATACGTTCGTAATGCGGCATATCATCTACTCCACTTGCGCGACGGCGCCATTGATCCGCGCGATCGCCTCAGTCAGCACCTCTTCGCTGGTCGCGGTCGAGATACGAAAATAGGGTGAAAGTCCATAAGCGACGCCGGGAACCGATGCCACGCGGCCTTCGTTGAGAAGATAGTTCGCCACCGCCGCGTCGTCCTCCAGCACGACTCCTTTCGGTGTCTTGCGGCCGATCAGGCTGGCGCAGCCGATATAGGCGTAGAAGGCGCCTTCCGGCGGTGACAGCGTCAGTCCGTTGATCTTCCTGATCCCAACCACGACCAGATCGCGGCGCGCCTCGAAGGCTTGCCGGAAGCGCGCCACCTCGCCCTGCGGACCGTTGAGCGCGGCGACCGTCGCCGCCTGCGCAATCGAGCAGACGGAGGTGCAGGACTGGCTCTGGATGGTCGACATCGCCTTGAGAAGCGGTGCCGGCCCGGCCGCATAGCCGACGCGCCAGCCCGTCATCGCATAGGACTTCGCGACGCCATTGACGATCAGGGTGCGGTCCTTGAGCTCGGGGCAGGCCTTGCCGAAGGAAACGAATTCGCGCCCGTCGAACAGGATGTGCTCGTAAATCTCGTCCGAGAGGACGAGCACCTGCGGGTGTCTTGCCAGCACCGCGCCCAGTGCCTTGAGATCAGCTTCCGAATAGACCGCGCCTGACGGGTTGCCCGGCATGTTGAGGAAAAGCCATTTGGTCCTCGCCGTGATGGCCTTCTCCAGCACGTCCGGAGCCAGCCGGAAGCCTGTTGTCTCCGGACACTCGACGAGGACGGGCGTGCCGCCGAGCAGCTTCACCATTTCGGGATAGGAGACGAAGTAGGGCGCCGGCAGGATCGCCTCGTCGCCGGCCTCGAGTGTGGCCATCAACGCGTTGAAGATGATCTGCTTGGCGCCGTTGGCGACGACGATGTCGTCAGCCGTGTAGTCCAGCCCGTTCTCGCGCCGGAATTTGCTGGCCACGGCCTCGCGCACTTCGGGCGTGCCGGCGGCACCGGTGTAGAGCGTCTGGCCGGCCTTCGCCGCAAAGTGGGCGGCGTCGATGATATGCATGGGCGTCGGGAAATCCGGCTCGCCGAGCCCGAGATCAATCACGTCGACGCCCTTGGCGCGCAGCGCCTTGGCGGCCTGCGAGGCCGCCATCGAAGCCGAAGGCTTCACCGCCGCCAGGCGCGAGGAAACATAGCTCATCTGTCGTTCTCCGAAACGTATCCCTTGGACCGGTCGTTCGCGCGCGCCTCGGCGCCGCGTTTCGACGGATCGCCATAGCCGCCGCCGCCCGGCAATTCTAGGATCAGCCGGCGGCCGGCCGGCACGTGCTGCCAGCCCTTGGGCCGCATTCGTGTGCCATCGTCCAGCTTGACGACGCCGGCTACTCCAGGCTCGCCGCCATTGCGTCCGTGGGCAGGGTGATTGACGCGGTCGAACATGGCCGAGAAGTCGAATTCGTGGCCTTCCGTCGCCTCGATCTCGATCACCTGTCCCAGGCCGCCGCGGAACTCGCCGTCGCCGCCGGAACCAGGCCGCAGTTCCTTGCGCCAGACGACGATCGGACCGGTATGCTCCGTCGCCTCGATCGGCATCGTGTGCACGCCGGAGGGAAAGGCCGTCGCCGACAGGCCGTCGAGGCCGGGGCGGGCGCCCATGCCGCCCGAGTTGAACATCAGCACCTCGGCGCGGCGGCCCTGGCCGCCCGCGATTGGCCGAGCCGAGATATGGATGTTCCACAGCGCGCCGGCGCCTTCGGCGAGGATCTTGCCGGGCATCGCCTGAGCGATCGCGCCCAGCACGAGGTCGGGGACCATATGGCCGAAGATGTGCCGCAGCGCCACCGGCGCCGGCCGCACGGCGTTCAGGATGTTGACCGGCGACGACACGGTGAAGAAGGCGAGCGAAGCGGCATTGTTGGGGATATCCGGGGCCACCACGCATTTCAGTGCGTAGCAGGCATAGGCCTTGCTGTAGATGATCGGGCAGTTGATGCCCCAGCGGCTCATCGGGTCGGTGCCGGTGAAATCGACATCGACGCCGTCGTCGCGAACCGTGACGGTCGCCGCCAGCTTCACCGGCGCGTCGTAACCGTCGGTGACCAGTTCGTTCGACCAGCTACCCTTCGGCAGCGCCTTGATGCGTTCGACCATGGCGTCCTGGGTGCGCGAGAAGATGAAGTCGCCGAGCCCGTCCAGTGACGTCAGGCCGATCTCCTTCATCATGTCGACGAGGCGGCGATGGCCGACCTCGTTGCAGGCGGCGAGCGAATAGAAATCGCCGACCACCTGGTTCGGCTCGCGCACATTGGCGCGCAGGATCCTGACGAGGTCGAGATTGACCTTGCCCTTCTCCGCGAACTTCATGATCGGGATCTGGATGCCTTCCTCGTAGACCGACTTGGCGTCGGCGCCGAAGCCGCGTCCGCCGACATCGACGACATGCGCCGTGCAGGCGAAGAAGGCCACCAGTTCGCCGTTCAGGAACGACGGCGACACCATGGTGATGTCGTGCAGATGGCCCGTGCCCTGCCAGGGATCGTTGGTGACATAGGTGTCGCCCTCGAACATGCTGTGGCGCGGGATTTCGTTCATGAAATGCAGCACGGCCTCGGCCATGGTGTTGACGTGGCCGGGCGTGCCGGTCACCGCCTGCGCCAGCATCTGGCCGCGCGGATCGAACACACCCGCCGACAGGTCGCCGGACTCGCGCACCGAGGTCGAGAAGGCGGTGCGCAGCAGGGTCAGCGCCTGTTCCTCGACCACCGAGATCAACCGGTTCCACATCACCTGCATGCGGATTTCGCCGATGTCGCTCATGCCTGGCTGCCTTTGCGGATCAGGAGGATGGCGCCGTCGCTCTGGATGACGGCGTCGAAGCTGGTGGTGACGACGGTGGACGTCTCGCGCTCGACGATGACCGCCGGACCCGCCACGCGGTCGCCGGCGCAGAGCGTCTCGCGTTCGACGATGCCATAGGTTTGCGGCGCGCCGCTGGCCGGATCGAAGACCGCGCGAGTCATGACCGCCGCGCTGGTCCGCTTGCCGGTGGTGAGTTCGTGCCTGGCGACGGCGGGGCGAACGTCCGTCGCCTTGATCGACCAGGTGACGATCTCGATCTCCAGCCCGTCGAGCCCCTCGATGGCGCGGCCGAAGAAGCGCTGGTAGTTCGCCTCGAACAGATCCTTGAGCGTGGTGGCGGCATCGTCGCCGAACGGCTCGTCCGGCAGCGGCACGGGGATTTCCCAGCCCTGGCCTGCGTAGCGCATGAAGGCAGTGATCTCGCAGATGATCTTGCCGGCGGCTCCGGTCCGCACGAAGCTCTCAGCGGACGCCTTGAGGTCGCCGAGCAAGGCGTTGACCTCGGCCGGCTTGAACCGCGACAGCCGGGTCAGCTTCGACGCCAGCGCCTCGTAGCCGAACGGCGCCCTGAGGAAGCCGATCGCCGACCCGACGCCCGCCCCCTTGGGGACGATGCACTGGTCGATGCCGAGTTTTTCGCAGAGCCGCGCCGCATGCAGCGGGGCCGCGCCGCCAAAGGCGATCATCAGATTGTCGGAAATGTTCTTGCCGTTCTCGACGGCATGGACGCGGGCAGCATTGGCCATGTTCTCGTCCACGACCTCGCAAATGCCGAAGGCCGTCGACATGGCGTCGAGCGACAGTCGTTCGCCGACATCGCGCAGGATGGCCTGTTCGGAGGCGGACGTGTCGAGCCGGATCGCACCACCGGCAAAATTGTCGGGATCGAGCTTGCCGAGCACCAGGTCGGCATCGGTGATCGCCGGGCGCTTGCCGCCGCGGCCATAGCAGGCCGGACCGGGTTCCGAGCCGGCGCTTTCCGGTCCGGTCTGGATGCGGCCCATGGCATCGACCCAGGCGATGGAGCCGCCGCCGGCGCCGATCTCGATCATCTCGATTACCGGAATCGAGATCGGCATGCCGGAACCCTTGCAGAAGCGATAGGTGCGTGCCACCTCGAACGTCCTCGCCGTGCGCGGCGCATAGTCCTCGATCAGGCAGATCTTGGCGGTGGTGCCGCCCATGTCATAGGAGACGACCTTCTCCAGGCCGAAACGCCTGGCGATGTCGGCGGCGAAGATGGCGCCGCCGGCCGGGCCGGATTCGACGAGGCGCACGGGAAATTCCGAGGCGATTTGGACAGAGATCAGGCCGCCGCCCGAATGGATCATGAAGACCGGGCACTCGGCGCCCATGTCTTTCAGCCGCGTCTGGAAACGGGCGAGGTAGTCGGCCATTTGCGGCCGCACATAGGCGTTGGCGCAGACCGTGTTGAAGCGCTCGAACTCGCGCATCTGCGGCGAGACTTCGGCGCTGATCGATATCGGCATGCTGAGCTTGCGGGAGAGGATCTCGCGCGCCCGCCGCTCATGGGCTGGATTGGTGTAGGAGTGGATGAAACCGATCGCCACCGAGCCGAAGCCGCCGGCCGCGATCCTGTCGGCGATCTCTTGGAGAGCGGCCTCGTCGAGCGGCTGCAGTTCCTGGCCCTCGGCGCCGATGCGGCCCTTGACCGTGAAGCGGTGCTCGCGCGGGATCAGCGGCGTCGGCAACTGGAGGTTCAGGTCATATTGCTCGAAGCGGTTTTCGGTGCGCATCTCGATGACGTCGCGAAACCCTTCGGTCGTGACCAGCGCGGTCTTGGCGCCGCGCCGCTCGATCAGCGCGTTCGTCGCCAGCGTCGTGCCGTGGATGATGATGCCGATCTCGGCCAGCGAGATCCCGGCGTCGCGGGTGACGATGTCGATGCCGTCGAGGATCGCCTGCTCGGGCGCCGTATAATTGGTGAGCACCTTGGTGGAGATGATCGTTCCACGCAAATCGAGGGCGATGTCGGTGAACGTGCCGCCGATGTCCGCGCCGAGACGGATGTCGTCGTTCTTGGAGTTCATGCCTTGGCCTTCTGGGAAGCGAGCGCGGCGTCGCGCATCTGGGAGAGGGTCTGCCGGGGCGTCAGCGCCTCGGGCGAGATGGCGATGTCGAGAACGGCGCCCGTCGCCGAGTTGAGCGCCCGGCCGAACGCGGCGACGAAATCCTGTGTCGACGCGACCCGCTCGGCGTGGAAGCCATAGGCCTTTGCCAAGGTCACGAAGTCGGGGTTCTCGAGCGAGGTTCCAGAAACGCGGGCCGGATAGTGACGCTCCTGATGCGCGCGGATCGTGCCGTAGATGCCGTTGTTGAGGATCAGCACGATCGGCTGCGCGCCCGCCTGCATGGCGGTGCCAAGCTCCTGGCAATTCATCTGGAAGTCGCCGTCGCCGGCAAAGCAGACGACAGTGCGCTCTGGAAACGCGACCTTCGCGGCGACCGCCGCCGGCAGGCCGTAACCCATGGCGCCGGACTGCGGGGCAAGCAGGCGTGCCTCCGGTCCGAACTTGAAGAACTTGTTCGGCCACACGGTGAAATTGCCGGCGCCGTTGGTGAGGATGACGTCGGCGGGCAGGGTCTCGCGCAGCCAGGCGCTCACCGCCACCATATCGACCGGGCCTGGCTGGACGGGTGCGGAGAATGTCCCTTCATAGGCCTTGCGCGCCGCCGCGCGCCATTCCGTCCAGCGACCCTTCACCGGCGTCAGGGCCTTGGCGAAGGCGTTTGGGCCGGCATGGATGCCGAGCGCCGGCACATAGATCTTGCCGATCTCGCGGTCAGAGCCATGGACATGGATCAGCTTCTGGCGCGGCACCCGGCACGGAGAGCAGCGTGTAGCCATCCGTCGTCATCTCGCCGAAGCGCACATTGACGGCCAGGATCACGTCGGGCGTCGCGGATCAGATTTTTGACATGCGCGACCATGCCGACGCCGGCCTCGCCGACGAAGGCCGGCGAATGGTTGTCGAACTGATCCTGATAGCGGAAGGCGGCCACGACCGGTATGTCGGAGGCCTGGGCGAAAGCCTGCAGCGCCGCGCGCCCGTCCGCCGTCCAATTGGCGCCGCCCATCAGCAGCACCGGCCTCTCGGCCGCCGCCAGCAGCTTGAGGGCCGACGCAGTCGCGTCCGCGCTCGGCGCCGGCTCGAAAATCGCCGCCGGGCCGCTCAGCCGTGCCAGGCCTCGGTCAGGGTGGTCAGCATGTCTTCCGGCAGCGCGACCACAACCGGGCCCGGGCCGTCCGGTCGTGGCGGTGGTCCAGGCCCGCGCCACGATCTCCGGCAGCCGCGCGGACGTCGTCGATCTCGACCGCCCATTTAGCGACGGTGCCGAACACGGCGCGGTAGTCGATCTCCTGGAAGGCTTCGCGGGCCCTCATGTCGGTGCCGACCTGGCCGACGAACAGGATCATCGGCGAACTGTCCTGCATGGCGGTGTGGACGCCGATGCTGGCATTGGTGACACCCGGGCCGCGCGTCACGAAGCAGAGGCCCGGCATGCCCGTCAGCTTGCCATAGGCCGAGGCCATGAAGGCCGCGCCACCCTCATTGCGGCAGAGAATGTAGTCCCAGCCTGCCATGCGTGTCGTGCAGGGCGTCGAGGACGGCGAGGTAACTTTCGCCGGGCACGCCGAAGCTCTTGGTCGCGCCCAGCGCGATCAGGCATTCGACAAGAAGGCGACCGCCATTGCGGATCATGCTTCAGCATCCTCGAGATTGGTGGCAAGCGGACCGAGCCTGCCTTTTCGGATTGTGGCCGGTTTCTCAACGCAGCCGGATCGTATCGAAGTTTTCCGGAATAGTCCGGGCACCCACGTCCCCAGAACATCATTCGCCGGATGACCAGAACAGACCACAAACCGCCAGGGAGACGGCATAAAGCACGGCAGCAGCAGCACGAACCATGAAGGCCGGACGATCGGCACGCAGCAGCCATGCCAGAAGTCCCGGACAGACGATTGCAGCTGTGTCCAAGGGAGCGCCAATCCGCAAACAGCACGAACTGGCCATTGAAAACGGTGGTCTCAGGCCAGAGGGATGGCGACCATTTGGTCAGCCGAGGAACCGATTTCCAGGACATGAGCGAAGGACGGTCCAAGGCTGAGCGCTGCGATGGTGGCGGTCAGGGCACACCAGAACAGCAGAAAGCCGCGTATCTCCGTCATTCGGACAACGGGGTGGATGCCGAAGGTGTTCTCTGCGGGTGCCATGTCGTTTGCTGTTGAAAAGGCGTCACGCTTGTTTTTCGCGCGCTTCGTTTATGAGGGGCCGCAGTTGTTGTTTCTGGAACGGAGCGAAAGATGACGACCATCTTCACCGCGCACCCCTCGAGGGTTCCGGCGTAGGCAGCATTTTGTGATGACTTGCCGCCGGTCGAACGGATGCCTGACGGCGTCCGGTTTGTGACCTTTATCCAGAAGTGTTCCATCATGGGCAATTTTATCGGAGGCCTCGGCCTCCCTTCGTCGTGCGCAGCACCTTGCCTGCGCACATCCAGCATTGTTTTTCGCCGCAGACATGGATCGAGGGCGCGGCGCTCCAGCAGCTCGGAACGTCGCGGCCTTGCCCGGCGTCACCTCGGTTGCGGGCCTTTCCAGACCTGCATCCGGCAATACGGTCCGACCGGCATTGCCGTGCTGTCAGAACGGCTGCATCCGCACTGATCGGCAACGACATTGGCTGCGGCATGTCGCTGTTCGAGCTCGACCCTGCCGTTGCGCAAGCTCAGGATCGACAAGGCTGTCGAATGCCTGCGCCGGACCGAAGCGGAGGATATCGACCCGCAGCGGCGCTCGCTGCCTCTGACCTGCCGACGGATCTCTATCCGGATGCGCTGGGCACGATCGGCGGCGGCAACCATTTCTCGGCGAGCTGCAAGCGGTCGACCAGACCGATGCGGCTGGGGAAGGCCTGTTCGACCGCCAGAAGCTCTATCTGCTGGTGCATTCCGGCTCGCGCGGGCTTGGTGCCTTGTCTTCGGGCATGATGCTGGGATTTTCCAGTCGGCGGTGACGGCCGGGCTCGATCCGGAGTCGGCCGCGGGGCAAGGACTGGCGTCGTCAGCATGATATTTTGCGTCACCTGGGCGTCGCTCAACCGCAGGCTGATCGCCGAGCGCGCGGCCAGCGCCTTGCGCAGCAAGCCCGGCTGGTGGCTGATGTGCCGCAATAACCTTGTCCGCGACCGGGCCGATGGTTTCGTCCACCACAAGGGCTCGGCCGCGGTACGGGCGGGAGATGTCGCACGATCGCCGGTTCGCGCGCCAGCCTGAGCTATGTCGTGCGGGCGCTCAACGGTACGGGCCTATCGCTCGGCGCATTTCGCACGGTGCCGGCCGCAAATACCGACCGTGCCACCATGCACGGCCGTGCCGGGCGCAACAGGTCGGAGCGCGACGCCTGCTCAGAATGCCTGGGGCGGGCAATTGATCTGCGACGACCGCAACCTGGTCATCGAGGAAGCGGCGCCGCCCTACAAGGACGCCGGACAGGTGGTTCAAGACCTTGCCGATGCCGCCCTGGCGTGCGGCTTGCGGCAATGAAGCCGATGGTGACCGACAAGAAGGCGATGGAAGGCCCGCCGATCGGACACGCAAGAATCCATCTCGCGAACGTATGGCAAGGAGGGCGACCATGGCCGCGATTGACATGCTCGTCACCTCAGCAACGGACCGGTCGAATGCCGCATCGCCTTGATGGCGCTGGTGCGAGACCATCGAGAAGGAAGCCGTTCGGCTCGGCTGCCACCTGCGAGGCCTCCTTTGGTCACAGGCCGGACCGGCATGGGCGCCAAATCCGCCGTGCTCAGCCTCGAGGGCCGCAACGCCGAAGCGCTCGCGCGGGAGTATTGCGGCACCGTCAAGTTCGTCTTCAAAAGCCCGGTGCGTGCAGGCCACAAGCGCCAGAACTGGTTCGTCGGCGTGAAGACGGTGGACCTGGCGGCGGCGGCGCCTGCCGCGGCTTCGATCGCGGTGTCGGATGTTCGTTTTGAGACGCTGCGCGCCGGCGACCCGGCGGACAGCATCAGAACACCACCGACAGCGCCCGTGGCGGGGCCGTCCATCTGCCGACGGGTATTGTGGTGACGGCACGCAACACGAACGCTCGCAACACCGCAACAGGGCGATCGCGCTGAGGCGGCTGGAAGCGATGCTGCGGGTTCTCGCTGATCGCGAGGCCGAACAGTCGAAAGCGGAGATCTTCATCGCACAACAAGGCGCTGGAGCGCGGCAATGAGGTCAAGGTGTTTCGGCTCTGACCTCCGAGCGAAGTGGCGCGGCGCGGCGTCGCCGGTGGGAAAACCGTCCTGGCTTCCTGCCGCGCTCCTGCGGTTCTATCGTGGCCTTGTCCAAGTCCCGAGAATCATGTCCCGCTCCAGAACGCCTGCTCGCCTGATCCAAACGCTACGCCGGCACCGCCGGCCGGTGAGCGGACAGGCGCTGGCCGCTGAACTCGGGATTTCGATCCGCACGCTCTACCGCGACATCGCCACGCTGCAAGGCCAGGGCGCACCGATCGAAGGTGAGCTGGCCTGGGCTATGTGCTCAAGCCCGGCTTCATGCTGCCGCCGCTGATGTTCAGCGACGAGGAGATCGAGCCATCGTGCTCGGCTGCGCGCTGGGTCGCCAAGCAGCCGGACGGCGCCTCTCGAGCCGCTGCCGCCAACGCGCTGGCGAAGATCGCGGCCGTGCTGCCGGACGACTCTGCGCGAGGATCTCGACGCCTCGACAGCTGCTCGTCGACCTCCCGACGCAGCTGTCGAGGGCATCGACCTCGGACTGTGCGGCAGTGCCATCCGCAACGAGCGCAAGCTCGCTTATTTGTATCGCGACGCTGCGGCGCGCCTCACGAACGCGTGGTCTGGCCGTTGCGTTGGGGTTCTTCGACAAGGTGCGAGGTCGTGGTGGCGTGGTGCGAGGATTGCGGCAGATTTCCGGCGCATTGTTTCGCGCCGATCGCATCGCGAGCTCAAGCGCCACCGCACAGGCGCTATCCGCGTCGTCGCCAGGCGCTGCTGAAGGAATGGCGGGCGACGCTCGACAAGCCGCGCGGCTCGTGACGGCTACTGCCAGAATCTGACAGTAGTCATCCTATTGGTCGCCAGGTCGAAACGCTGAACCTTGGAGAGCAGACATGGACATCCCCGAATTTCGTCATCCTCTATGTCGACCAACCACAGCAGAGCGGTGCCTTCATACAGCGCGCTGCTCGGTCGCGAGGCCGGTCGCAAGCTTCGCCGACCTTCGTGCTGTTCGTGCTCGACGCGGGCTTCAAGCTCGGCCTCTGGTCGCGCCATACGGTGGAGCCGCCCGCGACCGCAGCAGGCGGCCGGCGCCGAAATCGTCTTTGCGCTGGATACGCCGGATGCTGGTCGATGCCGCGCCATGCCGACTGGTCCAGGCGCGGGCTGAAATCCTGCAGACGCCGACCGACATGGATTTCGGCCGCACCTTCGTGGTCGCTCGATCCCGACAACCATCGCCTGCGCGTCTACTGGCCTGTCCGATGGGGAACCAGGCCAATGGGGACACAGAAATGAGCGCGTACTGGATCGCCGTTGCCTCGGCCGAACACGCTCCGTGCGCGTGGCCCGTCAGGGCGGCTTCATGCAGGTCAATCACGGCAGGCCGGCACCGCTGTCGCCCGCGTCAAACCCGGCGACGGCATCGTCTATTATTCGCCAACCACCATTTTAGGCGAAAGGACGGTCTGCAGGCCTTACGGCGATCGCACCGTGCGGGAAGGCGATCCTATCAGGGCGATATGGGCGGCGGCTTCACGCCGTTCCGGCGCGATGTCGAGTTGGACAAAGGCCGAGGAAACATCGATCAAGCCGCTGCTCGACAGCTGGACTTCACCGCCGGCAAGTTCGAATTGGGGTTATCAGCTTCGCTTTTGGCCTCTATCGAAATCAGCGCCCATGATTTTCGCTGATCGCCGAGGCGATGGGCGCCAAAATTGCCGCGGCAGCAAACTAGCAGCACGTCCGGTTAATCTGGGTCATAACCTGCGGCCTGAAGTAGTTCTGGCATTCGCGCTGGGGTGAAGAGTCCGACGAGCCGATCGACGGCGGGTCCACAGGGCTGTGATTGTCCTCTCGGCTTTGGCCCGCATAAGAGCCTTGAGTTTTGAGAGGCGTTCGATCGGATTGAAGTCGGTTGCTGTAGGGCGGCAGGAACATGAGCCTCGCGCCGGTCGTCTCGATTGCCTCGGCTTTCCAGCCGAGTGAACAGCAACTGCGCTGGGCGCAGCGCGTCGTCGACTGCGGCCCGGGACGGCGCAGCGCGCCTTGTCGACGGCAGGATGATCGGACGCTCCCATATCGCCAGGCCCGGGCACTTCTCGCGCGGGCCGTTTCGCAACTCAGTGGAGGTGTCTAACCATGGCCGGTATCAGCGACACTCCTCAACAAGATTCAAGGACAAGGATCTGATCCGGGAAGCGGGATTGATCGGCAGAGAGTGGCTCGGCCAATCCCGGTCCGGACAAACCTTCGAGGTCACCAACCTTCGACCAGCGAAGTGCTGGCCAGGCTGCCCGATTTACCCGAGCCGACATCGCCAATGCGATCGATGTGGCCTATGTTCGTCCAGAAGGAGTGGGCTGCCCGTACCGGCAAGGAGCGCGCTGCAGTCATTCGGCGCTGGTATGATCTGACGAGTCGCCAATCTTGATGACCTGGCGACGATCCTGACCGCTGAAATGGGGAAGCCGTTCGCCGAGTCCAAGGGCGAGATCCTCTATGGCGCGTCCTACATCGAGTGGTTCGGCGAAGAGGCCAAGCGCGTCTATGGCGACCACTATCCACCGGTCATGCCCGTGACAAGCGGATCGTCGTGATCAGCAACCTGTCGGGGTCGTCGGCGCTGTTACGCCCTGGAATTTTCCCTCGGCGATGGTGGCGCGCAAGATCGCTCCGGCGCTGGCGGTGGGCTGCTCGATCGTCTGTCAAACCGGCATGCCCTGACGCCACTCTCCGACTTGGCCCTCGCCGTATACTTGCGGAAAGGGCAGGGTGTGCCGTCCGGTGCTATTGAGCGTTGTCCCGATCACGAAGAGCTCGGACTTTCGGCGATGAGTGTTTGCGGAAAACGAGAAGGTTCGCAAACTCACGTTCACCGGGTCGACCGAGGTCGGCCGCACCCTGATGGCGCAAGCCCTCGGCGCAAGTCATGAAGCTCAGCATGGAACTGGGCGGCAACGCCACCGTTCATCGTCTTCGACGACGCCGATGTCCGATGCGGCCGTCGAAGGAGCCCTCGTCTCCAAGTTCCGCAATGCTGGCCAGACCTGGTCTGCGCCAATCGCCTTTACGTGCAGAGCGGTATC